>DASVDY010000105.1:0-2653 GCA_036380855.1 Rhodanobacteraceae bacterium
CCGTTACGCCGACACCGCTGCGCTGTTCCAGGCACTGGGTGGCGGCTGGTGGCATCGCGCGGAATTGGCGGGGACCCACGATGATCGGAAGTAAGGCCAGACAAGGTGCGGGACCGCTCGCGGTTCGCCCTCAGCGCAAACCCCGGCTTCCATCGAAGATGGGGCCGAAGCCGGATGGCGACCTGCCGCGATTTCATTCGTGCACGCGAACGCAGGCCGTCCCGAACCTGTCGCAGGGCTCGACGCGCGTGGGTTGGATGGGCGCGCTCACCGTGCTCCTCACGTTCACGCTGCTGGCCGGCTGTTCGTCCCATGGCGCAGACCTCGCGCAAACAAGCGCCAATACCGCCAGCAACGTCACGCTGACCGCCACGCAGCGCCAGCACATCGCGCTCTACACCGTCACGCCCTCCAGTTTTCATTCGAGTATCGATGCCACCGGCGTGGTGGATTTCGACCAGGATCGGGCCACGCAGGTGCTGGCGCCGTTCTCCGGCCCGGTGGTGAAGCTGCTGGTGGCGCAAGGCGACCGGGTCAAACGTGGGCAGCCGCTGGCCACCGTGACCTCGCCTGATTTCGCGGCGGCGCTCGGCGCGTACCGCAAGGCCATGGCGGCGGCCACGAACGCGCGCCGCGTTGCGGATTACGACACCGACATGCTGGCGCACCACGCGATTTCGCAGCGCGAAGCCGAACAGGCGCAGGTCGATGCCGCCGGTGCGGAAGCCGATCGCGCCGCCGCATTGCAGGCACTGACCGCGCTGGACATCGATCCGAATGCGCTTTCCGCGTCGCGCGCCGACAAGGGCGTGGCCCAGGTGGAAGGCGTGATCCGCGCGCCCATCGCGGGCACGGTGGTGGAGAAGAACATCTCGCCCGGCCAGCTGCTGCAGGCCGGCAGCACGCCCTGCTTCACCATCGCCGACCTGTCGCGCGTGTGGGTCAACGCGAACGTGTTCGGCAACGATGTCGAATCGGTGCGCGCGGGCGATCCGGCTTCGATTTCCTTCGACGAAGACGCGAAGCGGCTCCCCGGCAAGGTGACGAACGTCTCGGCGGAAGTCGATCCGGACACCCGCGCGGTGGTGGCGCGCGTCGAGGCGGCGAATCCGGACGGGGCGCTGAAGAAGCGGATGTACGTGCGCGTGCGGATCGAATCGCGCGAGGCACGCAACGGGCTGCTGGTCCCGGTATCGGCGATCCTGCGCGACGACGACAACCTGCCGTTCGTGTACGTGGTGCAAAAGGACGACAGCTATGCGCGACGGCACGTCACGCTGGGCGAGCGTGTCGGCGACCGCTACCTGATTCCGTCCGGTTTGCGCGCTGGCGAGCGCATCGTCGGCGACGGCGGGCTGTTCCTGCGCTTCATCCAGAGCCAATGAGCGCCACGCCGGAAGCCACGACGCGCAACGCGTCGATCATCAACCGCATCGTCGCGTTCGCGCTTGCGCAGCGCCTGATGATCATTCTGCTTTCCGCCGCGTTGGTCGCTGCGGGCTGGTGGGCGCTCGAGCGCCTGCCGATGGATGCCTATCCCGACCTGTCGCCGCCGATGGTGGACATCGTCACGCAGTGGCCGGGGCACTCGGCGGAGGAAGTGGAGCGCCTGATCTCCGTGCCGGTGGAACGCGCGATGAGCGACGTGCCGGACATGGTGATGAAGCGTTCGGTGTCGCTGTACGGACTGTCGGACGTCACGCTGACCTTCCGCGACGGCATCGACAACTACTTCGCGCGCCAGCGCGTGTTCAATCGGCTGAGCGGCATCGGACTGCCGGACGGTGTTGCGCCCGACATCTCGCCGCTGTCCTCGCCTTCCGGCCTGATCTACCGCTACGTGCTGCAAAGTCCCGATCGTTCGCCGACCGAACTGAAGACGTTGCAGGACTGGGTGATCGCTCCTCAGTACCGCGCAGTGCCCGGCGTGGCCGACGACTCCGCCTTCGGCGGCGGCGACATGCAGTACCAGGTGCTTCTCGATCCGGACAGGATCGCCGCGGTCGGCCTGTCGGTCCCGCAGGTCGAAGCCTCGCTTGCAGCCAACAACGGCAACGCCGGCGGCGGGTTCTATTCGCAGGGCGGGCAGTTCTACTACGTCCGCGGCCTGGGTCGGCTGCAAACGCTCGAAGACATCGGCAACGTGGTGGTGGCCGTGCACAACGGCACGCCGGTGCTGGTGAAGGACGTCGGCAAGGTGACGCTCGGCATCGCGCCACGGCTCGGCAAGTTCGGCTACATGGGCCAGGACGACGCGGTGGAGGGCGTGATCCTGCTGCGCACCGGCGAGAAGACGCAGGACGTGCTGCGGGCGATCGAGGCCAAGACGCGCGAACTCAACCAGGACATCCTGCCGCGCGACGTCAAGATCCATCCGTTCTACGACTTGAGCCACCTGATCGACGAAACCACGCAGGTGGTCGAGCGCAACCTCCTGGCCGGCATGCTGCTGGTGACGGCGGTGCTGGTGTTCTTCCTGTTCGATCTGCGCGCGGGCCTGATCGTCGCGTTGACCATTCCGCTGGCGCTGCTGTTCGCGTTCGTGTGCCTCGACCTGCGCAACGCCTCTGCCAACCTGCTCTCGATCGGCGCGGTGGATTTCGGAATCCTGGTGGACGGCGCGATCTTCATGGTGGAGAACATCTTCCGCGAG
>DASVDY010000106.1:0-6348 GCA_036380855.1 Rhodanobacteraceae bacterium
TCTTCGCAGAACATCGGGTTCTCGGCGTTCAATTTCGCGAAGGCTTGCTCGTCCTCGCGCTTGACCGCGGTCTGCACCGGCGTCGCCAGCGCGTGTTCGATCGCGTCAATCAGCTCCGCGACCGGCAGGTCGAATCCGTTCTCCAGTTTCACGCGCACCGCCGCGGTGCTGCGTTGCGCGTGCGGCGCCGCTGCCAGGCCACGTTCCGAACCCAGCCATTCGCGCACCGCATGGTCGGTGGGCATCGCGCCGGAAAAATCGTCATCGAAACGCTGCTGGTTCACCTGCCTCGAAAGCGCGAGTGACGCCGGACAGGTCGAGGAATACTGCACTTCGCAGCCGAGCTGCACTGCGAAGCGATTGTCGTGCAGCGTGGCTTCGATGTGGACCGGATAGGCCTTCCAGCCCGCGTTGGCACTGACCAGCGCGGCGCGTTTCAGCAGATGCCGATACTCCACGCGCAGGCGCACGCGCGTGGACAAGCCGGCATGCGATTCGAGCAGCGCATGCAACAGAGTGCGCAGCGAGGCCGGCGTCAGCGGCTGCTCGGCGAGCGATTTCTCCAGCAGCAGGTAAAGGCGCGACATGTGGATGCCACGCGCCTGCTCGTCGGCGAGGTTCACCTGCACCGACACCCGCGCAGGCGCAGTCAGCGGATTGCCCTGCCCATCCGCGTAACGCAGCGGCAGGTCAATGCCATCCATGCCGACCCAGTCCAGCGCACCGGCATGATCCGGATGCGCCGCGGCGGCGATGTCGGGAAGTTCGTCCTGGATGTTTCGAGTGGCCATCGGGGTTCCTGTCGGCCTGCCGGATATCAGGGCTGCAACGCGGAATGCCAAGCCCTTGCTTCGCTCCACGCATCCAGCAAGCCACGCATGCCACCCTGCCCCTTGCACAATGCCCTCAGCGGCTCGGCGGCTTTCGCGGCGGCGCGCAAAGCACGCCGATCCAGTCGCGCCTGCAGACCGCGGAACAGGCTCAAGGGACCGGGCATTTTATCGGTTTCGGCCAGCGCCTGCCCGAGCAGGCGCGCCTGGTCGCGCAACGCAGCGTTCCGCCCCGGACTCCGCCCTTCCAGGTCTGCCAGGCCCAACCCGTGCCGCGCCAGCAACGCCATCGGCAGCGGACTGCGGCCGTGCTCGAGTTCATTGGAAAAGTTGCGCAGCAGCGCCGCGCAATGTTGAGCGGCAGCGACAGCCTGCGCACGCACGGCGCTCGCGTCCGCGCCGAACCAGAGCGCGGTTTCGATGCGCGCGATCGCTCCATGCAGCGGCTGCGCGGCGGCGAGCTGTGCGGCCGGATCCGAAGGTGGCGCGGTATCCAGCGCGAGCATCGCCGCTTCCATCACTTCTTCCCAGATCCTCGATGGCAATGCACGGAGGTGCGCGTCGGCAAACAGTGCCTGCGTCAACGGATGCCGGGCGGCACCCGTTTGCGCGAGTTGCAATTCCTCGCCCCACCATTGCAGCTTGACCGCGGCGACGTGCGGCTCGCGGATCGCATACACCGCATCCAGCCATTCCTGCTCCAGCGCGGCGAGCGCGACATACAGGCCGCGACGCGGATCGGTGCGCAGGAAGACCCATGCCGGCTCGAGCTGCGGATGTGCTGCGCGCCAGGCGGCGAGCCAAGTCTGCAGCGCACCGTCGGCCATGGCTCAGTCCAGCCAGCCGGCAATCTGTTCTGCGTGTTCGGCGTACGCCTCCGCGCCCCAGCCGCGCGCGTCCTCCGGGTCGAGATAGCCCCACCCCGCGACGATGGTCCGCAATCCGGCGGCCTGCCCGGCCTGCACGTCGCGCGGGTCGTCGCCCACGAACACGCAGCGCGCGGGCTCCACGCCGGCCTGCGTGCAGGCGAGCAGCACCGGATCCGGATGCGGCTTGCGTACCGCGAGCGTATCGCCGGCCACCACCGCGGCCACGCGGCCGGCGTAGCCCAGGCGCTCCAGCAGCGGCGCGGTCAGGAAGCCCGCCTTGTTGGTGATGACGCCCCACGGGATGCCGCGCGATTCCAGCTTGCCCAGCAGGGCCTCCATGCCGGGGAAAGGCTGGGTGCGCGCGGTCCCGGTATCCACGTAAAGCTCGATGAAGCGCGGCATCACGGCTTCCACCACGTTCTCGCCCTGGTCGCCGAAAGCGGTGGACACGATGGCCCGCGCGCCGCGCGAAGTCACCGCGCGCACCGTTTCGTATTCCGGCGCCTTGATTTCGCGCTCCCTGCACAGCGCGACCAGCGCCTCGTGCAGGTCCGGCGCGCTGTCCACCAGCGTGCCGTCGAGGTCGAAGAACATCCCCGCCAGCGGGTTCGGAAGCGATGATTTCATGCCGGTTTCCGCGCGCAAACGAGGTAGTTCACGTCCACGCGGGACGAAATGGATGCCTTCCTTGTCAAAGGGTTATAGACCAAACCAGCCAGCTCTTCGAGTTCCAGGCCGCTTCGGCGCAGCAGCGCCGTCAGCTCGGAGGGCTTCAGGAATTGCGCGTAGTGATGGGTGCCACGCGGCAGCAGGCGCGCCACGTATTCGGCGCCGACGATCGCCAGCGCGAACGCGGCCGGAGTCCGGTTGAGCGTGGACAGGAACACCCGGCCGCCGGGTTTGACCATGGCCGCGAGGTCGGCGACCAGCGCGGCCGGATCGGGCACGTGCTCGATCAGTTCCATGCAGCACACCGCGTCGAACGCCGCCGGTTCCGCCGCGGCGAGCTCGCGCGAGGCGCACAGGCGGTAATCAACCTCGACCCGCGACTCGTAGCGGTGCAGTTTGGCGACGTCAACCAGCGGTTCGGCGAGGTCAATGGCCGTGACCTGCGCGCCGGCGCGCGCCAGCGACTCGGAAAGAATGCCGCCGCCGCAGCCGATGTCGGCCACGCGCGCTTCGCGAAGGTTCACGCGTTGCGCGATCCAGGCCAGCCGCGCGGGATTCAGGTCGTGCAGCGGGCGCGACTCGCCGTCCGGGTCCCACCACCGGCTCGCGAGCTTCCCGAACCGGGCGAGTTCTTCCGCGCTGACGTTGGCTTTGGTTTCGCTCACTTCAAAAACCCTGAAAAAACCTTCGACACGGATGAATGCGGATGAACACGGATTCCCGATCAGATCTTATCCGTGCGTGTCCGTGTCCAGAACTTCTTTCGCATTCCATTCGTAAACCGTCACTTTCGACGAACCGGACACGTGCACCGGATCGCTGTGCGCGATGGCGCGCGCCTCGTCCATGCTCTCCGCGCGGATCAGGTAGGCGCCACCGGACTTGTCGCTGAACGGACCGAACAGCTCCAGCCGCCCGCGTTGGCGCAACCCGTCGAGGTGCGCGTAATGCGGGTCAATCACGGCCGGATCGAACTGCGGCGTACGCAGGGTCAGGACCAGGTAACGTTGCATTCCATCCTCTCGTTTGGTCAGGAAGCCAGCGGGGCGATCCGCTCGCGCCAGCGCGCGGCCTTCGCGCGCAGCGCATCGAGGTCCGTGTCCGGCAACACGCCGCTTTCCAGCTTGCGCCTGCCCGCGATCCAGACGTCGCTCACCTGTCGCCGCGAGGCGGCGTACACCAGTTGCGAAATCGCATGATAGAGCGGCTGCGTCTCCGGCTCGTCAAGCCGCACCGCCGCGAGATCCGCCTGCTTGCCGGCCTCGATCGAACCGATTCGATCCGCCAGCCCCAGCGCTCTCGCGCCGTTGAGCGTTGCGGCACGAAGCGCGTAGGCGGCATCGAAGGCGCTCGCGTCTTTCGCCACGCCCTTGGCCAGCAGCGCGGCGGTGCGCATCTCGCCGAACATGTCGAGGTCGTTGTTGGAGGCGCAGCCATCCGTTCCCAGCGCGACGTTGACCCCTGCACGGCGCAGTTTCTCGGCAGGGCAGAACCCGGAAGCCAGCTTCAGGTTCGACTCGGCGCAATGCGCCACCGAGACGCCGGCTTCCGCGCACGCCGCGATTTCGGCCTCGGTGAGTTGCGTCATGTGCACCGCGATCAGTCGGTCGTTGACCAGCCCCAGCCCGCGCATGCGTGCGAACGGGCGCGCGCCGTTTTCGCGCCGCGCGTCCTCGACCTCCTGCGCGGTCTCGTGCAGGTGCAGGTGCACCGGCAGGTCGAGCTGGTCGGCGAGCGTGCGGATGCGCTCGAAACTCGCATCCGACACCGTGTAGGGCGCGTGCGGCGCGAACGCGCACGAAAGCAGCGCGTGCCCCTTGCACTCGTCATGGACGCCGAGCGCGCGATCGAAATATTCGTCCGCGCTGGCCGCCCAGGCGCTTGGAAATTCGACGATGGGCAACCCCACCACCGCGCGGAAGCCCGAGCGTGCGCAGGTGCGCACGAACGCGTCGGGGAAGAAGTAATTCTCGTTGCAGGTGGTGGTGCCGCCGCGCAGCATTTCCGCGATCGCGAGCTCGCTGCCGTCGCGCACGAACTCCGCGCTCATCACTTTCGCTTCCGCCGGCCAGATGTGCTCGCGCAACCAGGTCATCAGCGGCAGGTCGTCGGCCAGTCCGCGCAACAACGTCATGGGGCTGTGCGTGTGGGCGTTGACCAGACCGGGGATCAGCGCGTGTTCCGGAAGCTCGATGCGCTCGCGCGGAGCGTAGGTGCGTTCCGCTTCGGCTTGCGGAAGTACCGCAACAATGGCGCGCCCACTGACCGCGACCGCGTGATTTTCCAGCACCATGCCGTGCGGCTCGACCGGGATCACCCAGCGGGCGGAGATGAGCAGGTCAACGGGTTGTGGGCTGGCGGCTTGCTCCATAGATCCACTCGCGTAGGGCGGGTTTTAACCCGCCGTGGTTTGCACGCGGCCCAAGATGCGGCGGGTCAAGACCCGCCCTACCCCACGAATCATTTCACTCGCCCGACGTACTCGCCGGTGCGGGTATCCACCTTGATCACTTCGTCCTGATTGACGAACAGCGGTACGCGCACGACCGCGCCGGTTTCCAGCTTGGCCGGCTTGCCACCGCCGCCGGAGGTATCGCCGCGAACGCCGGGATCGGTTTCGACGATTTTCAGTTCGACGAAATTCGGCGGTGTCACCGACAACGGCGTGCCGTTCCACAGCGTGACGATGCATTCCTCCTCGCCTTTCAGCCACTGCGCCGCGTCGCCCACCGCGTTCTTGTCGGCGGTGTGCTGCTCGTAGGTGCTCGGCTCCATGAAGTGCCAGAACTCGCCGTCGTTGTAGAGGTACTGCATGTCGGTATCCACCACGTCGGCGCCTTCCACGGAGTCGGTGGACTTGAGCGTTTTCTCGGTGACCCGGCCGTTCTTGAGGTTGCGGATCTTGATGCGGGTGAACGCCTGGCCCTTGCCGGGCTTGATGAAGTCGGCGTCCACGATCGTGTACGGATCGCCGTCCACGATGATCTTCAGCCCGTTCTTGACGTCGTTGAGACCGTAATTGGCCATACGCTCTGTGCTCCGAAAATGCGCTGCGGAAATGCCGCGTCCCGGCGGCTAAAATAAGAGGTTCCCGGCGCCCCCGGCGCCCGGTCAAGACCGTCAATGATACCTGCAACCGCATTGTCCGCGCAGCCGCAGCCCGACTGGCGCCAGAGCCTGCGCGAGGCCTTCACCGACGCGCGCGAACTGCTGCAGGCGCTCGATCTGGGCGCCCTGGCCGATCGCTTGCCCGAGCGCGACGCCGGTTTCGACTTGCGCGTTCCGCGCGGATTCGTGGCGCGCATGCGGCGAGGCGATCCGCGCGATCCTCTGTTGCTGCAGGTGCTGCCACAGCTCGCAGAAAACGAAGACGCCCCAGGCTTCGTGGAGGACGCGGTTGGCGATCTGGCCGCGCGCAGCGCACACGGCGTGCTGCACAAATACGAAGGTCGGGCGCTGCTGATAGCGGCCGGTACCTGCGCGGTGAATTGCCGCTACTGCTTCCGCCGGCATTTCCCGTATTCGGGGGAGATCGCCGCGGCCAATGGCTGGCGCGAGGCTCTGGCGCACGTGCGGGCCGACAGCAGCATCCGCGAAGTGATCCTCTCCGGCGGCGACCCGCTGATCTTGTCGGACGCGAAACTGCGCGAGCTGACCAAGGGGCTGGACGCGATTCCGCATGTGCGCACCCTGCGCCTCCACAGTCGCTTGCCGGTCGTGTTGCCCGAGCGCGTGGACGCGGGTTTATGCGACTGGCTGGCCACGCTGCCGCTGCGGCGCGTGGTGGTGCTGCATGCCAACCATCCCGATGAACTGGACGGATCCGTGCGCGAAGCCTGCGCTCGGCTGCACCAGGCCGGCGCAACCCTGCTCAACCAGTCGGTGCTGCTGCGCGGCATCAACGACGATCCGACCGTCCTCGCCGGGTTGTCCGAGCGGCTGTTCGACTTCGGCGTGCTGCCCTACTACCTGCACCAGCT
>DASVDY010000107.1:0-4359 GCA_036380855.1 Rhodanobacteraceae bacterium
GATGAACACGGACAAGAACCGATAAAGGCAATCCGCGCTGTATCCGTGTCCATCCGCGTCAATCCGTATCAAAGCGCTCTGTTGCTCGGCAGCCCGGAGTAGCCGGCGCTAGAATGCGCCGGTGGCCGCCCCCCGCTCCAAACCGCATCACCACCACCACGATGCCGCCGGCTTCGTGCGCGAGGTCGAGGCGGCCAGCCGCGAGCGTGGCCTGCGGTTGACGCCGCTGCGCCACGAAGTGCTGAACCTGATCGCGCGTGCGCGCAAGCCGGTGAAAGCCTACGACCTGCTGGAATCGCTGCGCGACAGCCACGCCGGCGCGGCGCCGCCCACGGTGTATCGCGCGCTGGATTTCCTGCTGGAGCACGGCTTCATCCACAAGCTGGAATCCATCAACGCCTACGTGTTCTGCCAACATCCGGGCGAAGCGCACCAGGTGCCTTTCCTGATCTGCGACGTCTGCGAAAGCGCGACCGAACTGTGCGATGACGGTACGGTGGCCGGGCTGATCGAGAAGCGCGCGGGCACGCTGGGCTTCCGCGCCAAGGCGCAGACGCTGGAAGTGCACGGGGTGTGCAAGAGCTGCCGGGCCGGCTGACTCCGGTTCTGGCTGCCCGAAGAGCCAACCAAAGCTGGCGGATGAACGCGGATCAGTCCGGATTTCGTCCGGATTTGCTCCATCCGTGCTGGTCGGCGTTGCTCCGCGTCTTCCACGGAGCTGGAAATGTTATAATATTTCAATTGAGACGATTGTCAGGCTCTGCCGCGTGAGCATTTCCCCCGAGAACGTGGACGTTTCCTCTCCGGCCTCGGCCGCGCGCGTCAGCCCGCTGGCCGTCGCGGCCGATCGCGTCGGCGCCACCGCATCGTTCCTTTGCGCGGTGCACTGCGCGCTGCTGCCGTTCGTGATTGCGCTGCTGCCGCTGGTCGGGCTGGGCTTTCTTGCCGACCATCGTTTCGAGCGGGTGTTCGTCGCCTGCGCGGCGGCGCTCGCATCGGCGACCATCCTCACGGCGTGGCGACGTCACCGCAAGCTGAATGCGCTGTTCCTGCTGGCGCCCGGTATTGCGTTGCTGCTTTCCGGAATCGTGATTGACATCGGCGCCCACGAATGGATGCACACAGCGCTCGTGGTCTGCGGCGGCGCGCTGGTCGCGAGTGCGCACGTGGTCAACCTGGTGCTCTCGCACCGGCACGTGCACAGCGCGGAATGCGGGCACCCGGTGCGTTGACCCGAAGCCCGAGGAATTTTCTTCGATTCCGTTGCCGATGAAGCCTGCAGCGGTCCGGGACGGCGGGAAAACGCAGGTGCGGTGATTGTGTAACGCCGCTGCCGCTGCCTAGCATCGCCGCATGGCGCACTCCCACGAACATCACGGCGCGGCGCACTCCCCGCACGGGGGCCGTGCGCTCGGGGCCGCCTTCGCGCTGACCTGCCTGATGCTCGTGATCGAGGCGGGCGGCGGCTGGTTGTCGCACTCGCTCGCGCTGCTCGCGGACGCCGGCCACATGCTGGCGGACGCGGCGTCACTGCTGCTGGCCTGGGCTGCCGCGCATTTTGCGTCCAGACCGGCTGATGCGCGGCGCAGCTTCGGCTACGCGCGGCTGGAAGTGCTGGCCGGCTTCGTCAACGCGCTGGTGCAGGTGCTGCTGGTCGCCTGGATCGCGTACGAGGCGGTCCACCGGTTGCTGCGCCTGGGCGGCGTCGAAATCCATTCGGGCGTGATGCTCGCGGTCGCATTGGCCGGCCTGCTGGTGAATGCGATCGTGTTGCGCATGCTGCACGTGCGCGGAAGCGACGATCTCAACACCGCGGCGGCCAGCCTGCACGTGTTCGGCGACCTGCTGGGTTCGGTAGCCACGGTCGCCGCTGCGCTGCTGGTGCGCTACCTGCACTGGGTCTGGGCCGACCCGGCATTGTCGCTGCTGGTGTCGCTGCTGATCCTGCGCGGTGCCTGGCGGTTGTTGCGGCGCTCTTCCCACATCCTGCTGGAAGGCGTGCCCGAAGGCGTGAGCGGCGAGGACATCCGTGCCGCGCTGGTCGCGAGCGACGCTGCGATCCTCGGAGTCCATCACGTGCACGTCTGGCAGATCGCATCGGGCAGGCGCATGGCGACGCTGCACGCGCGCGTCTGCGAGGGCAGCGACACGCAGCGGCAGTTGCGCGCGATCAAGCGCGTGTTGCGCGAGCGGTTCGACATTGACCACGCGACCGTGGAAATCGAGGTCGGCGCGTGCGCGGACGAGGCGCACGGCGGCTGCGCGCCGGGCCCTTCCCGACGGTAGCGGGCGCGCGGCGCAGCGTCGTGATCGGCTCGATTTCGCCTGCGGCTCGGCGGCGGGAGGGCGATTGCACAAATGAGCCGCGCTGCTAACATCGCCGCACCACAACTGCCGGAACCGGAACGATGGGCAAGGGCGACAAGAAGACACGCAAGGGCAAGATCTACGCGGGCAGCCATGGCAACACGCGCCCGCATTCGCCGAAGTCGAAGGCTGCGGTGAAGACGGCCGCCAAGCCGGCCGCGCGTCCGGCGGCGAAGAAGGCGGCGGTCAGGAAGGTCGCAGCGAAGAAGACCGCCGGCTGAGCCTGCCTCCCGGTGCACAAAAAAGCCCCGCAATGCGGGGCTTTTTTCATGAGCGGCAGGTTCGCGTCACCACGTGACCGTCAACCTCACCGTGTCGTTGTAAACGCCCGGCGGCGTGTCGCTGGCGACTTGCAGCTTGCCGTACACCGGCACCACCTGTTCGTCGCCGTTGCCGACGCCGCGCACCGCGTTCGTGGAACCGACCGGCCCCAACGGCGTGCGGTGGCTGGCATCCGCATACAACTGATAGGCGACACCGCTGTTGCCGTTGCTCATGCGGCGCTGGTCGCCTTCGGCGTGCTGGCCGTAGTCGAAGCCGATCGCATACGGCTGCTTCGCGGAGCAGCGCACGCCGAGATTGGTTTGCGCGGTTGCGCTGCCGGCGTCCTGCTCCACGTTGCCGAACGACAGCGTCGCCTCATCCACGGTGAAGCGGCAGGACGCAACGATGGTCACCGAAACGTGCAGTTGCCCGCCCGCCTCGCCGGCGACGGCGGCAGGCGCAAGCGTCGCGGCCGCGCAGAACAGGCCCGCCGTAAACGTTTTCAGGAAAATGGTTTTGAAGGAATCCGCGTTCATGTCCGGCCACCTGGTCCAACCCCCGGGCGGCATATTCGTGATCGCGACGCGTGGCAAACGAGACGCAGTGCTCACATGCCCCGACGGTCACACTCTGTGACGGTCGCGTGAACGCAGTTCACGAAAACCCGCATACATTTGGACGTCTATACGCACGAACTGTGAGCTGGTTCGCGTTCACAGTCTGTGACTTTCACGCGAATGCGGTGCGAGAGTGTGGATTTGTTTGTCCAGCACGCGAATCGTGCGAATCAGGAGCGATTCGCCGGGGACCAGGGCCCGGGACGTGGGTGGTTCCCGATCAGGAATGTTCGCGATGGATCTCGCGTCCGCCCGCGAACACGCGTCGTGCCAGCGCGCCGCCGATCCAGTAGGCAAGTTCGGTCGGTTCGCCGATGTCCCACACGACAAGGTCGGCGCGCATCCCGGCCGCGAGGCAACCCCGGTCGGACAGGCCCAGCGCGCGCGCGGCATTCACCGTCGCGCCGCGCAACGCCTCCTCCGGCGTCAGCCGGAACAGCGTGCAGGCCATCGAGATCGCCAGTCGCAGCGAGCGCAGCGGCGAGGTGCCGGGGTTGAGATCGGTCGCCACCGCGATCGGCACGCCGTGCCGGCGCATCGCATCCACCGGCGGTGCGCGCGTTTCGCGCAGCGCATGGAAACTGCCCGGAAGCAGTACCGCGACGGTGCCTGCGCGGGCCATCGCGCCGATGCAGGCCTCGCTCGTGCATTCGAGATGGTCGGCCGAAAGCGCGCGGTGTTGGGCGGCCAGTCCGCCGCCGCCGAGGCCGGACAATTGGTCGGCGTGCAGCTTCACCGGCAAACCGAGTTCGCGCGCGCGCTCGAAGACCCGGCGCACCTCCTCGGGCGTGAACGCGATACCTTCGCAGAAAGCGTCCACCGCGTCGGCCAGGCCTTCGCGCTTCGCCGCGGGCAGCCATGCGTCGCAGACCATCGTGACGAAGTCGGCGCGGCGCTCCCGGTATTCCGGCGGCAGCGCGTGCAGGGCGAGCAGGGTGGTGCGGACCGTGATCCCGAGCTCCGTGCCGATCCGCCGTGCCACGCGCAGCATCTTCAGTTCGGTCTCGAGATCCAGCCCGTAGCCCGATTTGATTTCCAGTGTCGTGGCGCCGTCGGCCACCAGGCCACGTGCGCGCGGCAGGGACTGGTCGAACAGTTCCTCTTCCGATGC
>DASVDY010000108.1:0-8446 GCA_036380855.1 Rhodanobacteraceae bacterium
TCGGCCACCACCACAAGGCGGTAATCCGCATCCGCCGCATGGCGCACCGTCGAGAGCACGACCCCGCTGGTGGAGATGCCGGCAAGCACCAGGGTGTCCACGCCGTTGGCACGCAGGATCATCTCGAGGTCGGTGCCCGGGAAGGCGCCGTAGCGATGCTTGATTACGATGAAGTCGCCCTCACGCGGCGCCACGCGTGGATGGATCTCCGAACCCGGAGACTCCCCCTCGAAGCGACCGGACGCGCGGATCGTACTGAAGGCGAGGTTGTTCGGACTCACTTCCGGATAACCTGGCCGGAAGCCCACCTTGACATAGCCGACCCGCGCCCTCGCCGCGCGCGCGGCATCCAGCAGCGCGGCAGTGCGGTCCAGCAGGTCGTCAGCGCCTGCGCCCGCGTAGTTCTGCACGATGCCGACCTGGAAATCCATGCACAGCACGGCCGTGCATCGCGGATCGAGGTGGAGCGTTTCGCCCATGGCCCTTCCTGGAGTGCCCGCCGCATGTCCCATTCTGCGCGCAACGTATGCGCATCACACGCCGGGTCGGCCAGGCGCAGAGGGCTGGACCGATCCGACGGGGCGCCTTGCCGCCCGGCCGCTATTGCAGATACTTGTTCATCCAGCCCAGCCAGCGCTTGTATACGTCGGTCGTGCGCACGATGTCGTGCGGGAAATGCGAGTCGGCGGGATACGCGTAGAACTCCACCGGCACACCGGCATCGCGCAGGGCATGGAACCATTCGTACGAATTGATCAGCGGCACGTTGGGGTCGCCCACGTCGCCCATGATCAGCGTCGGCGCCTTGACATCGGCCGCGTACGCGATCGGCGACTGTTCGCGCCAGATGTCATGGTACTTCGCCGACCACGGTGAGCCGCCGAAGAAATACACGTCGCCCGTCTGGTAATACGACACCGTGTAATCCATGACCCAGTCGGTCAATGCCGCGCCCGCCACCGCCGCCTTCCAGGTGTCGTAATGGCCCGTGAGCCAGGTCGTCATGTAGCCGCCGTAGGACCAGCCGGACACGCCGATGCGTTTTTCATCCACGATGCCGAGTTTCTCCACCGCGGCCAGGCCCGCCATCACGTCCTTGCCGGGGCCTTCGCCGGTGTCGCGGAAAATCGCATGCTGGTACTTGTCGCCGAGGTTGGTGCTGCCGCGGTAATTCGGCTGGAACACCAGGAAGCCTTTCGACGCGAACAGCTGGATCAGCGGCGAAAAGCGCAGGTCGGACGATGCCTCCGGCCCGCCGTGGATCACCAGCACCAGCGGATACTTCCTGCCGGACCTGTAATCCACCGGGTAAGTCAGTACTCCGTCCTCCTCGAAACCGTCCGTACTTTTCCACTGCACGGTTTCGCTGCGACCGAGTCTCAGCTGGTCCACGAACGCGTTGAGGTCGGTGAGCCGACGCGGCTTCGCGCCGACGGAGTCGAGCACATAGAGCTCGCCCGGATGATCGGCGGTGGTGGCGACGAACGCGATGCGGCCATTGTCGGACACGCTCAGCTGCGGATTGACCTGCACGTCGCCGAGGTCGAGCTCGTGCGCCACGCCGTCCAGCGGCTGCACCCACAACGTGGCGTGGGTGCCCTTGCTGCCGGCAAGCAGCAACGCCTTGCCTTGCGGCAGCCATTGGTAAGTATCGATGTTCCGCGCCAGTGCGGCCGTGACGTCATCCGGACCGCCCTGCCCGTTGCCCACGTACACGGCATTGCCGTTGTTCTGGTCGCCGTTGCGCGGACGCATGAAAGCGTAGGTATCAGCGTTCGGTGCGAACTTCAGATCGCCTGCGCCCTGCGCGGTGACCAGCGAATGCGTCTTGCCGCCATTCGCATCCACTTCGTCAATCACCGACTGGAACGAGGGCCCCCACCACGGCCCCGGGAAACGCGTGAAAGCGATGCCGCGGCCGTCGGGCGTCCACGCCGGCTCCGGCGCGGAGTCCTGCTGGTCGGTCTGCAGGCTGAAATCGCCTTCGGTCAGGCGCTTCGGCTCGCCGCCTGCGCTCGATACCACCCACAGGTGATCGGGGGTCAATGCCGCGCGCGCGAGGAAGTTGTTGTCGGTCACCTGGAAGCCGTCGTCGTGCTGCTTGATTGCCTTCGCGTTCTTCGCCTCGTCGGCGGTGGTGAACGCGATGCGGCTGCCGTCCGGGCTCCACGAAAAGGAATCCACGCCCTGCTTCGCGTGCGTGATCCGCACCGGATCGCCGCCATCCATCGGCATCACGAAGATCTGCGCGTGCTTGTCGTCGTCGCCCTTGCCTGCATCATCGTCGTCTTTCGAGTCGGATCCGTCCTGCGCACCCCGGTCATCCGCGAGGAATGCCAGCTTCGTGCCGTCCGGCGACCAATGCAGCGAATCAAGGCCGGTGCGCTTCCAGGTCAACGTGCGCTTCGCGCCGGTCGCGACATCAATGAGGTCTATTTCCTGCCGACGCTTGTCGGATTTCCAGTCGGGCGTCGAGGCGATCACCGCGATTTTCGTGCCGTCCGGCGAGATCTGCGGATCACTCAGGGAGACGAGCTTGCGCAGGTCATCAAGTTGGAAGGCTCTCGAAGAAGCGGCCTTGGCAATGCCGAACGATACGCAGGCGAGCAAGGCAACGGCGGCGCAAAAGGAGAGCGATTTGCGGACGAGCATGGGAACCTCTGAAGAAGAGTCGCGAGCGAAGGCAGGTTGCGCGTCGCCGGAGCGCAGGAAGCGGAGTGTACACGTCAGTACATGAGCATTCCGAGCACCGCCGGCGCGCAAGATGCCGAGCGCAGCAGCTTATTCAGAGGTTTCATGGCGATTCCCCGATCGGAGCGCGCCGAGGGTACGACAGAACCGGCCGGCGCGTCAGCAGCGGAAGTCATGCCGGTCCGGGCACCGGGGCGGGACCCGGTTCGACGTGCCGCACCAGCAGCCGCAGCGATTCCGTTCCCTGCCAGTCGTCGAGCGTCAATTCGTGGACCACGCGCAGCGAGGCACCGACCGGGCATTCGCCGGTCGCGTTGAACCACACCGCAGTGTGCACCCGGCCGTCGCGCGGGTCGCGCAGGTTGGCGCGGACATGCCTCTGGTCGGCACCGATCCGCCGCCAGCCCACGCACTCGAACACGTTGTCGAACAACGGCGGTGGAAAGCCCTGCCCCCATGGCCCGGCGCTGCGCAACTGCCGCGCCAGTTCCAGGTCGAAATCCGTTGCCGCCAATTCGCCGTCGCTCAAGACCTGCGCCTGCAACGCCTCCGGGGCGATGCGCTCGCGCGCTATCGCATCGAAGGCCCGGGCGAACCGTGCAAGGTCATCCCGCCGCAGGCTCAACCCGGCCGCCATGGCGTGGCCGCCGAAGCGCTGGATCAATCCGGGTTCGCGCGCATCCAGCTCGGCCAGGGCGTCGCGGATGTGGAAGCCGGGAATGGAACGTGCCGAACCCCGAAGCATTCGCGGGTGGTCGCCGAGGCCGTCCCGATCGCCTTCATCCAGGGGTGCGTCGCCCCGGGGGCAGTCTTCCGTCGTGGCCGGCGCGAACGCGACCACCGGGCGATGCAGGCGCTCCTTGATCTTCGAGGCAACCAGGCCGACCACGCCGGCGTGCCAGTCCGGATCGAACAGCGCGACGCCCACGGCGCCGCCGTCGCCGATCCCGGCCAGCATCGCCTCGGCATCGGCGGTCATCGTGTCCTGCAACCCGCGGCGCTCGCCGTTGATGCCGTGCAGGATCGCGGCGAGCTCGCGCGCACGCGCGGCATCCTCGGCCAGCAGGCACTCGATGCCGAGCGTCATGTCCTCCAGTCGGCCGGCCGCATTGATGCGCGGCGCGAGCGAATAGCCCAGATCGCTTGCAGTCAGCCGGCCCGCCTCGCACCCCGCAACCTCGATCAGTGCCCGGATGCCCGGACAGGCGCGGGCCGCGCGCATGCGGCGCAAACCGGACTCGACGAGGATGCGGTTGTTGCGGTCCAGCGGCACCAGGTCGGCCACGGTGGCGAGCGCGACGAGATCGAGCAGGCTCGACAGGTCCGGCTCTTCGCCAGTCGCAAAAGCGCGACGCTCGCGCAACAGCGCACGCAGCATCAACAGCAGATAGAACATCACGCCGGCGCCGCAAAGGTTCTTGCTCGCGAAGGAATCGCCCGGCAGGTTGGGGTCAACGATCGCGTCCGCACCGGGCAGCGTCGCGCCGGGCAGATGGTGGTCGGTGACGATCACCGTGCATCCGCGCGTCTTCGCCGCCGCCACGCCGGCGTGGCTCGCAATGCCGTTGTCCACGGTGACGACCAGGTCCGGCACGGGCTGCAGCGTTTCGACCAGTGCGGGCGTGAGCCCGTAGCCGTGCCGCATCCGGTGCGGCACCACGTAGCCGACATTCACCGCGCCCAGCATTCGCAGGCCGCGCACGGCGATCGCTGCACCACAGGCGCCATCGCAATCGAAATCCGCGGCGATGACGATGCGCTGCTGCCTCGCGATGGCCTTGGCCAGCAGTTCTGTCGCATGCGCGATGCCGTACAACCCGCCCGGGGCAAGCAACGCGGCAAGCCGATGCTCCGCCTCGCTCGCGCACAAGACACCGCGCGCCGCGTACACCCGCCGCAACACCGGATGCACATGCCCGGGCCATTCGCCAGGTGCACCGGCGGGCTGGCGCCGGGTGACGGTCAGCCGCGACACGGCCGTTCCGTTGCTGCCCGGCGGAAATCGCGCGCTCCAACCCGCTCTCCCCAAGGTCGAAACCTGCCTGGAGGAGAGGGGGATTCCTTCTGCGTGGTCGAAGTCATCGGGTACGGCGCCAGAAACGAAGCCGATGCCACGGTTTGATCCGGAAGCGCTCGCCGCTGGCGAAGGCGATGGTCACGACCTGCGCGCGGCCGGGCATGCTTTGCAGGCGCGGCATCCATGCGGAATCGATCTCGTTGGCTTCGCGCGAACCCAGGTCCAGCAATACGTCCGCCTCGCGGCGAACCTGATCGAGCGCATCGGGCATCACATCTGCCTTGCCCACGCCGGCGCGACCTGCCAGCGCACGCACCAGCGGGTCGTCGCTGATCGCCAGCTTCAGGGATGACTTCACCCACGCCGGCAATACGCCCGCGCCCCAGAACCACAGCGCGTTCACGGGCATCAGCCCGCGCTCGCGCCGCGCCGAATTGATCGGCTGCGCGTGCAGCATGATCTGCGCCTCATTGAAAAGCGCGCGCCAGCGTCGTCCGGCATCGCCCTGCGGCAGATGCTCCAGCAGGTTGGCGCCGAGCGCGTCTTCGGGCGACACGAACGCCGGAAGTCGCGCCCCCGGCGGCAAGCGCAAGGCCCAATTCGCCGGTGAAGCGATCTCCAGCGGCGCGCCGGCATCCCCGAACAGCGGCCGCAGTGGTTGCGCAAGGCCCTCCGCTTCTTCGCGCGTCAGTTGCAGCTCGTCGCCGCAGGCCAGCAGGCGCGCGCCATTGGCCTCGACGCGCACGTAGGCCGGATCGGCGCAAAGCCACAGATCCTCGCCGGCATCATGCGCGAGATGTTCGCGCAGCAACGCAGCCACGGGGAGCGAGCTGCCTGGAACACCGAAGACTTCGCGCAACGCGGCTTCGCGTCCGCGCGTCGCTGCAGGCAAACGATCGCCCCGCGCCAGCCAGGGCTTCAGTTGCGACGCATGATCGAAGCGCGCGAGTGGCGGAAGTAGCAGGTGCAGGAACGACATGCGGCGAGGATGCGGGAGCGGGCGTGCGGCGGCAAGCGGCGCGCGGCGCAACTGGATGTCAGGAAGGGCTCACACCCAAGGGATCGGGGCTGAGCAGTGACGGCGCCGAAGTCGGATTCTTCCATGCCACTGTGACTTCCTCGCCTCTCACCCGCGCCCCTTGCTCCTCACACCTCGTACCTCACGCTCACGATGTCATAGCTGCGCGTGCCGCCCGGCGCCTGGAATTCGAAGGAGTCGCCTTCGTTCTTGCCGATCAGCGCGCGCGCGATCGGCGAGGACACCGCGATGCGGCCCTGCTTGATGTCGGCCTCGAGGTCGCCCACGATCTGATAGAGGATCGCATCGCCGCCGTTCTCGTCTTCGAGCTCCACCGTCGCGCCGAACACCACCCGCGCGCCGGGATTCAGGCGCGAGACGTCAATGATCTCGGCGGTGGAGAGGCCGGCTTCCAGTTCCTTGATGCGGCCCTCGATGAAGCCCTGCTGTTCGCGCGCGGCGTGGTACTCGGCGTTCTCCTTGAGATCGCCATGCGCCCGCGCCTCGGCGATCGCGGCGATCACCTTGGGCCGTTCCACCGATTTCAGGCGCTCCAGTTCGGCGCGCAGACGGTCGGCGCCGGCTTTGGTCATGGGGGCACGCTTCATCTCGCCTCACTCCCTCGTGTTGCATCCGGTTGGGACAGCAAAAAGTAGCCCACGTTCGCGGCTCGCGCCACGAACGTAGCCGGCAGATCCGATTATGCCGAAACCCGCTGCGGCACCAGAGCGTGCAATTCCTGCAGGCTCAGCACCTCGCCGCCGCTGCGGAAATCCAGCGAATGCAGCATCGCGCGCGCGCCGGCCACGGTCGTCGAATAGGTGACGTGCTGCTGCAGCGCCTCGCGGCGGATCGAGAACGAATCCGCGATCGCGCGGCGGCCTTCCGTTGTGTTGACGATGTAGCTGATCTCGCCGTTCTTGATCGCGTCCACGATGTGCGGCCGGCCTTCCAGCACCTTGTTGATGCGCTCGCACCCGATGCCGTGTTCGCGCAGGAACGCGGCGGTGCCGCCGGTGGCGATCAGCGAAAAGCCGCGCTTCAGCAACTCGCGTGCAACGGCGAGCAGCCGCTGCTTGTCGGCGTCGCGCACGGAGAGGAACGCCTTGCCCTGCGCGGGAGGCGCGATGTGCGCGGCCTCGTGGCCACGCGCGAAGGCCTCGCCGAAACTGCGGCCCACGCCCATCACTTCGCCGGTCGAGCGCATCTCGGGGCCGAGGATCGGGTCCACGTTCTGGAACTTCAGGAACGGGAAGATCGCTTCCTTCACCGAGAAGTAGTCCGGGATCAGTTCCTCGGTGGCACCCTGTTCGGCCAGCGTCCTGCCGGCCATGCAGCGCGCGGCGATCTTGGCCAGCGGCCGGCCGATCGCCTTCGAGACGAACGGCACCGTGCGCGAGGCGCGCGGATTGACTTCCAGGATGAACACTTCGTCCGTGCCGTCATCATGGCTCTGGATCGCGAACTGCGTGTTCATCAGGCCGATCACGCGCAGCTCGCGTGCGAGCAGCGTGACCTGGCGGCGCAGTTCGTCCTGGGTTTCCTTGGACAGCGAATACGGCGGCAGCGAGCAGGACGAATCGCCCGAGTGCACGCCGGCTTCCTCGATGTGCTCCATGATGCCGCCGATCAGCACGTTGCCGCGCGCGTCGGCGATGATGTCCACGTCCACTTCCACCGCGTGGTCGAGGAAGCGGTCCAGCAGCACCGGCGAGGATTCCGACACCCGCACCGCGTCGCGGATGTAGCGCGACAGGTCCGCGTCCGCGTGCACCACTTCCATCGCGCGGCCGCCCAGAACGTAACTCGGGCGCACCACCAGCGGATAGCCGATCTCGCGCGCCAGCGCCAGCGCCTCGTCCGGGTTGCGGGCGATGCGGTTGGGCGGCTGCCTGAGTTGCAGGCGTTCGATCAGCTGCTGGAAGCGCTCGCGATCCTCGGCAAGATCAATGGAATCCGGCGAGGTGCCGATGATCGGCACGCCCGCCGCCTCCAGCGCGCGCGCCAGTTTCAGCGGTGTCTGCCCGCCGTACTGCACGATGACCCCGCGCGGCTTTTCCACTTCCACGATCTCGAGCACGTCCTCCAGCGTCAGCGGCTCGAAGTACAACCGGTCCGAGGTGTCGTAATCGGTGGACACCGTCTCCGGATTGCAGTTGATCATGATGGTTTCGAAACCATCCTCGCGCAGCGCCAGCGCCGCGTGCACGCAGCAGTAGTCGAATTCGATACCCTGGCCGATGCGGTTGGGCCCGCCGCCGAGCACGATGATTTTCTTGCGGTCGGTGGGTTCCGCCTCGCACTCGTCCTCGTAGGTCGAGTACATGTAGGCGGTGGTGGTCGCGAACTCCGCCGCGCAGGAATCCACGCGCTTGTAGACCGGACGCACGCCCAGCGTCTGGCGCAGGTGCCGCACCGCCTTCTCGTCGGAACACAGCAACTGCGCAAGCCGCGCATCCGAGAAGCCCATGCGCTTCAGCTCGCGCATCCGCGGCGCGTCGAGCGCCGCGATGCCGGCCTCGCGCACGTCGCTTTCGGTCGCGATGATGTCCTCGATTGCAGCGAGGAACCATGGGTCAATCTTCGTCAGCGCGTAGGCGTCTTCCAGCGACAGGCCGGCGCGGAATGCATCGCCGACGTGGAACAGGCGGTCCGGGCCCGGCTGGCGCAGCTCACGCTTGAGCGCCTCCATGCCCTCGTCGTTGCCGTATTCGATGCCG
>DASVDY010000109.1:0-2305 GCA_036380855.1 Rhodanobacteraceae bacterium
GTGGTGTTCGAACTGCTGACGGGCAAGCACCCGTTCGAGAAGAAGAGTGCGGAGGTGGCGCTGAAGGAAGGGCTGAAGCCGCCGAAGGTGCATGGGCTGACCAAGCGCCAGTACAAGACCTTGTGCGATGCGGTGGCGTTCACCGCCAACAGGCGCCTGACGAGCGCGCAAAGCGTGGTGGAAGGGCTCCGCGAGATCCATTTGCGCGAACGGATTGCGCGGCCGCTCCTGTACGCGGCGGTTTTTCTTCTGGCCGTGGCGGGCGTGGGTTGGGCGGTCATGAACCAGTTGCACGTGCGCCACGTGGCGCAGGTTGCCGCGGGCTTCCAGCCGGGCAGTCCGCAGCATTACGCGAACGAAACGCAGGCCGTTGCCGCGTTGACCGGCCTGGACGAAGACGAGCGCAAGCAGTTGATGCTCGAACAGGGCGACCTGGTCCAGCAATTCCTGGTGGATCGCGTGGACGCCTACTGGGATCCGGCCAAGGGGCGGCACGACTACGCCTCCGCGCGGCGCGTCTTCGACCTGCTCGGGCAGCTGCACCTGTTCCTGCCGCGGCTGGACCAGAAGCGCCTGGCCGTGGACAAGGAGAAACACGATCTCGATCATCCGCCCGCTGCGGCGGCCGAGGTGGCGTCGCGTTCCGCGCCTGCCCCCGCCACGAGCAGTGCGACCCGCCAGGCGATGCTCGATGCGCAGGCCCGGGCCGAGGCCGAGGCCAAGGCACAGCAAGCGGCGCAAGCCGCCAGGGAACGGATGCAGGAAGTCGCCGCAGGGTTGCTGCGCGATGGCGAGCGCAATTTTGCCCAGCAGAAGTATTCCGCGGCCATTGCCAACGCCAAGGCGGCGCTTCAGGTCAATCCGGGAGATCCGGGGGCAAAACGTCTCCTGCGTCGCGCCCAACAGGCGCAGCAGCGGGCCATGAGCAGCATCACGATCAATTGAGGGGAGGAGTGGTCATGCAGATGTTCCGATTCCGTGGCACCGGTCTCCTGGCGTCGGTTTGCGCGCTGGGCCTGATGGCAGGCTGCGCGCAGACCGGAGGAACGCGGTCCGGTCCGGCTTCGCAAGCCGGCAGCGAAGCGTCGCCGCACGAATGCAACCCGGGCATGGGCGCCGCCATCGGCGCGATCGCGGGGTCGTTCTTCGGCAAGGGCAAGGGCCATCTTGCCGGCGCGGCGATCGGCGCAGGCATCGGCGCGTTCGCCTGCATGGCCTACAACTACCACGTCCGCAAACTCAGGGATGCGCGCGCGGTGGAAGCGCAATACAGGCATGAACGTGGTGCGCTGCCGGCCGGCAACACCATCGAGGCCTACCAGAGCGACCTGTTGCCGGGGCAAACGGTCGAGTCCGGCGGCAAGGCGACGATGCAGTCGCGCGTGACTCTGGTGCGCGGCACGCGCGGCGAGGCGCCGCAATTGCAGGAGCAACTGACCCTGCTCTCGCCCGAAGGCAAGGAGCTCACCAGCGTGACCAAGGATGCCACCGCGATCAACGGCACCGGCGAGTACGAAACCAATTTCGACTTCAACCTGCCCAAGGGCATCCAGGAAGGCCGTTACACCGTCCGTTCCTCGCTCTACATGGATGGCCGCAAGGTGCGTACCAACGATGTGCCGATGCTGGTGGTCGCGTGAGCCGGCCGTGTCCGCAACCCCGTCGCACAATCGCGGACTGATGAAGAGCCCTGAATGAAGACGCTTCCCGAACTGATTGCCGCGTTTCGCCGCAACGAACTCAAGCTTCCCGCGTTGTTCGACGCGCTGAGCGCGCGCGGCCCGGTCCCGGAAGATACCTACCAGCGCGAGCGCGCCGTGCTCGAGCGCCTGCTCAAGGACAGGGATTTCAATCCGCAGATCGCGCAGGCGCTGCTGGCGAAGCTGGAGACGTTGCGCACGGCGGTACCGGCGGGCATTGAACCTGCGGACGAGGACGTTACCGCCGTGCAGGCGATCACGCCGCGGGCACCGGGCGAGGGAGTGCCGCGGGGTTCCTCCGCTGCAGCACCCGAGCGGGAAGACGCCACCCAGGTGCTGCCGTCGCTGCACGAACCGGCAGCCGATGCGGGTCGCGGCGGCGCGCATGACACCGGCGGTTCCTCGACGGGCGGAAGCGGTTCCTCGAGTTGGAAACGCATCGCCGACGCCACGCAGGGTGAATACGCCACGGTGGGCATGCTGCTGAAGGGGCGGTTCCTGCTTGAGCGGGAGATCGGGCGGGGCGGGATGGGCGTGGTGTTCGTGGCGCGCGACGAGCGCAAGGTGGAAGCGCGCGACCGCGATCCGTACGTTGCGGTGAAGGT
>DASVDY010000110.1:0-15807 GCA_036380855.1 Rhodanobacteraceae bacterium
GGTTCTTGTAGCTGATGTCCACGCCCGGCGCGATGTCGGCCGGAGGTGCGGGCGGAGCGGGCGGCGCCGGCGGCGGAGCCGGTTCCGGCATGCTCGACACCTCCTGCACCGGCGGCGGCTGTGCCGGCGGCGGCGGTTGCGGCGGGGGCTTGACCAGTTCCTTGATCTTCGGCGGCGGCGTCTTCGGCGGCTCCGGGGGCGGCGGCGGCGGCGGCGGCGGAGGCGGAGGCGGCGGAATGAACGTCACGCTGGTCACGTTCTCCTTCGGCTTCTCCTTGGCCTCCGGCGGCGCGGCCGGGGTCAACAACACCAGGATGACGATGGCGTGCACCGCGATCGCCGCTGCTATCGCAATCGTGCGCCACCAGTTGAAGCGATCTTGTTTGGTCGCGGGAGTCGGAGCCATCGTGTAAACCAGTCGCAATCCTGTCGTTTCTCGCGACCACCGCCGCATCTGCGGCGAGGCCGCTGAGGGCGGCTGAAAAGAGAAGCAAATTACACCAGCACCGGGCGTTTGCCTAGAGGGTTTGGCACCCGGTTTGCAAATTGTGTGATCTGCAACGTTGCCGCTGCAGACCGTCGAACCTCACTTGTTTCTCTTGAGCTTGTGGGCGGCGGGCACCGGTGGCAGCCCGCCTTTCTCATACGCGGCATTCGCCTTGGCCGTCTCGCCTGCGAGCAGGTAGGCATCGCCCATCAACTTGTAGTTGTCCTTGCCGGGTTTGACGATGCCCTTGTCCATGCCTTCCTGGAGTACCTGCACGGCGTTCAGGGCGTTGGCGTGGGTGTCCTTGCCGCTTATCGCGATGTTGTAATAAAGCTTGGCCATGTTGACGTAGGTCGTTTCGTCGGCGATCTGGCCATTCGCCCGTGCCCGCTGCAGCAACGGCAGAGCCTTGTCGAACTCCTGGGCGTTGATGTAGATCTGCACCACGTTCATCAGCAGCTTGGCGTTGTTGGGATCCTTGGCCAGCGCCGCCTCCGCCACCTTCGCCGCTTCGTCGTACTTGTCCATCGCGAAGTAGCTGGCCATCAGGATCTGGTCCCAGCTTTCCTTGGGCTGATCGGAAAGGGATTTGGCCTTCTGGATGGCCGTCACCGCATCGGGGTACTTCTCCAGCCGGTAGAGGATGTTGCCCTTGAGGGCATAGGCATCGGCGGATGCCTTTCCGCTTTGCTGCATCCACTTGTCCAACGCGTCGAGCGCCTGCGGATAATCTTCATCGGCCACATACATCTGCGCCAGCGCATACAGCGTCGGGAAATAGTCGTCGTTCGGCAGCGAGTCGAGATCGAGCGCCTGTTTCTGCAGCGCGATCGCACCCTTGGTGTCGCCGCTGTTGTATTTCAGCAACGCCAGCCCGGACAGCGCCTTGGCCTTCGCGTAAGCGTTGGTGCTGCTGTCGGCGATCGGCTGCAGGTCTTTCTGGGCGGTCGCGGTATCGCCACTGTTGACGGCGTTCAAGCCCTCGTTCAGCGCGTCCGCTTCCTTGCCGCCAAGTCCTTCGATTTTCGGTTCCTGGCGGGTGGCGTTCGGGTACTGGGTGGATTGCGCGGGTTGCGCTTCCTGTTTGTTCTTCTTCTTTTGCGACTGCCCGCATTGGTTGCGCATCATTTCCATGGCGGTGCAGCCCTGGCCGCTCGTTTGCGCGAACAGCGGCGCCGAAGAAAACGCCAGTGCAGCGCATAGACCGTATGCGATCAGCCGCGAATCGAGCTTCATGGATTCCTCGGGGATGTATGTCGTGCCGCCGGCACCGGAAGCGAATCAGATTAACGCGATGGATATACAAAGCTCAAGCACGCGCGACCTGGGGGTGACTTCCTTCATATAGGACCGGTCCCTGATCCGACTGGGCCGGAGGACCGTTTCCAATCGCGCATGGGTTGCAGAGCATCCGTCCGCGGCGGCAGAACGCGCTTGCGCGCCTCGGTCGAGCGGCCATCGCGGATCGCGCCCGGGCAGGGCAGCGGCAAGCGCGGCAACGCCTCGGTCGCGCAGCCGCCGACCATCACACGTCGAGGTTCGCCACCTTCAGCGCATTGGTCTCGATGAAGTCCCGGCGCGGTTCGACCACGTCACCCATCAGCGTCGCGAAGATCTGGTCGGTAGCCACCGCGTCCTCGATCCGCACCTGCAGCAGGCGGCGGGTGTCGGGGTTCACCGTGGTCTCCCACAACTGTTCCGGATTCATTTCGCCCAGGCCCTTGAAGCGCTGGATGTTGCGCCCCTTCTTGGCTTCCTCGAACAGCCACGCGCGCGCCTGCGCGAAATCACCGATGGCCTGGCTGGCGTTGCCACGGCGGATCTGCGCACCGTCGCGGATGAACCCATGCAATGCGCGCGACATTTCCAGCAACGGCCGGTAATCCACGCCGGTGAAGAAGGTCTGCGGCAAGGCCCAGGTATGCTCGGTGCCGTGCTGGCTGCGCGTCAGCAGCAGCGCAGCCGGGTGCTCGGCAACCGCCTCGCGCAGTTCCAGCGAGTAGCGCGCACGCCCCAGGCCGGTCGCATTGATGCGCGCCGTCAACCCGTCCATCCACGCACGCAACGCCGCCGCGTCCTGCCACAGGGGCGCTTCCAGCGGAGCGTGATCGAGCAGCGCGGAGAAGAAGGCACTGTCGCCGCGTTGCCCCAGACGCGCGATCTGATCCAGTGCGTTCTGGTACTGGCGCAGCAATTTCTCCAGCGCCTCGCCCTGCACCGGCGGCGCGTCGGGCGCGTAGGCCAGCTCCGCGCCTTCCACCGCATTGGCGATCAGGTAATCGTTGAGCGCGGCATCATCCTTGAGATACAGCTCCTGCTTGCCCTGCTTGATCTTGTACAGCGGCGGCAGGCCGATGTAGACGTGCCCGCGCTCGATCAACTGCGGCATCTGGCGATAGAAGAACGTGAGCAGCAGTGTGCGGATGTGCGAACCGTCCACGTCCGCGTCGGTCATGATGATGATGCGGTGATAGCGCAATTTGTCGGCGTTGAACTCGTCCTTGCCTATGCCGGTGCCGAGCGCCGTGATCAGCGTGCCCACCTCGGCGGAACTGAGCATCTTGTCGAAGCGTGCCCTCTCGACATTGAGGATCTTGCCCTTCAAGGGCAAAACCGCCTGGTACTTGCGGTTGCGGCCCTGCTTGGCCGAGCCGCCGGCCGAGTCGCCCTCGACCAGGAACAATTCCGAGAGCGCAGGATCCTTTTCCTGGCAATCGGCCAGCTTGCCGGGCAGGCCGGCGATATCCAGCGCACCCTTGCGACGGGTCAGCTCGCGCGCCTTGCGCGCCGCCTCGCGCGCCCGCGCGGCCTCGACCACCTTGTCGGCGATCGCACGCGCCTCGGAGGGGTTTTCCAGCAGGAACTCCTCCAGCTTGGCGTTGACCGCCTGTTCGACAACCCCTTTCACTTCGCTCGAAACCAGCTTGTCCTTGGTCTGGGACGAGAACTTGGGATCAGGCACCTTGATCGAGAGCACAGCGATCAGGCCTTCGCGCATGTCGTCGCCCGCAAGGGCAATCTTTGCGTTCTTCGCCAATCCTTCCTTTTCGACGTAGTTCGCCAACGTTCGCGTCAGAGCGGCGCGAAATCCCGTCAGATGCGTACCACCATCCCTTTGCGGGATATTGTTGGTGAAGCAGTAGACCGATTCCTGATAGCCATCGGTCCATTGCATCGCCAGCTCGACCGTCGTGCCGTCCGTTTGCGAACTGAAGTGCACCACACTCGGATGCAGCGGTGTTTTCAACTGCGCGAGGTGCTGCACGAAGGAACGGATGCCTCCGTCGTACTGGAAAACGTCACGCTTCTCCGTCCTCTGGTCGATCAGCTCAATACGAACCCCGGAGTTCAAAAAAGCGAGTTCCCTCAACCGCTTGGACAAAATTTCGTAGTGGAATTCGGTATTGGTGAAGGTGGCGGGGCTGGGCAGGAACCGCACCGTGGTACCACGACGATTGGCGGCTCCCACGATCTTCAGCGGATACAACGGTTCACCCAGTTTGTATTCCTGCTGGTGCTCCTTGCCGTCGCGGTAGATCGTCAGCCACAGGTGCTCTGAGAGCGCATTGACCACCGAGACACCCACACCATGGAGGCCGCCGGAAACCTTGTAGGAATTGGCGTCGAACTTGCCGCCGGCGTGCAGCACGGTCATTACAACCTCGGCGGTGGAGCGCCCCTCTTCCGGATGCATGTCCACCGGAATGCCGCGGCCGTTGTCGCTCACACTCACCGTGCCATCGTCGTGGATGGTGACGATCACCTCGTCGCAATAGCCGGCCAGGGCCTCGTCAATGGCGTTGTCCACCACCTCGAAAACCATGTGATGCAACCCGGTACCGTCATCGGTGTCACCGATGTACATACCGGGCCGCTTGCGGACGGCTTCCAGGCCTTTAAGGACTTTGATGCTGCTGGAATCGTAATTGTCGTTCATGGATGACTCGGGCGCGGAGATGGCGCGCAAACAAGTAATTATACCGCACCGGGGCGTGGGCCGAGATCAGGCGGGGCGCAGGGTTCCACGTTCCACGTGGAACTGCTTGCCCGCCTCGGGGGTCCACGCAGGCAGGCGCGTCGCGGTCAGCCAGATCTGGGCGGCCCGCGCAGCGACCCATTCGAGGACGCTTCGCTGATGAACATCATCCAGCTCTGAGGTCAGATCATCCAGGCACAAAAGCGGCCACTCGTCCCACCGGCAGGCGAACGCCTCCGCTTGAGCCAGGACGCAAACCAAAGCCGCCAGCTTGGTCTGCCCCCGGGAAAGGAATTCCCGCCCCGGCGCCCGCTCAAACTCCAGCCGCCAGTCACCGTGGTGTGGCCCGAGCCGGGTATGGCCGCGCGCAATGTCCTGGTCCCGATGCTCGGCAAGCAACTCGGGGAGAGACCGCTCCCGGTTCCACCCGCTCCGAAAGCGCAGACTTGGCTCCCCCAGTTCGGGCAGCAGTGTTGCCGCCAATCCAAGGACCTTTGGCTGGAGAACCCCGAAGTAAGCGCGCCGGGCGTCGTCAATGCACTGACCCAGACGCCCGAGCTCTGCCTCCCAGAACCCGAACTGCTCCAGGCCTCCCCCTCTCTTCAGGAGCGCATTGCGCTGGCGTAACGCACGCCGGTATTCGCGCCACCAGTCCAGGCTGTGATGTTCCACATGGAACACTCCCCAATCCAGGAACCGCCGACGGATTTCTGCCGCGCCCGTGATCAGCGCATGGCTTCCTGGCTCGAAGCACACGGCCGCACACATTTCCAGCAGCGGGGACAGCGTCGCGCAGGACTCGCCGTCTATCTGCACACGCCACTCTCCGTCACCGCGCGCCAACCCCAACCGATGCCGGCCGTTCTTCCGGACCAGGTCCACAAACAGATCGAATCCGGCCCGATCCCGTTGGATCAGCGCATCGCCTGCGCCGGTCCGGAAGGAATGTCCGTGCGACAAAAGGTAGACGGCTTCCAGAACGGTGGTCTTGCCTGCGCCATTGGGGCCGATCAACCAGTTGAGGTGCGGCCCAGGCACGATCTCCACCGCCTCGAAGCTGCGGATGTGGTGGGCGCGGAGCAGATCTATCCTCATGCCCCACACTCTCCGGGCGGGAGTACCTTGCCCAGGGTCAGAGACGCAACGGCATCACCACATGCCGGACATGGTCGTGCTCGGCCCCTTGCAGCAGGCAGCTGGACTGCGCATCCCGCAGCCGCAAACGCACACGCTCATCTCCCAGCGAGCCCAATGCATCCAGGAGATAGCCGACGTTGAAGCCAATAGCCAGATCGTTCACCGAAGTTTCCGCCTCCAGCTCCTCGACAGCCTCTTCCTGTTCCGGATTGTGCGCCACGATCCGAAGCCGCCCCGGGCTGACCTCCATCCGGACCCCGCGGTACTTCTCGTTGGAGAGAATCGCGGCTCGCTGCAAAGCCGCGCGCAATGCCTCCCGATCGAGCTGCAGGACCTTGTCGGCACCGAGCGGGATCACCGCCTCATAGTCCGGGAAGCGGCCATCGATCAGCTTGGACGTAAACACCACGTCGTTGCGGCGTACACGCAGATGATTGCGCGCGAACTCGACAGTGACTTCACCATCGTCGTTGCCGAGCAAACCCAGCAGCTCCATCACGCCCTTCCGGGGAATGATGATCTGACGATTGGCACTGACCTTCTTGTCGAGCCGAGTCTCGGCTAGGGCGAGCCGGTGCCCGTCCGTCGCCACGCAGCGCAGTCCGTCGTCCCGCAGGTCGAGCAACATGCCATTCAGGTAGTAGCGAACGTCCTGGTTGGCCATGGCAAAAGCGGTACGCTCCATCAGCTCCTTCAGCGTCGCTTCCGGCAGCAGCACCTTGTCCACCAGTTCGATCGAATCGATGGTGGGGAATTCCTCGGCGGGCAGAGTGGCCAGCGTGAAGCGGCTGCGGCCGGCATTCACCGCGACGCGATCGCCATTGAGCTTGATGTCCAATTGCGAGCCGTCAGCCAGCGCGCGCACGATGTCGAACAGCTTGCGTGCGGGAATGGTGGTGGCGCCGTCCTCGCCGTTTTCGACAGCGATGCCGGCGCGCATTTCCACTTCCAGATCGGTGCCCGTCAGCGTCAGGCGACCCTGTTCGACCTGGACCAGGAGGTTGGCCAGTACCGGCAAGGTTTGCCTGCGCTCCACCACTCCCACGACTTGCTGAAGGGGATTTAGCAAGGCTTCTCTTTGGATGCTGAAACGCATGACGGGTCCCCGCTCCTTTGCGAGTTGTAGATAAAAAAGCAGTAGCAGGCGCTGTGATTATCTTGAAAAGGCCATGGACTCTTTGGATTTCAAAGCCTTGTCTCCTGGAACCCTGTTGATGGGAGTTGAATCCGGTTGTGGAAGGTATGTGGGCAACTCGCTCGGCGCGCCTTGTCCACAGCCCATTCACAAGCGGCCCGGGATTTCTCCACGATTCTTCGCACCCCTTTAACCCGTAAGTATACGGATCAATTTGTCCCAATCTTGATGGATTCGCATGTCGTTGTCGCGCAGCGCGCGGATGGTGCGGCAGGCGTGCAGGACTGTCGTATGGTCCCGGCCGCCGAAGGCTTCGCCGATCTCCGGCAGGCTGTGCTCGGTCAATTCCTTGGCCAGCGCCATGGCGAGCTGCCGAGGCCGCGCCAGAGAGCGCACGCGGCTCTTGGAAAGGAGATCCGACAGTCGTACCTGATAGTAATCAGCGACGGTCTTCTGGATGTTCGGGATCGTGATCGCCTGCGCGTGCACACGCAGCAAATCGCTCAGGGTCTCCTGCACGAAGTCCAGCGAAATCTCGCGACCGAAGAAGTTTGCGCGCGCCGCGACGGTGTTGAGTGCGCCCTCCAGGTCGCGCACATTGGTCCGGATCCGGCGCGCCAGCAGCATGGCGACATCTTCCGGCATCCGCATTCCACGCAACCTTGCCTTTTCCAGCAGGATGGCCGCCCGCGTCTCGAAGTCCGGAGGCTCGATCGCGACCGAGAGGCCCCAGTTCAACCGCGACTTCAGGCGCGGCTCCAGGTTCTCCACCTCGCGCGGATAACGGTCGCAGGTAAGGATGATCTGTTGCTTGCCTTCCACCAGGGTGTTGAAGGTGTGGAAGAACTCTTCCTGCGTGGTGTCCTTGCCGCCGAAGAACTGGATGTCGTCAATCAGCAGCGCGTCCACCGAGCGGAAGCGGCGCTTGAAATCGTCCATGTTCTTGGTGCGCAACGCTTCGATCATCATGCTGGTGAAGCGCTCCGAATGCACGTACAGCAGTTTCATCCCGGGGTTGCATTGGCGCATCAGGTTGCCGGCGGCCTGCATCAGGTGCGTCTTGCCCAGGCCCGTGCCGCCGTAGAGCAGCAACGGGTTGTAGGCGCGTCCCGGGTTCTGGGCCACCTGCATGGCCGCGGCCTTGCCGAGCTGGTTGGACTTGCCCTCGACGAAATTGTCGAAGGTGTAGTGCGGGTCGAGGTGGCTCTGTTGCGCGGGTTCGGGCGCCGCCGCACCCTCCTTGGCGCCGGTCGCCGGCGTCAGCGAGCCCACCTCCAGCCGAACCGGCACGTCGCGCCCGGCCACATCCTTCAAAGCCCGTTCGATGGTCGTGAGATATTCGGAACGCACGCGCTCCAGTGCGTAGGTATTCGGTGCGAACAGACGCAAGCCGCCCTCGCCTTCCCGCGCCTGCAACGGGTGCAGCCAGGTGTGCAGGACTTGCTCACCCAGCTCGCCCTCGAGACGTTGCAGGCAGCGCCGCCACAGATCGCTCATGGCAGCTCGCAGAAAAAGGGGAGGTGTTGCATGACGCACCCGCAAGACAAACCGGCAGTCTAGCATCCGTGACCGAGGATTCCCGACGCGGCGCGCCTGCCCTAAATCCATCAGCCAGCTTGACGCGTGAGGGCGCCGCACGTACCATCCCACGTCTTTTTTCACGCCTGTCGCACGGCAAGCATCCGCGCAACAGCTCCGGAGATTTCCATGAAACGCACCTACCAGCCCAGCCGGCTCAAGCGCGCCCGCACCCATGGCTTCCGCGCCCGGATGGCCACCGCCGACGGCCGCAAGGTGCTGGCCGCGCGCCGCGCCAAGGGCCGCAAGCGCCTCATCCCGTAAGCGCGATGAAGCCCGCGCTCGGCCTGCCGCCAGCCGCGCGGCTGCGCCGAGCCGCCGATTTTGCCGCCTTGCGCCACGCGCCGGGCAGGCTGGACACCCGCTTTTTCCTGATCCGCTACCGCATCAACGATGCGGGTTCCGCGCGCATGGGACTCGCGGTGTCGCGACGCGTGTCCAAGCGCGCGGTGGACCGTAACCGGATCAAACGCAATGCGCGCGAATCCTTTCGGCGCGCGCGTGCGCGTGTGCCGGCCTTCGATCTGTTGTTGATCGCCCGCCAGCAGGCCGCGACCGCGCCCAATGCGGCGCTGCGCGCGGACCTGGATGCGGCGTGGGTCCGACTCAAGCCGTTGAAGCCCGACGGCGCGCACGGCACAATCGCGGATTGACCTGCGGGCCGCAGGCCACATTTTTCCCACTTTGAAACCCGCTCTTCAAGTACGAGGGCACCGAATCTTGCGCGGCAAGAATCCGGGCGAGGCAGGCGGGCCGACGCGAACAACACCAACGAACCGACCAGAGTTTCCAAAGTGATCAATCAAACGCGAACCCTGCTGGTCGTGGCGCTGCTGTTCGTCGCCTGGCTGATCTGGACCCAGTGGCAGCAGGACTATGCCCCGTCACCGACGCAGGCGCAGGCCACCACGCAGCAGGCGCCCGCCGCCAATACCGGCACCAGTGCGCCGGCAAAAACCGCACCCGGTGAAGTGCCCGTGGCGAACGCGCCCGCTTCCCCGGCGAGCGTGGCAGCGTCCCCGGCAACCGTCGCGCCCTCGATTCCGGAAACCGCAGCGCCTTCCACGGGAGCGCCGCATCAGTACGTCACGCTCAGTAACGACGTCCTGCGCCTGACCATTGATACGCGGGGTGGCAGCGTGGTGCGCGCCGACCTGCTGGCCTATCCGAAGCAGGTGAAGGGCGATACCTCGCCGGTGCGGTTGCTCAGCGACGATCCGCAGCGATTGTTCGTGGCGCAGGATGGCCTGGTGGGTGCCAACAACAGTCCCGCGCCCAGCCACCTGGCGACGTTCACTGCGGGTGCGCCTGCCTACGCGCTGCCACCGGGCGCGGCCAAGGTCACGGCCGAGCTGACCTGGCACGATCCATCGGGCGTCAGCGTCAGCAAGCGCTACACGTTGAAACGCGGCAGTTACGTGGTCGAGCTCGCGCAGCAGATTGACAACCGCAGCGCGAATGCATGGAGCGGCAACGCCTACGAGCAGATCGAGCGTGTCGAGCCACCGCCGCCGCCCAAGCATTTCCTCGAGTTCTACGATCCGGAGCGCTCCAGCTTTCTCGGCGCGGCCTGGTACAGCCCGCAGGACAAGTTCAACAAGCTTGCCTTCGACAAGTTCCAGTCAGATCCGTTGAACCACGAAGTGCAGGGTGGCTGGGTGGCGATGATCCAGCATTACTTCTTTGCGGGATGGATTCCGCCGAGCACTCAGGCCGACCAGTTCAGCAGCGCCGAATTGCCGCCGGCCTCGAGTGGTGGCAAACAGCGCTACGTGATCCGTACGCGTGGGCCGGGCGTAACGGTGGCGCCTGGACACAGCAAGACCTTCGACGCCAGTTTGTACGTGGGTCCGAAGACCCAGAGCACGCTCTCGTCCATTGCGCCGGGGCTGGAGCTGACGATTGACTACGGTGTGTTCACCGTGATCGCGCAGCCGCTGTTCTGGATTCTCTCGAAGTTCCACGCCTTCGTCGGCAACTGGGGCGTGGCGATCATCCTGCTGGTGCTGCTGATCAAGGCGCTGTTCTTCAAGCTGACCGAGCAGCAGTACAAGGCCGGCGCCAAGATGCGCAAGCTCTCGCCCCGGATCAAGGCGCTGCGCGAGCGTTACGGCGAAGACAAGCAGAAGCAGCAGCAGGCGATGATGGAGCTGTACAAGAAGGAGAAGGTCAATCCGATGGCCGGGTGCCTGCCTTCGCTGGTGCAGATTCCGGTGTTCTTCGCGCTGTATTACGTCCTGATGTACAGCGTGGAGCTGCGCCACGCGCCGTTCTTCGGCTGGATCCACGATCTCTCCGCACCGGACCCGTACTTCATCCTGCCGGCGCTGTACACGCTGACCATGATCGCCACCCAGTTCCTGACGCCGGTCCAGGGCATGGATCCGACCCAGGCGAAGATCATGAAGGTGATGCCGATCGTGTTCGCGGTGATGTTCGCCTTCTTCCCGGCGGGCCTCACGCTTTACTACGTGGTGAACGGCCTGACCAGCGTGATCCAGCAATACGTGATCACGCGCAGGATCGAGAAGGCGGATACGCGCGCGCGCGCATGACGACGAGGAGCGGGCATGAACGGCTCCGCGACCGATACCATCGTTGCGATCGCGACACCGCCGGGCAGCGGCGGCATCGGCGTGTTGCGCGTGTCGGGTCCGGGCGTTCCGCAGATTGCGCACGCCTGGACCGGTGAATTGCCGCCCCCGCGCACGGCGCGGCTGGCATCATTGAAAGACGAACGCGGCGCGTTGATTGATCGCGCGCTGCTGCTTTATTTCGAAGCGCCGCATTCCTTTACCGGCGAACACGTACTCGAGATCCACGCGCACGGCGCGCCGGTGGTGCTGGATGCGCTGCGCCGGCATGTGTGCCTGCTCGGCGCGCGGCCCGCGCGTGCCGGCGAGTTTTCCGAGCGCGCATTCCTCAATGGCAAGCTCGATCTGGCGCAGGCGGAGGCCGTTGCAGACCTGATCGCGTCGAACTCCGAAGCGCAGGCGCGTGCCGCGTTGCGTTCCCTGCAAGGCGAATTCTCCTCGCGCGTGCAGACGCTGTTGCGCACGCTGGTCGAGGTGCGTGCGTACCTGGAAGCGGCGATGGATTTCCCGGAAGAGGAAGCTGACTTCCTCGCCGATCCTGCATTGCGCGCGCGGCTGGACGAACTGCATGAGCGCATGTCGGGGTTGCTCGACGAAGCGCGACGTGGCGTGAGGCTGACCGATGGCTTGCACGTTGCCATCGTCGGTCGGCCGAACGTCGGCAAGTCCAGCCTGCTGAATGCGCTGGCAGCCGACGAGCGCGCGATCGTCGCCGAAATCCCGGGCACCACCCGCGACGTGCTGCGCGAAGAAGTTCGCCTGGACGAGGTCACGCTCACGCTGGCGGATACCGCGGGCCTGCGCGAAGCCGGCGACGCCGTCGAAGGCGAGGGCATTCGCCGCGCGCGGGCGGAGCTCGCACGCGCCGATGTCGCGCTGCTGGTGACCGATGCCAGGCACGTGCAGGCCGACCTGAAGCTGCTGGAAGAGGTGCCCGCGTCGGTGGCACGTCTCATCGCGATCAACAAGATTGATATTGACGACGCGCCACCCTCGCGCGAGGCGGGCGATGGCACGGAGACCATCGCGCTTTCCGCGAAGACGGGCGCGGGCCTTGACTTGCTTCGCGAATCCCTGAAGCGACTGGCTGGTGCAAGCGACGCCGAACAGGGCGCCTTCAGCGCACGCGCACGGCATGTGCTGGCGCTGCAGCGGGCGCAAGAACACGTGGAAGCGGCCGCACGCATGCTTCGCGAAACGCGGGCGGGCGAACTTGCCGCGGAAGAACTGCGGCACGCGCAATATCGGTTGGGCGAGATCACCGGCGAATTCACCAGCGAAGACCTGCTTGGCGCCATCTTCTCCACCTTTTGCATCGGCAAGTGAAGTCAGGATGACTTCATCCCGTGCAGGCCATGGATGGCCGATGACACGGGATCCAGCGCCCGAGCGGTCGTCCCGGCCAGCGCAGGGACGTGCGTTGAGCCGGGATCCGGCCGTGACCGACACGGGACGCACATTCGACGCCCGCTATTGAGCATGCGCTGCTGCGACCCCATGAAGCACGCTTGCACAAGGAGCGAGCGTCGTGATCGATTTCTACTTCTGGCCCACGCCCAACGGCTACAAGGTCGCACTGTTCCTGGAGGAGAGCGGCCTGCGGCACACGGTCAAAGCCGTGGACATCGGCAAGGGCGAGCAGTTCGAGCCGGCATTCCTCGCGATCTCGCCCAACAACAAGATGCCGGCCATCGTGGATCGAGCGCCGGCCGATGGCGGTGGCCCGCTGAGCGTGTTCGAATCCGGTGCGATCCTGCTTTATCTTGCCGGCAAGACCGGGCGCTTCATTCCCGCCGAGCCGCGGGCGCGCATGCAGTGCATCGAGTGGCTGTTCTGGCAGATGGGTGGCCTCGGGCCGATGACCGGCCAGTACGGCCACTTCCATGTGTACGCGCCAGAAAGGATTCCGTATGCGATGGAGCGCTACCGCAACGAAGCCGAACGCCTGCTCGGCGTGCTGGACACGCGCCTGCGGGATCGCGAGTTCATCGTCGGCGACGAGTACACGATTGCCGACATGGCCTGCTATCCGTGGATCAATCCGTACTCGAAGGCACCACTGGATCTCTCGCCATTCCCGGAGGTGCGCCGCTGGCATGCCGCGATCGCGCAGCGTCCCGCCACTGTGCGCGCGTACGAGCGAGGCGATTCCCTGCGTCGCGAAGGCCCCATGACCGACGAGGAACGCAAGATCCTGTTCGGCCAGCGCGCCCGCTGATCAGAAGACCTGTTTTCACCACCATGGCGTCTGCCAAGACGACTCCGCCGCCCGGCCCGTAAGCGGCTGAAAAACACGCTTTTACGCTTGCGGCGCGGACACGCCCGCTGCTAAACTTCTCAGGCTTGACCGTGAGGTTTTGGCCGCATCGGGCGGACATCGAAACGTGGACAACTCCCTGGCCGCCGGCAGGCGGCTCGCTTTACAAATAGTCCTGGCGCAAGTGGCGGTGGCGGTGATTGCCGGCCTGGCGTTCCTGGCGCAGGGTGTTCATGCGGCGGTGGCGGCGCTTGCGGGGGGGCTTCTGGTGGCGACGGGAACCGTCCTGCTTGCGCTGCGGGTCTTCATGCCCGGGTTGGCCGGGCCTGGTTCGATGCTGGCGCGCTTCGCTGTCGGAACATTGCTGAAATGGATCGTGGTGATCGTCGGTTTTTACCTGATCCTGGGCTTTTGGAAGCTGCCGGCGCTACCGGCGCTGGTTGGCCTGACGGCCGCGGTACTGGTCAATCTGCTGGCCTTGGGATTGAAACGCTGAAGGCGTGCCGCGCCTGCGGCGCGTGCTTTGCGGCACGATGATCGAGGATGAATGAGTGAGTGCCGAATCCGGCGGTGAGTCTTTCACCGAATACATCCAGCATCACCTGACGTTCTGGAATGCGCCGCTCACCGACGCGGGAGGCGCGGCGTCGTTCCATGTGGACACGCTGATCATGTCGTGCGTGCTCGGTTTTCTCTTCCTGTTCTGGTTCTGGTGGTTCGCGCGCCGCGCGACCTCGGGCGTACCGGGCAAGGGGCAGGCCTTCGTCGAGCTCGCGCTCGAATTCGTGGATGGCCAGGTAAAGGATGCGTGGCACGGCAGCCGCAAGTTCCTGGGCCCGCTGGCGCTGACGATCTTCTTCTGGATCCTGTTCATGAACCTCATGGACGTGCTGCCGGTGGACCTGATCCCGGCCGCGGCGGGCGCGGCGGGTGCAACGCATTTCCGCCCCGTGCCGACGGCCGACGTCAACATGACGTTCGCGATGTCGCTGTCGGTGCTGGTCCTGACCCTGTTCTACGGGATGCGGGCCAAGGGCATCGGTGGGTATTTCAAGGGCGCCGTGTCGGCGCCGTTCACGGCGAAGAACATCTTCATGAAGGTGCTGCTGGCGCCCTTCAACATCCTGATGTTCGTGATCGAAATGGTCACCCAGCCGGTCAGCCTGGCGCTTCGACTTTTCGGCAACATCTTCGCGGGCGACCTGCTGTTCATGCTGATCGCCGGCCTGATGGCCCACTTCCTGACGCTGTGGTATCCCATCGGAATCGTCGGCTATGTCGCCTGGAGCTTCGTCGAGCTCCTGATCATCGTGATCCAGGCTTTCATCTTCATGTATCTCGCCGTCACCTACATCGCGATGGCGCAACAGCACCACTGACGCGGCGTTGCAGCGTCCGGCCCTTTTCACCACCAAAAGTTCTACCGGGAGATCCAAATGGAACAACTGATCGCACTCATCCAGGCCAACACCGCCATCGCGGCCGGCCTCATGATCGGCCTGGGCGCGCTGGGCGCCTGCATCGGCATGGGCGTGATGGGCTCGAAGTACCTCGAATCGATGGCGCGGCAGCCTGAACTGAGCCCGATGCTGACCGGCCGCATGTTCCTGCTGGTCGGCCTGATCGACGCCGACTTCTTCATCAGCCTGGCCATCGCCATGTTCTTCGCGTTCGCCAATCCGTTGCTGACGACCGCGTTGACCCATGCGGCCTCGTTGCCGCACTGACGCGCGAATGCCGCGAGATCGCAATCCAGGCAGGTAGCAAGCAGGTAAATCAGGCAATGGACATCAATGCAACCCTGATCGGCGAAGTGATCGCGTTCCTCATCATGATCGCGCTCACGATGAAGTTCGTCTGGCCGCCGCTCACGCGGGCCATCGAGGAACGCCAGCACAAGATCGCGGCGGGCCTCGAAGCCGCCGACCGGGCCCGCAAGGAACTGGCCGACGCGGACGCGCGTTCGGCCGACGAGCTGAAGCGCGCGCGCGCGGAAGCCGCTGCGATCATCGAGCGGGCCAACCAGCAGGCGACCCAGATCGTGGACAAGGCGCGCGGCGATGCGTTGCTGGAGGCGGCCAAGGTCAAGGCGACCGCGCAGGCGGACATTGACAACATGGCGCACCGCGCCCGCGCGGAGCTGCGCGGGCAGGTGGCGCAGCTCGCGATCGCCGGCGCGGAGAAGATCCTGAAGCGCGAGATCAACGCCGACACGCACAAGGCGCTGATCGAGCAACTGGTCGCCGAGATCTAGGGCATGGAACCGTTGACCCTGGCACGGCCCTACGCGCGCGCCGCTTTCGAGCTGGCCTCCGGGCAGCATGACCTGGGCAACTGGGCCGGCAAACTGGCCTTCGCCGCGCAGGTCGCGGCGGATTCGCGTGTTGCGTCCCTGGCGGGCGACCCGCGGATCGCGCCGGACCAGTTCGGGGCGCTGTTCCTCCCGGACGGCGAACCCGCAGACTCCCTGTTCGCACGCTTCATCGGCACGCTGGCGGAAAACCAGCGCCTGCATCTGTTGCCGGAAGTCGCCGCGCTGTTCGAACAGATGAAGCGCGAGGCCGAGCACGTGTTGAAGGTTCGCGTCCGCAGCGCCACGCCGATAGATGCGGGCGAGATTGCGCGCCTGCGCGACGCGCTGAA
>DASVDY010000111.1:0-7291 GCA_036380855.1 Rhodanobacteraceae bacterium
CCGCGCGCGGTGCTGCTGTCGCTGGCACTTTCGATGGCGCTGTACCTTGCCGTATCGCTGGTGCTGACCGGCATGGTGCCCTACAGCCAGTTGAATTCGCCGGCGCCGGTGGACGCGGCGTTCGCCGCGCTGCACCTGGACTGGGTGCGCGGCGCGATCAACGTCGCCGCGGTGGCGGGCCTCACCAGCGTGCTGTTCGGCTTCATGCTGGGCGCCGCGCGGATCTGGTTCGCACTCTCGCGCGACGGCCTGCTGCCCAAGTGGTTCTCGCACGTGCATCCGCGTTACGGCACGCCGGCACGCCCGACCATGATCCTCGGCGTGTTCACCGCCATCGTCGCGGGCTTCCTGCCGATCGGTGAAGTCGCGGAACTGGTGAACATCGGCACGCTGTCCGCGTTCATCGTGATCTGCCTTGCCGTGCTGATCCTGCGCGTGCGTCGGCCGGACCTGCAACGCAGCTTCCGCACGCCTGCGATCTGGCTGATCGCGCCGCTGGGCGTGCTGTTCTCGCTGTTCCTGATCATCGGCTGGCCGTGGGCGGCCGCCGGCGGCGGCATGACGCTGATCGGGGGATTGCCAGGCATCACCATCTGGCGGTTCGTGATCTGGATGATCATCGGGCTGGTGGTGTATTTCGGCTACGGCATCCGCCACAGCCGGCTGGCGCGCGAGCAGGCGCGGCACCCGCAGGCGGGCATCGCCAATACCTGAGGGACGCCGCACGTTTCATCTCGATGGGGGTCGAGCCATGAACACCGTATCGAATGCGTTTCCGGTCGGGATCATCGTCCGCAACCTGCTGGGGTGGGGCATCAAGTACGTCTCCTGCGGCATGCTCACGATCGTTCTGCTGCTGTGCTTCGCCGCGCTGGTGTTCGTGCAGGTCGCGGTGTGGGGCTCGGACGTTTCGTGGCTGGCGCCGCTTTTCCGGTTCCTGCCGGCAGACATGCAGCAGGGCGGCACCCATGAACTGCACGCCGGCGACATCAGCGCGTTCCTGATGCACCTCTGGATGGGGCTCAGCCTGGTGCTGACCGCGCTGGCCGCCGTGTGGCGGCTGACCAAGCGCGTGCGCAGCGGGGCGCCGCTGGTGGGCGCGCCGGCTTCGATCGCCGATGGCTTGTCGCTGAAACCCGCCAGCCAGCACGTGCGCATCCATGCCAAGCGACGGTTCCTGATCGGACTGGGACTGGTCAGCGCGATCTTCGCCTGCGCGTTCGCCGCCATTCCGCACGCACGCATGGCCGCCGGTTCGTCGCACGCGGACATGGTGGGTGTATTCGTCGCCTTCTATGTGTTCGCGCTGGTGCTGACGGCGGCGTATGTCGGCATCGGTATCGTGGCAGACAAGATCCTCGACGGCTGATAGACGTTTTCTAGGCCATTCGGCCCATCCGCCGAGCGCGGCGAAACTGCTAGATTCGAAGGCTGTTCCTTCGCTGCAGGTATCGCCATGTCCTTCGCATCGCGCCATTCGCCCGTCCCGACCCGCCTCGCCGTCGCGCTTGCGCTTGCGTTGAGCGCGGGCGCGGCCTTCGCCGACGTGAATCCGCAGGCCAACGTGCCGCCACCGCAGGACACGCCCTACCAGGGGACCATCACGCTGAGCGTGGATGCCAGCGACACCAGCCAGGGCATCTTCCGCGCGCATGAAACCATCCCCGTGCAGGCCGGCAACCTGACCCTGCTGTATCCGAAGTGGCTGCCGGGCAACCATTCGCCGAGCGGTCCCATAGACAAGCTGGCAGGCCTGAAGATCAGCGCCAATGGCAAGCCGCTGACCTGGACGCGCGACAAGTACGACGTGTTCGCCTTCCACGTGGACGTGCCGCAGGGTGTCACCAGCATTGATCTCGATTACCAGTTCCTGTCGCCGCGCTCGCGGGCGGAAGGCCGCATCGTGATGACCGATGCGATGCTGAACCTGCAGTGGAACGCGGTGGTGCTGTATCCGGCCGGTTACTACTCGCGCGACATCACCTATGCGCCCAGCATCAAGCTGCCCGACGGCTGGCAGCTCGGTACCGCGCTGGAGACCGCAAGCCGGTCCGGCGACACGGTGACCTTCAAGCCGACACCGCTCAACACGCTGGTGGATTCGCCGATCTACGCGGGCGAATACTTCAAGCGCGTGGACCTGGATCCGGGCGCCAAGGTACCGGTGCACATGGACATCGTCGCCGACGCGCCGAAGGACCTGGACATGGATGCGCACCAGTTGCAGGCGCACCGCAACCTCGTGACCCAGGCGTACAAGCTGTTCGACTCGCATCATTACAACCACTACGACTTCCTGTTCTCGCTGTCCGACCAGATGAGCGGCAACGGGCTCGAGCATCACCAGTCCAGCGAGGACGGCACCGGCGCGGACTACTTCACCGACTGGAAGGGCAACGCGCCCGGTCGCGACCTGCTGGCGCACGAATACACGCATTCGTGGAACGGCAAGTTCCGTCGCCCGGCCGACTTGTGGACGCCCAACTTCAACGTGCCGATGGGCGACTCGCTGCTGTGGGTGTACGAAGGCCAGACCCAGTACTGGGGCTTCGTTCTGGCCGCGCGCTCGGGCCTGTGGGATGCCGACCAGTTCAAGGAAGCGCTGGCGCTTGTGGCCGCCCAGTACCAGGACAACCGCCCCGGTTTCGACTGGCGCAACGTGCAGGACACCACCAACGATCCGACCATCGCCCAGCGCGCGCCGCTGCCGTATCGCAACTACCAGATGAGCGAGGATTACTACAGCGCGGGCCAGTTGATCTGGCTGGCGGTGGATTCGAAGATCCGTTCGCTGACGAACGACAGGAAATCGCTGGACGATTTCGCCAGTTCGTTCTTCGGCGTGCACAACGGCAGCTTCGTCACCGACACCTACACCTTCGACGACATCGTCGCGGCCCTGAACGGCGTTGCCGAATACGACTGGGCAACGTTCCTGCGCTCGCGGCTGGACGCCAACCGGCCACCTATGGACGGCATCGCGGCCAGCGGCTGGAAGCTGGTCTACACCGACAAGGAAAGCGACTACGAGAAGTCGCTGGAGAAGAACCGCAAGTTCGCCGACTTCACCTACTCGCTCGGGCTGACGCTGTCGGCCAAGGACGGCGGCATCGGCGACGTGCGCTGGAACAGCCCGGCGTTCAAGGCCGGCATCTCGCCCGGCGCCGAGCTGGTCGCGGTCAATGGCCACGCCTACAAACCGGAAGTGCTGAAGGATGCGATCACCGCCGCGAAATCGGACAACAAGCCGATCGAGCTGCTGATCAAGCACCAGGACGAATACCGCACCGTGCCGGTGGATTACCACGGCGGCCTGCGCTATCCGCACCTTGAGCGCTCGAGCGGGCCGGACTACCTGTCGCAGATCATCGCGGCCAAGAAATAATGCACGTCATTCCGGGGCCGGTCCGGATGCAGTCCGGACCGGAACCCGGAATCCGCTTCCATTCGAGGGAGGGCGGGTTTCAACCCGCCTTGCAGGGTGAAGCGTTCGGCGGATAAGGCCCCCGTCCTGCGCGCAGGGTGCGGGCCCGGGCCTGCATGTCCCGGCTGATGACATCACGTTGTCAGCAGCGCGGGCCGATGATGGATGCCTCTCCAGACAAGGAAGTACGACAGCGCCCGCAAAGTCTGGCACCAAAGCTGGATGACCAACCGCGGCGAATTGCTGCTGATGGATGGCGGCATGCAGGGCGGTCGCATGGTGTTCACCGGCGCGCAGGAAACGCGCGACGGCAAGCCTTCGCTGCTGCGCGGCGTGTGGTACCGGCAGGGCAAGGGCGTGCGCGAAACCGCTACGCGCCCGCTGGACGGGGGCAAGACCTGGCAGCCGGTGTTCGACATCCTGTTCAGGCCGCACCAGTGACCCGGCCGTTCGCCGCCTGATCAGGCTTCGGCGAGATTGCGCAAATGCGCCGCGTGCGAGGCCAGCTCCCTGCGCAGCAGCGCGGGCGAACGGATCTCGAACTCGCAGGGCACCCGCGCCAGTTGGCGCGCGAACCAGGCCAGGTCGTCGGTCTGCGCCCGCAGCAGCACGCCATCGTCCACGCTTTCGAACAGGCCGATCGCCGGCGAGAACTGGTTGCGGGCGGCGGCGAGATCCGTGCGCAGCAGCACTTCCACGCGATGCGCGCGCGGCAACGTGGCAATGGTGCGGCTCAACCAGTCCAGCACGTCGAAATCCTCCGGCCGCGCGAACCGGATCCCGCGCGGCTGCGCGTCCAGCACGCGATCGAGCCGGAACGCGCGCACGCCATGGCGCAGGTGGCAGTAACCGACCGTGTACCAGGCTCCGCCGCGGAAGCCGAGGCCGTAGGGGTCGAAATCGCGCCGGCTCTCCCCGCCGTGTGCGGCGCGGTAGTGCAGGTGCACGCGCTCGTTTTCGTGCGCCGCATGGCTCAGGGCCATCAGCGCCGCGCCGTTCGCTTCCACCGGCATCGCTTCGCGCGCCTCGAGCCGCACCGTCGCCTCCACCGCGTGCAGCCGCCGCTTGAGCCGTTCGGGCAGCACTCGCTCCAGTTTGGCCTGCGCGCTCGCCAAGGCCGAGACGCCGGCGTGCAGTCCCAGGTTGCGCGCGGCGAGCAGGCCGATCGAAAGCGCCAGCGCCTCCGCATCGGTGAACATCATCGGCGGCAGCTTGAAACCGGCCACCAGCATGTAGGCGCCGTAGCGGCCGCGCTCGGTGGTGATCGGGATCCCGAGCTCCTCGAGCAGCGCGATGTAACGGCGCAGCGTGCGCACGTCCACGTCAATGCGCTGCGCCAGCTCCGGGCCGCTGATGCGGCCGCGGCTCTGCAGCAACTCGAGCACGGCGAGCACGCGCGTGGTGGGGTGGGGCATGCGCCAGTCTAGCCCGATTCAGGACGTGATCCGCCCTGATTCGGCCCTAGCGTAGCGCAAGCCGTTTCATATCGGGGTTCGGAATGCACATCATCCGGGGAAAACTGCTGGGCCTGGTACTGGGCTGCGGTGCGGTGGGTGCCGCCGCCGCCGCGGTTCCGCCCTGCCCGGATCCGCAGGCTCCGGCCGCGCACGGGAGCGTGCACGATTTCGATTTCCTGATCGGCCACTGGAGCGTTCACAACAGGCGACTGAAACAGCGGCTGGCGGGCTCGCGGGACTGGATCGGGTTCGAGGCGGACGATTCGTTCAGCGCATTGCCGGGCGGTCTCGGCACCGAAGAGCACTACACGACGGAATTCTGGAAAGGCTTCACCGCGCTCGGTCTGCATCTTTACGACCCGCAGCGCCGGATCTGGACGCTGTACTGGGCCGACAACCGCAACGCGCCGGGCACGATGCAGACGCTGGCACGAGGCGCGTTCACCGGCGACGTGGGCGTGTTCTGCGCGCCCGATACCTTCAATGGCAAGCCGATCCTCGTGCGCATCCTGTGGCAGCGCGTTGACCGCGGCCACGCGCGCTGGGAGCAGGCTTTTTCCACCGACCACGGCGCCAGTTGGGAAACCAACTGGACCATGGATTTCGCGCGGCGCGAGCCCGCGCACTGATCCGACCGGAGACCGACATGCCCCGTTACTCAGCCCTGCTGACCGGAATCTTCTGCGTGGCCGCGACCGGCTCCCCCATCGCGCGCGCGGACACCGGCGCCGCGCTGGACAGCGTCGCGCACCTTCGCAACTACCGGGTCGTCGAGCTGCGCCGCTACGACATCGCGCCTGGGCAGCGCGACCGCTTCGTGCGCTACTTCGACACCTACTTTCCCGAAGCCTTCGAACAACTGGATTGCATGGTATTCGGCCAGTTCGAGGATCGCGCGGCGCCGACCAGGTTCGTCTGGCTGCGCGGCTACCACGACATCAGCGCGCGGCCGGTCGCGGATGCGGCCTTCTACTACGGCCCGGTGTGGCGCGAGCACCGCGTCAAGGTGAATGCGCTGTTTCCCGGCGAGAGCGACAACGTGCTGCTGCTGCGTCCGCTGGCGCCGGACACGCAGATTCCGGTGCTGCCGGCGGTGGATCCGGTGGACGAGGCGCACGGCGCGCACGGCGTGGTGGTGGCGCAGATCTTCGCCGTGAAGAAAGGCAACGAGGCTGCGTTCGCAACCAGGGCGCAGCGGGCATTCGCCCGCTACCAGACGGCGAATGTCCATCCGGCCGGCGTGCTGGTCACGCTGGACGTGCCGAACAACTTCCCGCAGCTGCCGATCCGCGGCGACGGACCGTTCCTGGTCTGGCTCGGCGTGGTCGAGAACGACGCCGCGCTGAAGCAATTCGAGTCCCTGGCGACCGCGGTCGAGCGGACGCTCGGCGACACGGGCATGCTGCGCGGCGCGCCGGAGCGGCTCGTGCTCGATCCCACCCCGCGCTCGCGCCTGCGCTGGTGGCCGGCGGACGAGGACGCCACGCGGTGAGCCACGCCGCGAGCCTGTGGCTGTTCGCGCTGCTGGTGTTCGGCATCGTCGTGCTGCCGGGCATGGACATGGCGTTCGTGATGGGCAGCTCGCTGGTCGCGGGGCGACGCCACGGCTTTGCCGCGGTCGCGGGGATCGTGACCGGCGGCATCGGCCACGTGGTGATGACCACGCTCGGCATCAGCGTGTTGCTGAAAGTGATTCCGGGCGCCTTCAACGCGCTGTTGCTCGCCGGCGCGCTCTACATCGCCTGGATCGGCATTTCGTTGCTGCGTTCCGATTCCGGATTCGGCATGCAGGGCCCGGATGGCGCAACCGGCTCGGCGTGGCGCACTTTCCGGCGCGGCGCGCTGACCTGCCTGATGAACCCCAAGGCGTACCTGTTCATGCTGGCCGTGTTCCCGCAATTCCTGCACGCGGAGTACGGCCCGTTGTGGACCCAGGCGCTGGTGCTGTGGATCATCATCTCGCTCACGCAGACTTGCGTGTACGGCGCCGTCGCGCTCGCGGCCGCGCAGGCGCGCGGCTGGCTGGCCGGGCGGCCAGGAGCGACGATCATGGCATCGCGCGCGGTCGGCGTGGTGCTCGTGCTTGCCGCGCTGTTGACCGGCGTGGAAGGCTGGCGCGCGCTGTAGGGTGGGTTTCAACCCGCCATCGTTTCAACGCGCCATTGAATGCGACTGTCGAGATCCGCGGCGGGCGGTTCACGCCACCGGCGGGTCAAGACCCGCCCTACGCGTTCACCCGCACCACGCGACACCGGGTAGGGCGGGTTTCAACCCGCCATCGTTTCGACGCGCCATTCAACGCGACGGCCAAGGTCGCCTGTGGGCGGTTCACGCCATCGGCGGGTCAAGACCCGCCCTACGCGTTCACCCGCACCACGCGACACCGGGTAGGGCGGGTTTTAACCCGCCA
>DASVDY010000112.1:0-12972 GCA_036380855.1 Rhodanobacteraceae bacterium
CGCTTCGAAGACGGCCATTCCGCGATCGAGGCGCGCCTGACCGAGCGCCTCGGCGATACCGGCCGCAAGGTGCACACCGGGCGCAGTCGCAACGACCAGATCCTCGTCGCCACCCGATTGTGGTTGAAGGAAGGCTTGGGGCGGTTGACGGCGCTCTGCCGTGAAACCGCGCGCGCGTGCCTGCAGCGTGCGGAGGGCGAGTCGCTGCCGTTGCCCGGCTACACGCACCTGCAGCGCGCGGTCGTGTCTTCCACGTCGCTCTGGTTGGCGGGTTTCGCCGAGTCCTTCGTGGACGACGCGCAGCGCGCGCGCGACACACTGGCGTGGCTGGATGCCAATCCGCTCGGCACCGCCGCAGGTTACGGCGTGAATCTCGCGCTCGACCGCGAACACACCACGCGCGCGCTCAGCTTTGCGCGCATGCAGGTGAACCCCGTCGCCGCGCAGTTGTCGCGGGGCAAATTCGAACTCGCGGCACTGGAAGCACTCGGCTCGGCGCTGCTGGACCTTCGGCGGCTGGCGTGGGACCTGTCGCTGTTCACCACGTCCGAATTCGGCTTCGTCGCGCTGCCGGACGAATTCACCACCGGCTCCTCGATCATGCCCAACAAGCGCAACCCCGATGTCATCGAGCTGATGCGCGCGAGCTACGCCAGCGTCGCCGCCGCGCGTTGCGAGATCGAACAGTCGCTGTCGCTGCCGTCCGGTTACCAGCGCGACCTGCAGATCGGCAAGGGCGCCCTGGTGCACGGCTTCGGACGTGGCCTGGCGGCGCTCGAGTTGCTCCCGGATCTGCTGGGGCGGATGCAGTGGAACCCCGATCGCATGCGTGCGGCGATCGAGCCCTCGATGTACGCGACCGATGTCGCCATCGAGCAGGCTGCGGCAGGCGTGCCGTTTCGCGATGCCTACCGGCACGCGGCGGAGACGGCGGGTGCGGCGGGCGAGGGCCGCACGCCCGAAGCGAGCCTCGCTGCGCGGGTGTCGCCCGGCGCAGCGGGGGACTTGCGGCTGGACGCATTGCGCGCGAGGCTGCACGCGCTGGAAGGCTGACGCGAGGCGCGCATGGGCGTCATCAGCACGGACAATGCCGAACACTACCGCTGGGGCGAAGCCTGCGACGGCTGGCACCTGCTGGCCGGCGACGATCTCAGCGTGATCGAAGAACGCATGCCGCCGGGTGCGGCCGAGCAGCGGCACCGGCACGCGAAATCACGCCAGTTCTTCTACGTGCTCGCAGGCGAAGCCGTCCTGGAGCTGGAGGGTACGCCGCATTTCTTGCGCCCCGGCCAGGGTTTGCACGTCCCGCCCGGCGCCGCGCACCAGATGCGCAACGAGAGCCAGGGCGAAGTGCGCTTCCTGGTGGTCTCGTCCCCGAAGAGCCATGGCGACCGCATCGCCGCGCCGCTCGATCAGAACGACTGAGAGCCGCCGTTCACGCCAGGACGTCGCAGGGCGGACGATGCGGCGCGGTGATCCGATGCGCCGTTCTGATGTTCGCCAGGCGCAGGCTCGGTACCTCGCCCCGGCAGCTCGCGCCGGAAAAATGCGTGCATCCGCTCTTGCCACTCCGGTGCGGTCATGACGATGTGGTTGGCGCCGGGATAGATCGCGAGATCGAAATGCTTGCCGTTCGCCTCGAGCGCATGGACGAGCTTCATCGTGTCGGCGAAGGGCACGTCGCGATCGGCCGTGCCCTTGTTGATGGAGAGGCGCCCCTGCAGCGTCGGGACAAGGACCGAATTCCGGCCTTTCGCGTAGGCGTCCGGACAGTCGGCGGGCAGACAGCCCATGTAGGGCTCGACCCATACCCGGAACTGCGGAAGATCGAACTCGGCGGCGCTGACGTGCGCGACCTTGTAGAGGGTGGGTTCGAGAAGGATCGCCCGCAGCGCGAAGTATCCGCCCGTGCTGTGCCCCAGCACGCCCACGCGCGACAGGTCCATCCAGGGCCGATCGCGCGCGAGTTCACGCAACACGGTGGCGTGGTCGGCGATCTCGACCTGACCGATGCGCCCGTAGGCGAAATCCTGGAATGCCTTGCCGCGTCCCGGCGTCCCGCGGCCATCGGTCGCGACGACGACAAAGCCCTCTCTCGCGAGCGACCACATCTGCCAGAACCAGTGGACCCGGAGCTGGTCGGGAACGGCCCGCGCGTGCGGGCCGCCGTAGATGTATTCGATCACGGGGTATTGCTTGCCGGAATCGAACGGTACCGGTTTGAACAGCATGCTCCGCAGGCGGGTCTTGCCGTCGGCGGCGAGGTTCCACACGATTTCCGGCGCTACGCCGCGCTCCTCGAGAAAGCCGAGGTCGGCCTTCCAGGTCGTGTGCACGTGGGTGCCATCCGCGTCGAGCACGTCCACCTGGAGGAGATCGGGTATCCCCGATCGCAGCACGGCGATCCGGTCCATCGCGCGGGAGAACTCGACCCGCGGGATCGTTTCGGCTTCCGCGAGCCGTTGCGGACTGCCGCCGGCGAGCGATACGCGGTAGAGCTGCTGGCGGTATGGGTGCCGGGGGTCGGTGCTCGCGATGAAATACACCCAGCCGCGACCCTCGTCCACCCCCACGATGCGGTGCACGAGCCCGGGCAGCATGGTGGTGAGCGGGCGGACGAGCTTCCCGTCCGTGCCGTAAAGGTAGATGTGCCGGAAGCCGTTGCGCTCGCTGGTCCACAGGAATTGCCCGCGCGTGTCCAGGAACCAGGCGAGATGGAGCGCATCGAGCTGGTCCTCGTAGCCGTCGAGGAGTTTGAGTCCGACGATGAATGTCTTCGATTCCTCGCGCAGGATCGGGGTGGCCACGCCGGTGGCGGCGTCCACGCTCAGCAGGTCCAGGTGCTTCAGCAGCCGGTCGGCGCGGAGCAGGCGCAACGAGCGGCCGTCCGCGCTCCAGCCAACCACGTGCACGTAGGGATCGGCGAAGCCGTGCTGGACAGGCACCGCGTGGCCGCTCGCCACGTCCACGATCATCACCTGCTCTTTCGGCAGCGGTTCGCCAGCCCGGCTGTAGGGGACGAACTTCACCGCCTCGTGCGCACCGCTCCAGTCCACGACCGGGATGCGCGGCACCTCGTGGTCGTCGCTGCGCTTGACGGCGAGGCGCCGCCCGTCGGGCGACCATGCGGCACCCTCGACGTCCCATCGCCAGGGCGGGTCCGCCCGGGCGAGGATGTGCCTGTCCTGGCTCCCCGCGGCGCGCACGTACAGGTCTCCCCGTGCATTGGTTCCCGCGAGACGCGCGGCCGCCGGCGAGACCACCTCGCGAATCGGCGGGCTGTACCCGAATAGTCCCGGGCGCACGACTGCGGGGTGCACATTGATGGGAGGAGGGCCAAACCCATCGGGAAAGTGCGGGCGGATGGACATCACCCGCTGTGCAACGGCGCGTGCGCCATCGGCCTGCCGGATTTGCGAGAAACCCGGCGCGGCAGAAAAAGCCAGCAACGAAACCAACGCGAGCAGGCGCCAGGCGAAGCCTCCCGCGGAGGCGCGCGCCCCGGATGTCCGGCGAAGGCGAGCGGTCATGGCGGCAATCCCCTATTGCCGAAAGTCCGGAGCCTACGCCCGGCAGCTCGGGTGTCAAGCCGCCGGGACCGCACCCTGCCTCAGAACGACATGAAATAGCCGCCGTTCACCGGGATGTTGGCGCCGGTGATGAAGCCCGCGTCCTCGGCGGTCAGGAATGCGACCGTGCGCGCGATGTCGGAGGGTTCGCCCAGGCGTCCGACCGGAATCTGGGCCACGATCTGGTTGCGGATGTCTTCCGGAACCTTCATCACCATTTCGGTCTTGCAGTAACCGGGCGAGACGCTGTTGACGGTGACGCCCTTCTTCGCCACTTCGCGCGCCAGCGCCATGGTGAAGCCGTGCATGCCCGCTTTCGCGGCCGAATAGTTGGTCTGCCCGAACTGGCCGGTCTGGCCGTTGACCGAGGAGATGTTGACGATGCGGCCGAAGCCGCGCGTGGTCATGCCTTCCACCACCTGGCGGCACATGTTGAACACGCCGTCCAGGTTGACGTTCATCAACTCGTGCCACTGCTGCGCTTCCATCTTGCGCAAGCTGACGTCGCGCGTGATGCCGGCGGCGTTCACCAGGATGTCCACGGCGCCGCAGGTTTCGCCGACGTGCGTCACCAGGGCCGCGCAATCGTCGAAGCGGGAGACGTCCACCGGCGCGAACACGATCCTGCCGTCGAACTCCTTCACTTCCTCTCGGAACGCCGCGAGGCGCTCCTGGCGGTTGCCGAGGTCGGCGGCGACGACCTTGCGGCCGGCGCTCGCAAGCTGCCTGCAGATTTCGGTGCCCAGACCGCCGATGCCACCGGTGACGATGGCTACGCGTTCGCTCATTTGAAAGTCCCGGTAATGGAAATGCGGCAAAGCGGCACATGTTGCGCCGCAACAGATCCGGGATGGTAAGAAGGCGCCGGCGCCCGTGTCAATGAAACCGGCGGGGAGATTCAGCGCGGTTTCTTGCCGGGGCCGGCGGTAGGCTTCGGCGCGGCGCCGGTCGCGTTTTCCAGGAAGCCGCGCTGCAGCGACTTCCACAGATCAATGTTGCGCTCGGTCATTTCGTTCAACATGGACCACGGCGTCTGGCCGAGCATCTCGTTCAGTTGCGCGCGGAACTTGTGCTGCTGGTCCAGGAAGATCTGCAGGCTGTTCTCGAGATAGCCGCCCACGAATCCCTGCATGGAATCGCCGTAGAAACGGATGATCTGCGAGAGCAGGTTGGCCGAGAACATCGGCTGCCCGTGCTGCTCATGCTCGGCGATGATCTGCAGCAGCACAGAGCGGGTCAGGTCCTCGCCCGTCTTGGCGTCGTGCACCTCGAAGGGTGTGCCGGAGAGCACGAGCTGGCGCACCTCCTCCAGCGTGATGTAGCTGGAGATCTCGGTGTCGTAGAGACGCCGGTTCGGGTATTTCTTGATGATCCGCGCTGCTGCCATGCCGCAAAGCTAGCATGGCTTGCGGCGGCGCACTAGCGGGCGGCGCCGTGGCGTGCGGGGCGCGCTGCGCTTTTGGAGCCGAAGCTGCGATTGATCTCGATCAGTCGCTTCGCATTCAAGTGCGAGTCACGGCGAATCACCAGCCCATGTAATGCCCGCCGTTGATGGCGAGGTTGGCGCCGGTGATCCAGGCGGCATCCTCGCCCAGGAAGAACGCCACTGCGTGGGCTATTTCCTCCGGCTTGCCGAGGCGGCCGAGCGGGATCTGGGCGACGATCTTCTCGCGCACTTCCTCGGGCACGGCCATCACCATTTCGGTCGCCACGTAGCCGGGCGACACGGTGTTGACGGTGATGCCGAATTTCGCGCTCTCCTGCGCGAGCGAGATGGTGAAGCCATGCATGCCGGCCTTGGCCGCGGCGTAGTTGGCCTGGCCGTACTGGCCTTTCTGGCCGTTGATGGAACTGATCTGCACGATGCGGCCCCACTTGCGCGCGCGCATGCCCTCGATCAGCGGGCGGGTCACGTTGAAGCAGGCGTTCAAGTTGGTGTTCACCACCTCCGTCCACTGCTGGTAGGTCATCTTGTGGAAGGTGGTGTCGCGGGTAATGCCGGCGTTGTTGACGAGGATGTCCACCGGCCCGGCTTCGTCCTCGATACGGCGCGCCATCGCTTCGCACGAGGCGGGGTCGGACACGTCGCCCGGCACCAGCACCGCGCGGATGCCGTCGGCCGCGAGTTTGTCGCGCCATGCGGTTGCCTTCGCCTCGTCGCGGTAATTGGTGACCGCGGTGTGGCCCATGCCCGCCAGCCGCCGCACGATCGCCGTACCGATGCCGCCGGTACCGCCGGTAACCAGGGCCACGCGTTGTCGTGACATCGTTTTTCTCCGCGTTGTGGTTGCGCCGGATCATGCGTTGCGACGAGGAGAATGTCTCGCCGCGCTGCGTCAATTCCGTGTGCTCATGCCTCGAGCCGGAGCCAAGGCGCCCGCGGCAGATGTTGCGGGTCGAATGTTTCGGCCGCATCGCGCAGCAACCCGCGGGGGGATGTCTCCTGCAGGGCGTCGGCCGGGAGCCCGAGCAGCCCGAGCATGCGCCGAAGCGCGGGCACCGGATCGTCCGCATCCACCGCCGCCGCGCCTTCGGATTTCGACAGCTTCGCGCCGCCCGCATCCACCAGCACCGGCAGGTGCAGGTACGCGGGTTCGCGCAAGCCCAGCAGTCGCAGCAGGAAGATCTGCCTCGGCGTGGAATCCAGCAGGTCGGCGCCGCGCACCACCTCGGTGATGCCCTGCCAGGCATCGTCCACGGCGCAGGCGAGCTGGTAGGCGAACGGTCCGTCGGCGCGCTTCACCACGAAGTCGCCGTCGTCGGCGAGTTTGCAGCGCTGTCGTCCCTGCAGGCCATCCTCGAATTCGATCACCGCACCGTCCACGCGCACGCGCCAGGCCGGCGCGCGACGCGGATCCGGCGCCGCCGCGCACGCGCCGCGATGCACGCCGCCCAGTGCGGCCAGGTCCGTCCGCGAACACCAGCAGGGGAACACCGCGCCGAGCTCCCTCAGCTTTTCGAACGCCGTTTCGTATGCATCCCGCCGCGTGCTCTGGTAAAGCGGCGGTTCGTCCGGTTCGAGTCCGTACGCGTGCAAGGTGCGCAGGATGGAGTCGGCGGAGCCGGGCACTTCGCGCGGCGGGTCAATGTCCTCGATCCGTATCAGCCAGGCGCCGTTCGCCGCGCGCGCGCGCAGCCAACTGCCGAGCGCGGCCAGGAGCGAGCCCAGGTGCAGCCTGCCGGTGGGCGAGGGTGCGAAGCGACCGCGGTAAGCTCTGGCCCCCTCTCCCCCAACGCTTTCATTGTTGGGGGAGAGGGCTGGGGTGAGGGGGGCAGACTTCATCGGAGCAGGATTGCAGCCGGAACCATATGCGGCAAGTTGATTCAAAAACCCTACGAAAATCGAACGCTCTTTGATCGTGTCAGCCCCGCCCCCTCACCCAAATCCTCTCCCCCGAACGAGAGAACCGTTCGGGGGAGAGGGCTTGTACGCGCTTCGCGCGCGACCCGGCCTCGGCTAGTATGCGGCAGCGTTTTCGATCGGGGAGGGGCTCCATGAACAGCGCAGCCGCCGGCGTACCGCCGCGCAACGAGTTGACCATTCGCGGCATGGTGATCGGCATCGTCATCACCTTCGTCTTCACCGCGGCAAACGTCTTCTTCGGCTTGAAGGCCGGCCTGACCTTCTCCACGTCCATCCCCGCCGCCGTGATCTCGATGGCGATCCTGAAGGCGATGCGCGATGCGACGATCCAGGAGAACAACATCGTGCAGACGGTCGCATCCGCCGCCGGCACGTTGTCCTCGATCATCTTCGTCTTGCCCGGCCTGATCATGATCGGCTGGTGGACGGGCTTCCCGTTCTGGATGTCGTTCGGCATCTGCGCGACCGGCGGCATCCTCGGCGTGATGTACACGATCCCGCTGCGGCGCGCGCTGGTCACCGATTCCGACCTGCCGTACCCGGAAGGCGTGGCCTGCGCCGAGGTGCTGAAGGTCGGTGCGAGCGGTGCCGGCGAGGAACATCAGGGCGCAGTCGAATCGGGCAAGGCCGGCCTGAAGGCGGTGGTCACCGGTGCGATCGTGTCGGCGATCTTTGCGATCGTCGTGCAGACCAAGGTTTTCGCGAGCGACCTCGCCCAGTACTTCAGGCTCGGCGATCGCTCCGCGAGCGGTTTCGATTTCGCGCTCTCATTCGCGCTGTTCGCGGTCGGCCATCTGGTCGGCCTGTGGGTCGGCGTGGCGATGCTGGTCGGCGCGCTGATCGGCTGGGTCTGGGGCGTGCCGTATTTCACCGCGCTGCATCCGGCGGCGGGCGCCGCCGCGGACATCGCGCAGGGTGCGTGGGTGCATTACGTGCGCTTCGTCGGCGCGGGCACGATCGGCGTCGCCGCGATCTGGACCCTCGCCAAACTGGTGAAGCCGGTGGTGGCGGGGCTGGCCGGTGCGATGGCGGCCTCGCGCGTGCGCAGGGCCGGCCAGGCGCACACGTTGGCGCGCACCGAACAGGACATGCCGATCGGCATCGTCGGCCTGATCACGCTGCTGTGCCTGGTCCCGGTCGGAATCATGCTGGGGCTGTTCGGCTCCAGCAGCGGGCTGGGCGACCATCTGTGGCTGCTGGTCGGCGGCGGCGTCGTGTTCGTGGTGATCCTGAGTTTCGTGGTCTCCGCCGTCTGCGGCTACATGGCCGGGCTGATCGGCTCCAGCAACAGCCCGCTCTCGGGCATCGGCATTCTGGTTGTGATCATCGCCGCGTTGCTGCTGGTACTTGGCATCCAGGCACACACCGCGCCGGGTGCCGGCAAGTCGCTGGTCGCCTTCGCGCTGTTCATCACCTCGATCGTGTTCGCGGTGGCGTCCATCGCCAACAACAACCTGCAGGACTTGAAAACGGGCCAACTGGTTGACGCAACTCCCTGGAAACAGCAAGCCGCGCTGGTCATCGGCGTGATTGCCGGTGCGATCGTGATCCCCCCGGTGCTGGATCTGCTGAGCCACGCCTACGGGTTCGCGGGCGCGCCGGGCGTGGACCCCGCGCGCGCGCTGCCGGCTCCGCAGGCGGGGCTGATTTCCGCGCTGGCGCAGGGCGTGATCACCGGCAACATTGACTGGAGCCTGATCGGCATCGGCGCGGCCATCGGCGGCGGCATCATCGTGATTGACGAGATCCTGGCGCGAACCGCCAAATCGGTGCGGCTGCCGCCGCTGGCGGTGGGCCTTGGCATCTATCTTCCGACCTCGACCACGCTGATGGTGGTAGTGGGCGCGCTGGTCGGCGCCTTCTTCGATTCACGCGCCGATCGCGGGCCGAATCCGGAAGGCACCAAGCAGCTCGGTGTCCTGCTCGCGTCCGGCCTGATCGTGGGCGAGAGCCTGATCGGCGTGATCATCGCCGCGGTGGTGGCCTTTTCCGGCAACGCCGCGCCGCTCGCGGTGGTGGGCGCCGGCTTCGAGACCGCCGCCGCCTGGATCGGCGGCATCGCCTTCGCGGCGATCGTGTTCGTGCTCTATCGCTGGATTGCGAGGATGGCGCGCGCCTGACCGGTCGCGCTTTTCGCTGCAATCGCGCGCACCCGTCCGGCGTGCGCGCTCTGAACCGCTTCCAACGGCGGCCACGGCTTGATTGCAATCAAGGAGTGGCCGCCGTCGCGGGCGTAAGGTTCGGATGTTGCCGAGGGCGCCATGCCCGGCCGACAAGACTCGCGGGCGAAGCGCCCGCCCGTTGCCACCGTGCCGCAAGGCCCAGAACGGAGGCATCCATGAACCAGCAGATTTTCCAAACCCGTTTCACCCATTCCCCATCCATGCTGTCGCCGACGCGCAGGGCCTTCGAGCGCTGGATTGATGACGAACTAGCACAGAGTTTCCCGGCCAGCGATCCGCCGAGCTGGGTGTCCGGCACGATCGGTCCGGAATCGCCCCGCGACACGCACGACCGGAGGCCATCATGAGCGAACCCATTTATCCGCAATCCTCGCCCGCGCTCGCGCGCAAGCGCCACGAACTGGCCCCCGAACCACTGAAGGCGTTCAAGGCCTTCAGCGCCGCGGTATTCGCCGAGGGCGCACTGCCGGCGGTAACCAAGCAACTGATCGCGGTGGCGGTGGCGCACGTGACCCAATGTCCGTACTGCATCCGCGGCCACACCGCCGAAGCGCTGAAGCAGGGCGCCAGCGAACAGCAGATCATGGAGGCGATCTGGGTGGCCGCCGAGATGCGCGCCGGCGGCGCCTACGCGCATTCGACGCTGGCGCTGGACGTGATGCAGCAGCACGCGCACGCCGACGAGGCCGCGTGAACACGACCGTGGGCGTGCGCTTCCGGGGGCTGTCGGACACCATCCTCGACGCGATCGGCGACACGCCGCTGATCGAAATCGAGGGCGTGTTCGCGAAGCTCGAATTCGTCAACCCGTCCGGCTCGATCAAGGCGCGCATCGCCAAATACATGATCGAGCGCGCCGAGCAGGAAGGCCTGCTCAAGCCCGGCGACACCATCGTCGAGGCGACCAGCGGCAATACCGGCAACGCCCTGTCCATGGTCGCCGCGGTCAAGGGTTACCGCATGCTGGTGGTGATGCCGGAAGGGTTGTCCAGCGAGCGCGTGGCGATTTCGCGCGCGTACGGCGCCGACGTGATGTTCTGCGGCAACTTCCACGTGGACGGCGCGCTGGAACGCGCGCGCGAACTCGGCCGGCAGCCGGGATTCTTCTTCACCGGCCAGTTCGAGTCGGAATGGAACGTGGAGGAGAACCGCACCATCCTCGGCCCGGAAATCCTCTCGCAATTGCCAAAAGGGCGCGTACCCGACGCGCTGGTGCTGGGCGTGGGTACCGGCGGTACGCTGATCGGCGTCGGCCAGGCGTTCCGCGAGGTCAATCCGAAGGTGCGGCTGTTCGCGATGGAACCCAGCGAGTCGCGCACCATCCTGTGCGGCGAAATCGCCTCGCACATGATCGAAGGCATCTCCGACGGCTTCGTCCCGGGGATCTACCAGCGCCACTCGGACCTGGTGGACGAAGCGCTCAGCGTGTCGAGTGAGGATGCGATCGGGTCCATGCGCCATCTCGCGCGCGACCATGGCTTGCTGTGCGGCCCCAGTTCCGGCGCGCACCTGCTCGCCGCGAAGCGCGTGCGCGAGCGCTTCCCTGAATTGAACACCGTCGTGACCGCCTTCTGCGACGAGGGCGAGAAATACCTGCACGAACACTTCATGGACGACCCCGCGAGCGCCAGGCCTCCGCGGTTCCGGTGAACCCTCGCGCGGGCTCCGGGACACCGCGAAACCGCGATGCCATGAAACGGCTCACTGCCCGGGCTGTTCCACCACCACCGGCGCGGGATCGGCGCGCAGGTTGAGCCAGCCCTTGATGGCCGCGATCACCAGCGGCACCGCGCCGAAGATGATGAACACCAGGTCGCCCGGCAGGCGCAGCCACTCCAGGATGCGGGCGGTCGGCGTGGCGGTGTACTCCAGTCCGCGCGCGTGCCAGTAGCCGTGCTGCACCACGTCCCACACCTGGAAGATGCCGCCCGGGAACAGGCTGAAAACCACCATCATCGCCAGCCCGATGTTGGTGCCGAAAAAGGCCGTCCTGACGTACTTCTCGATGCCCGGCCAGCGCGCCTCGCTGCTGGTCTGGCGCAGCACGAACACCATCAGCGCGATCGCCAGCATGCCGAACACGCCCATCAGCGCGGCGTGGCCGTGGTTGGGCGTCAGGATCGTGCCGACCTCGTAGTAGCTGATGATCGGCAGGTTGATCAGGAAGCCGAACACGCCGGCGCCGAGGAAGTTCCAGAAGCCCACCGCCATCAGGAAGTAGAACGTCCACTTGTGCGGGATGTTGACGGACTTGCCGCACTCCGCGCATTCGCCGCGGGTGGTGGTGACGAACTTCCACGCATCCAGCGTGAGCAGCGTGAGCGGCACCACTTCCAGCACCGAAAACAGCCCCGCCAGCGCCAGGTTGATTTGCGTCTGGCCGCTGAAGTACCAGTGGTGGCCGGTGCCGACCAGGCCGCCCAGGAAATAAAGGATCGCGTCGAGGTAGATCACCCGCAGCGCCGTGTTCCGTCGCGTCAGCCCGAGCTGGTAGAACGTGAGCGCGACGATGGTCGTTGCAAACAGTTCGAAGAAACCTTCCACCCACAGGTGGATGATCCAGAACCGCCACATGTCCACGACCGTGTAGTTGGTCTTCGCGCCGTAGAACAGCGCCGGGATGTAGAACATCGGGATCGCCAGCGCAGCGACCAGGAACATCCGTGACAGCGGCCGCGCCTGTTCGGCGACCTGCCTTGGCCGCACCAGCCACCACAACATCGCGAACCACGCGAACAGGCCCACGATCATCAGCGCCTGCCAGAGCCGGCCGATCTCCAGGTACTCCCAGCCCTGATCGCCGATCCAGAACCACGCATTGCCGAGCAGCCCGGACATGCCGAGCCATTCGCCGACCAGGCTGCCGAAGATCACGATCGCGAAGGCGCCGAACAGCAGGTTGATCCAGGCGGTGAGCGCGCGCGGCTCGTCGCGGCGCAGGGTGCGCCCGAGGAACAGCGCCGCGGCGACATAGGCGGTCGCGATCCAGAAGATGGCTGTCTGCAGGTGCCAGGTGCGCAGCAGGTTGCTCGGCAGGATGCTGTCTATCTTGAACCCGTAGAAGTCGCCCGGCTCGGCGCGCGAGTGCGCGACCGCGCCGCCCAGCAGCGTCTGGCCGAGGAACAGGATCGCGACCACGACGAAATATTTGACCAGCGCGCGCTGCGCCGGGCTGGGTGCGCCGGGCAGGACCTGCGGGTGCACGTGGGCGCCGCTGACCCAGCCCAGATGCTCGAAGCGGCCGAAGATCAGCAGCACCGTGGCGATGCCGCCCAGCAGCACCACCAGGCTCAGCGCGCTCCACAGCAGCGAACCGCTGGTCGCGACGTTGCCCACGCCCGGGTCGTAGGGGAAGTTGTTGGTGTAGGAGAAGTCGTCGCCCGGCCGGTTCGCGACCGAAACCCAGGCGGCCCAGTCCACGAATGCGGTGAACTGCCGCAGTTCCGTCGGATCGGTGATCAGGTCGGGTTTCAGGCCACCGTTGAACGAGGATCGCTTGAAGTAATCCGTCCAGTACCCGACCTGCTGCCGGTAGGCGCTCGCCTCCGGCGCGGTCAGGGTGAGCGTGCGCGTGGCCGGGTCGTAGCGATTGGTTTTCAGCAGCACCGCGGCCTGCGCGCGAATCCCGGCGCGCTGTACGTCGTCGAGCTGGTCGAGCGGTTTGCCGAACCGCTGCATCGCGAGCGCCGCAGCGGTATCCAGGCCCATCCGGTGTAAGGCCAGCGCGGAGTAGTCGGGCCCGAGGTATGCGCCATGCCCCCAGATGCTGCCGTTGTCCATCAGGCCGTAGCGCAGGAACACCGCCTGGCCGTCGCGGATGTCCTTGCCGGTGTAGACCGTGTTGCCCTGGGTGTCC
>DASVDY010000113.1:0-4395 GCA_036380855.1 Rhodanobacteraceae bacterium
TGGCCGCCGGCTCCGCGCCCAACATGGAAGGCGACCGCACCGGCGGCATCAACCGCATCTTCAAGTACGTCTACGCGATCCGTCGCGTTTCCAAGGCGATCAAGAAGCGCAACCGCAAGTTCTACTACGCGGCGAAATGGACGCTGCTGATCGCGATCCTCGCGGCGATCTTCGTGCCCTGGCGGCTTTTGTAGGGCGGGTCTCGACCCGCCGCATGCACCCGGCGGGTTGAAATCCGCCCTACGGTTCCGCTCAAAGCTCCCGCAACGCCGTGGTCACCGGCAAGCGCGCCGCGCGCGCGGCCGGGAACAGCCCGCCGATGAAGCCGATCGCCAGCGCCCACTTGATGCCGGTCCACAGCAGCGCGGGCGAGACCTTGAACTGGAACACCACCTGGCTGAAGTTGGCGCCCAGCGTGGATGCCGTGTAGCCGTTGAAGGCCAGCCACACGATCAGTGCGCCGATCAGGCCGCCGAGCAGCGCCAGCAACATCGTTTCCAGCATCACCGAAACCACCACCGGCAGTCCGCGGAAGCCGATCGCACGCAAGGTGGCGATTTCGCGCGCGCGCGTGGCGACCGCCGCGTACATGGTGTTGAGCGCGCCGAAGATGGCGCCGATCGCCATGATCACGCCGATGGTGATGCCGACCACGCGGATCACCTTGCTGAGGCCTTCCGACTGCTTGTTGAAGTACTCGCGCGTGGTGGACACATCAACCTTCAACGTCGGATCGCTCATCAGCGCGGCCTTGAACCTGTCGAACGCCGAGGGCGAGGTCAGGCGCACGGTCACCGACTCGGCACTGCTGCCGCGGCGGTACGCCTCGGCGATGGATTTCGAATCGCCCCACAGCTCCGACTCGTGCGAATCGCCGGATGCGAACACGCCGACGATGGTCCAGTCCTGGCCGGACAGCTTGAGCTGCTTGCCGACGTCCAGTCCGACGAACTGGCGCTGCGCGGCCTGGCCCACGTCCAGTTCGCGCAGGCCCGATTTGAACTTGCGGCCCTCCACGATCTTCACCTCGGGCCGCAGCGACCAGGCTTCCTCGCCCACGCCCCGGATCTGCACGTTGGAATCGGTGGCGGGGTCGCTCTTCTTCGGCACGTTGGCGACCACCACCAGTTCGGCCGACGCGACCGGCCTGCCCTGTGCGTCGCGCGCGATGCCGGGCGCCTGCTCGATCGTCGCGATGTTGTCGCGCGTCAGCACCGAATTGCTCTCCGCCTGCGAACCGCCGCGCAGCACGATCGCGGTGTCGTTGCTGCCGGTCTGCTGCAGGGTGGCGCTCAGGCCCTCGCCCATCGCCAGCAGCGCCACCAGCACGGCGACCACGCCGGCGATGCCCACCACGATCACCGCGGTCGAGCCGAGCCGCTGCCGCAACGTGCTCAGCCCCACGCCGGTGACGGACAGCGTGCGACGGCCCGAGCGGGTGAGGACCAGCCAGAGCGCCAGCAGCAACGCGAGCACGAGGACCGCTAGCAACGGCAGTGCCGTCCACACGACCAGCCAGGCGATCACGATCGCGAACATGCCCAGGCCCGAAAGGAATTTCTTCATGGCATCCGCTCCTCAACGACCCGCGAGCGCATCAACGATGCGAAGCCGCATGCCGCGCAGCGCCGGCAGCGCACCGACCACCAGTCCGATCGCGATCATCAGCGCGACGCCCTCTATCCAGCTGCTCGCGCCGATCGGCGGAAGCTGGATCATGCCGCCGCTGCCCTTGGCCAGGCCTGGCGCCAGGCCGCTGGCGACGGCCAAGCCCAGCACGCCGCCGATCAGCAGCAACAGCACCGCTTCGGCGAGCACGAGTCCGAGCACGCTGCGGTTGGTGAATCCGATCGTCTTCAGAACCGCCAGCTCCGGGATGCGCTCGCGCACCGCCTGCGCCATGGTGTTGCCGGTCAGCAGGATCAATGTGAAGAACACCGCCGCCATGATCGCTTCCACGATCAGGCCGATGTTGCCGATCTGCTTGGCGAAGGACGCATTGAACGCGTTGGCGGTCTGGGTCTTGGTCTCGTGGTCGGAATTGGCCGAGAGCGCATCAATCGTGTGCGCCACGCGATCGGCCTGGTTCGGATCCTTCAGCTTCACCACGTACCAACCCACCTCGTGCTGGCTGTAGGCATTTGCCTCGTCGAAATAGGTCCAGTGCATGAAGAACATCTGGTCCATGCCGTTGGGCGCGTCCCTGGTAGTCTTGAAGATGCCCACGATCTCGAACGGCCAGGTCTTGTCGCCGTTCTTCTGCGGGAAGATCTGCGACTGCAGCGGGATCTTGTCGCCGACTTTCCAGTGATAGCGCTCCGCCAGCGCCTCGCCGACCAGCGCGCCGTCGCGCGTGCGCGTGAATGCCTGGCGCGCGGCCGGGTCCAGGATCAGGTTGGAGTTGGTGTCCAGGTAATCCTCGTCCACCGCGAAACTGAAGACGAAATTCTTCGGATCCTGGTACACGCCACCGAACCAGTTCTCGTGGCCCACCGTCTCCACGCCCGGCACGGCCGCGATGCGCTGCTTCAGGCTGAGCGGCAGTCCGGTCATGATGGAAAAGCGCGAGGCGACCACCAGCCGCTCGTTGCCGGCCAGCGTGTCGCTGCCGCCGGTGAACGCCACGCGCGTGGCGTTGAGCAAGCCGAACAGCAGGAACGCGGCGGCGATCGAGATCAGCGTGAAGACCGTGCGGGCCTTGCGCCGGAACAGCGCGGCCCAGATCAGATGGAAGTATTTCATGATGCGCTCCCGGGCTCAGGCCGTGCGCTGCTGTTCGACGAGCGCGCCCTTGTCCAGATGCAGCGTGTGGGTGGCGTACTCGGCGGCCTTGGGATCGTGCGTGACCATCACGATCGTCTTGCCGTGCTCGCGGTTGAGCCGCTGCAACAAGGTCAGGACTTCTTCCGCCGATTGCCGGTCGAGATCGCCGGTCGGCTCGTCGCAGACCAGCAACGTCGGATCGGACACGATCGCGCGCGCGATCGCCACGCGCTGCTGCTGGCCGCCCGACAATTCGCCGGGCTTGTGCGTGGCGCGATCGGCAAGGCCCACCAGTTGCAACGCGATGGCGGCGTTCTTCCTGCGCTGTGATGCAGACAGCTTCGTGAGCAGCAGCGGCAACTCGACGTTCTTCTGCGCCGACAGCGCCGGCATCAAGTTGTAGAACTGGAACACGAATCCCACGTTGCTCGCGCGCCAGCGGGCAAGGTCACCCTCGCCCATCCTGTCAATGCGCTTGCCGCCCACGCTGATGCTGCCGTCGGTCGGCGAATCCAGCCCGCCGATCATGTTGAGCAGCGTGGTCTTGCCGGAGCCCGACGGACCCATCAGCGCGAAGAAATCGCCGGACGCGATGTCGAGGTCCACGTGGTGCAGCACCTCGAGCTTCTGCCTGCCGCGCTCGTACACCTTGGAGAGGCCGCGGATCTCAACCAGCGGCTGGCCGGTGCTGCTTCCGGCGTCCGTTTCCCGTGCTGCTGCGATTGCTGCGTTCATCTTCTTTCTCCTGCTGTTCCTTTCTCCGGGAGAAGGGGCGCGACACGCCGTCTTTTCCTGCCCGAAGGGCCGGATGAGGGTTCGGCGCAAGTACGCGGCACCTCTTGGATCCGGACCCTCACCCCAACCCCTCTCCCGGCGGGAGAGGGGTTATCCGTTGGTTCCCGTTGCCACCTTGATCCTTTCGCCATCCTTCAAGTCCGCGGGCGGCGCCGACACGACCTGTGCCCCGGCACTCAGCCCGGACGTCACCTGCTTCAGATCGTTGAAATCCGCACCGGTCGCGACCGGCGTCTGCTTCGCATGGCCGTTCTCGATCACGAACACCACGTCGTGGCCGTCGCGCTGCACGATCGCGCGCTTCGGTACCAGCACGCCCGCGATCGGCTTGCTTTCGTTCGCGCGCTTCTCCAGGAACGACACGCGCACGCCCATCTCCGGGATGATGCGCGGATCCTTCTTGTCGAAGGCGATGCGCACCTTGACCGTGGCCTTGCTGCGGTCGGCGCTGGGGATGATCGCGATCACGTGCGCGGGAATGCGCCAGTCGGGATACGCATCCAGCACCGCTTCCACCGGCATGTTCGGCTGGACGCGACCGATGTAGGCCTCGTTGACGTCCACGTCCACTTCCAGTGAATCCATGTCCACGATGGTCGCGACGCCGGTGCGCGTGAACCCGCCGCCGGCGGAGAACGGCGAGACGATCTCGCCCACCTGCGCGGCCTTGTCGGTGATCACGCCATCGAACGGCGCACGCACCACGCAATAGTCGTAATTGACCTGCGCGGAAGCGACCTGCGCCGCTGCCGCTTGTGCGTCCTTCTGCGCAGCCAGCAAGGTCGCCTGCGCGGTCACCGCCTGCGTGCGCGCCTGCTCGGCCTGCTGCTTCGAAAC
>DASVDY010000114.1:0-16816 GCA_036380855.1 Rhodanobacteraceae bacterium
ATCACCAGCCAGGCCACGTTCGGGAATGCCTCGAGCGCGGACAGAATGCCGGCGGCGGGACCGATGCCGTCGTAGCGGTCGACGACCTGGTCGTAGCGGGCCCGCACCGCATCCGTCGCCTGGTCGGGGCGAACGGAGACGAAAACCCGTTCGAGGTGACAGGCGAGCAGCGCGACCGCGCGGTCGAGCGTGGTGCGGCCATCCTGCTCGAGGAGGGCCTTGTCGCGCCCCATGCGGCGGCTGCCCTTGAACACCTCGCCGTAGTTCTGCGAGAACATCTCGGCATTGACCGAGCTCGCGACCAGGTCGGCGATCTCCTTGTTGCTCGGCCAGATGTCCTTGAGATACACGTCCTTGCCGTCCCTGTCCTTGCCCAGCGGTTGTTTCGACAGGTCGATGTCGATGGTGCCCGCGATCGCGAACGCCACCACCAGCGGCGGCGAGGCGAGGTAATTCATCTTCACCTCGGCATGGATGCGGCCCTCGAAGTTGCGGTTGCCCGACAGCACCGAGGCCACGGAAAGATCGTTCTCGCCGATCCTGCGGCTGATGTCCTCGGGCAGCGGGCCGGAGTTGCCGATGCAGGTGGTGCAGCCGTAGCCGACCAGGTAGAAGCCCATCTTCTGCAGGTCTTCCAGCAGCCCGGTCTTTTCCAGGTACGCCGACACGACCTTCGAGCCCGGCGCCAGCGAGGTCTTGACCCAGGGCTTGGACGCAAGGCCGCGGGCAGCGGCCTTGCGCGCCAGCAGGCCGGCGCCGATCATCACCGCCGGATTGGAGGTGTTGGTGCAGGACGTGATCGCCGCGATCACCACCGACCCATCTTCCAGTTCGCAATGCGCGTTGTCGGGGCAAACGTCGGGCGAGAATTCCTGCTGGCTCTCCTTGCGGCCCACCGCGGTGCTTCCGCCCTCGTTGAGGAAGCGTTCCTTCTGCTTGTCCCACTTGGCGCCATTGCCGAGCGCCTGCATGGCGGTCTTGTAGCTTGCCGGCATGTCGTTGAGCAGCACGCGATCCTGCGGACGCTTGGGGCCGGCGAGCGACGGCCTGACCTCGGCGAGGTCCAGTTCCAGCACCGAGCTGAACTGCGCTTCGGGCATGGTTTCGTCGTGCCACAGGCCCTGCGCCTTCGCATACGCCTCGATCAGCTCGATGTGCTTCGGATCGCGCCCGGACAGGCGCAGGTAGTTGATGGACTCCTTGTCTATCGGGCAGATCGCGCAGGTGGCTCCGTATTCGGGCGACATGTTGCCAAGCGTGGCGCGGTCGGCCAGCGCGAGGTGCTGCAGGCCGGGGCCGAAGAACTCGACGAACTTGCCCACCACCCCGTGCTTGCGCAGCATCTGCGTCACGGTGAGCACGAGATCGGTCGCGGTCGCGCCTTCCGGCAGCCTGCCGGTCAGGCGGAAACCCACCACCTGCGGGATCAGCATGGACGAAGGCTGGCCGAGCATCGCGGCCTCGGCCTCGATGCCGCCCACGCCCCAACCCAGCACGCCCAGGCCATTCACCATCGTGGTGTGCGAGTCTGTGCCGAACAGCGTGTCCGGGAACGCCCAGGTCGCGCCATCCGCTTCGCGCGTCATCACCACGCGCGAGAGGTATTCCAGGTTCACCTGGTGCACGATGCCGGTGGACGGGGGCACGACCCGGAAATCCTCCAGCGCCTTCTGGCCCCAGCGCAGGAACGCATAGCGTTCGTGGTTGCGCTGGAATTCGATTTCGGCATTGCGCGCCAGCGCGTCGGCTTCGCCGAACACGTCCACCTGCACCGAATGATCAATCACCAGTTCGCAGGGCGACTGCGGATTGATCTTCCTCGGGTCGCCGCCCAGCGCGACCATCGCGTCGCGCATCGCGGCGAGGTCCACCACGCACGGCACGCCGGTGAAATCCTGCAGCACCACGCGCGCCGGCAGGAAGGAGATTTCGGTGTCCGACTCGGCTTTCGGATCCCATTTCGCCAGCGCCTCGATCTGTTTCGCGGTGACTTCGGAACCGTCTTCGTGGCGCAACAGGTTTTCCAGCAGCACCTTGATGGAGTAGGGCAGGCGGGCCAGATCGAACTGCTTGCCGAGCCTGGCGAGGCTGGCGATCCGGTAATCCTTGCCGCCGACGGTGAGGGTGTCGCGCACGCCGAATGAGTCTTTCACGCTGGTTCTCCTTGTGAGACGCGGGCCATGCCGGGTGGGGCGCGGCGAGTCAGCCCGCAATTATCGCGCAAACCGCAGCCATCCGCATCGAAAAGCCTTGCAGGCGGCGTGCGATTCGATTCAAGGCTGCGGGATGGTGTTTCGACGGAGGGCTCGCTACATTCGGACCCCATGGCAGCCCTTGCGTCCGCTTTCCGCCGCCGCTACGAACAGTGGAAGGCGGAGTCCCTGACCGAGAGCGACTTCCGCCCGAGCGTCAGCATCCTCAAGCTCACGTTCATCGCGATCTTCATCGGTGCCGCGGCGGCGGTGATTGCCTGGCTCCTTTACCGCGCGATCGGCCTGGTCACCAACATTGCATTTGCAGGACGCTGGGCGTTCGATTTCGTCCAGCCCGCGCTGCTGCACCCGCCGACCTGGGTAATCCTGGTCGCGCCGGTCGCCGGGGGATTGATCATCGGGCTGATGGCGCGCTTCGGTACCGAGCGCATCCGCGGCCACGGTATTCCCGAAGCGCTGGAGGCGATCCTGTTCCGGCAGAGCAAGATGCTGGTCAAGGTCGCGATCCTGAAGCCGATCTCGGCCGCGATCGCGATCGGCACCGGCGGCCCGTTCGGCGCGGAAGGGCCGATCATCATGACCGGCGGCGCGGTCGGATCGCTGATCGGACAGGCGTTCTATCTCACCGCGATGGAGCGGCGGACGCTGCTGGTGGCCGGTGCCTGCGCCGGCATGGCCGCGACCTTCGCCACGCCCATTGCGGCCACGCTGGTCGCGGTGGAACTGCTGCTGTTCGAATTGCGCCCGCGCAGCACCATCCCGGTGGCGGTCGCCTGTTTCGTCGCCGATGGGCTGCGGCCCTACCTGATCGGCCCTGGCCCGCTGTTCCCGCTGCACGTGCAATTCCACATCTATCCGGTGGTGCTGGGGCTTGCCGCGCTGTGCGGCATCCTCGCCGGCGCGTTCGCGACGGTAATCACCTCGGCGGTGTATTTCGTCGAGGACAGCTTTCACAAATTGCCGATCCACTGGATGTGGTGGCCGGCCATCGGTGCGCTGGTGGTGGGCATCGGCGGCGTGTTCGAGCCGCAGGCGCTGGGCGTGGGCTACGACGTCATTGACAAATTGCTGACCGGGCGCCTGGTCGGCATGGCGATCCTGGTGTTCATGGTCGTGAAGTCGCTGATGTGGATCATCTACCTGGGTTCCGGCACCTCCGGCGGCGTGCTGGCGCCGCTGCTGGCGCTGGGCGCAGGACTCGGCGGGCTGGAATCGTTGTTCTTCCCCGGCAACGACCCGCTGCTGTGGCCGTTGCTGGGCATGTGCGCGATCCTCGCCGGCATGATGCGGATGCCGTTCACCGCGATCCTGTTCGCGCTGGAACTCACCCGCAACGCCAGCGCCCTGCCGGCGCTGCTGGTCGCCTGCATCGCGGCCTACGGCGTCAGCGTGTTCCTGATGAAACGTTCGATCCTCACCGAAAAGATCGCGCGGCGGGGGTTCCAGATCTTTCGCGAGTACTCGGTCAACCGGCTGGAGCTGACGCCGGTCAGGGACGTGATGAGCACGCAGCTCGTCACCATCGGCGGCGACATCACCGTGCGCGAAACCGCCGAGCGTTATTTCGGACCGGACCAGAAATACCGCGCCTTTCCGGTGGTGGACGAGCACGGGGCGTTGCTCAACGTGATCACCCGCCAGGACGTGCAGCGCTTGCTCGAGGAAGATCCGGCGGGCGCGAAGACGCTCGCTGAAGCGATGCGCAAGGAGCCGGTGGTTGCGTTCCCCAACGAAAGCTGCCAGAGCGTGGCGATCCGCGCCGCGGTGGAGAAGCTCGAGCGCATTCCCGTGGTGGATTCGGACAGGCGCACGCTGCTCGGCATCGTCAGTCGCTACGACTTGCTGAAGCCGTACACGCATTACCACGACGAGGAACGGGTGCGCGAGCGGGTCTTCCGCAACGGCTGAGCGCGGAACCTTGAGCCATGCAAGCTTCGAGGCTGCGCCCCCGGCTCTCGGCACTCGCCTTTTCTGGAACTATCTGCCGTCCAGCATCGTGCGCGTGAGCATGCCGCGCGCGAGCATGGCTTCGCGTCGCGGGCGCAGCAGCAGGTGCCAGCGGCGCCCGCCAAGCTGGCGCCACAGCACCGCCGCGCGCACGGCCGCAAGCAGCAGCGCGCGGATGCGCTGTACCTGCGCGGGCTGGTGCAGGTACAGCGGATTGCCGATCACCATCACGCGTGGCCGCAGGCAGGAAAGATTTTCCGCGTACAGGTCTGCTGCCCGCGCCAGCACGGTTGGATGAGTCGGGCCGAAATGCACCAGTTGCCGCTGCATGCCTTGCAGGCCTTCCTGCAACGACGCGATGGCCGCCGGATGCCGGTGCAGCGAGCGCTCCAGCCGCAGGATCGCGAACACCACCCGCAACAGCACCGGGTCGCGCCGCTCGCCGTCAATTTGCGCGATCAGCACGCGCAGTCCTTCGCGCACGTTGCCGACGCCGCCATAGATGTCGGCCGCGCTCTCGCTCTCCAGCTTGAAGATCGAGGCCATGCAGGTTTCGAGTTCGACCGGGTCGCAATCGCCTTCGGTGGCGAGCGAGCGCACCAGGCCCACGGCCTGGAACAGCCCGGCCAGCGCAATGACGCGCGCCTCGTTCATGCCGCCACCCCGGGCGCATCGGTGGACGCGATCACGCCGCCACCTAGGCATTCGTCGCCGGCATAGAACACGACCGACTGGCCCGGCGCGACCGCGCGCTGCGGCTGCTCGAAACGAACTTCAATGTGCCCGCCCAACTCCTTGATGATGCAGGATTGCAGCGGCTGACGATAACGCGTCATCGCGGTGCAGGGCAGGGGCAGCGGTGGGGCATGGCCGACGATCCAGTGGACCTGTTCGGCGCGCAGGCTCTGCGACATCAGCCAGCGGTTCCGCGCGCCTTGCGCGACGTAGACGACGTTCGCCTGCACGTCCTTGCCGACCACGTACCAGGGTTCCGCGCCGGCGCCGGCGCGGCCGCCGATGCGCAATCCGGTGCGCTGGCCGGGCGTGTAGAACATCGCGCCGTGGTGCTCGCCGAGGATTTCGCCTTCCGGCGTGCGCAGTTCGCCCGGCTGCGCGGGCAGGTACCTCGAAAGGAACGCGCGGAAGTCGCGCTCCCCGATGAAGCAGATGCCGGTGGAATCCTTTTTCGCATGCACCGCGAAGCCGGCCTGGAGTGCGAGCTTGCGCACTTCCTCTTTTTGCAGATGCCCGAGCGGGAACAGCGCCGCGCCCAGTTGATCCTGGTCCAGCGCGTGCAGGAAGTACGTCTGGTCCTTGTTGCCGTCGGCCGCGCGCAGCAATTTCCAGCGGCCGTCTTCGTGCGCCACGCGCGCGTAGTGGCCGGTGGCGATTTTCTCCGCGCCCAGTTCGCGTGCGGCGTCCAGGAAGGTGCGGAACTTGATCTCGCGATTGCACAGCACGTCCGGATTGGGCGTGCGGCCGGCGCGGTATTCGGAGAGGAAATGCGCGAACACGCGTTCGCGGTACTCGCGCGCGAAGTTGCGCGGATGGAACGCAATGCCCAGCTTCGCGCACACGGCCAGCGCGTCCTTGCGGTCCTCGTCCGCGCGGCACGCCGAGGCCGGTTCGTCGTCCTCCCAGTTCTGCATGAACATGCCGGCGACTTCCTTGCCCTCGCGCTGCAGCAGCAATGCCGCGACCGACGAATCCACGCCGCCGGACATGCCGACCATCACGCGCACGCCACGCCACCTGCAAGGGACAACGGGAACCGCCGGCCCGCCAGCCAGTCCTCCAGCGTGAGCAGCACCAGCGGACTGCGCAGGCGCTCGCCCAGCCCCGCGATTTCCGGATAGGACATCCAGTGCGCGTGCAGGATGCCGGCGTCCAGCGCGCGCTCCGGATGGTGGCGCAGCGGCTTGGCGGCAAAGGCGAAGCGCACGATGTGCGCCCGGTGTTCGGGGCTGTCGTATTGGCGCGCGCCGATGAAGGATTCCAGTTCGACCTCCCAGCCCGCTTCCTCCAGCGTTTCGCGCCGCGCCGCCTCTAGCAGGCTTTCGCCGGGTTCCAGGTGACCGGCCGGCTGGTTGAAACGCACCTGGCCGCGCACGTCCTCTTCCACGATCAGGAAGCGATCGCGGTCGTGCACCACGCAGGCGACGGTCACGTGCGGGCACCAGATGTTTTCCCTGGTCGAATCGAGTGGAGTCATCGAAAGACTGCTTGCAAAAAGAGCGAAAGGCCCCACCGTCACCCGCCACGGAGCTGCCGGCCGTGGCGGCCGGTCCGGATCCGGCAAGAGGGGCGCAAGGAACCGGCCCATTCTGCCATCACCCGCCGGCGGCGCGTCACGCTTCGCCTCGCAAAGCGCGGCGTATACTCGAAACCAGGACAGTCAAAAGCCGAGCAATGGCGCCAACCCGACGAAACGACCCCGAATCCGACCACGAACATGGCCTCGCCGTCGAGACGGCGAAGCCGGAGACGGCGCGGCCGCCGTTGTACCAGGTGGTGCTGCTCAACGACGACTACACGCCGATGGAGTTCGTGGTGGCGGTCCTGGAAACCTTCTTCAACATGAACCGCGAGAAAGCGACCCAGATCATGTTGCACGTGCATACGCGCGGAAAAGGCGTCTGCGGCGTGTTCACGCGCGAAGTTGCAGAAAGCAAGGTGACGCAGGTGAACGAATTCTCACGCAGCCATCAACATCCCTTGCTGTGCACTATGGAAAAACTTTGAGTGCCCCCATATCGAAGCCAGCGGGATTTTCCCGGAAAGCTTTGAAGCGAGACCAAGATGTTCAGCAAAGATCTCGAGTTCACCATCGGCCAGTGCTACAAGGAAGCGCGCGAGCAGCGTCATGAGTTCATGACGGTGGAACACCTGCTGCTGGCATTGCTTGAAAACCCCACCGCCGCGGCGGTGCTGCGCGGCTGCGGCGCCGACGTGGACAAGTTGGGCAAGGACCTGCGCTCGATCATCGCCGAGACCGTGCCGGTGCTGCCGAGCGGGGACGAGCGCGACACCCAGCCGACGCTGGGCTTCCAGCGCGTGCTGCAGCGCGCGGTCTACCACGTGCAGTCCTCGGGCCGGAAGGAAGTCACCGGGGCCAACGTGCTGGTGGCGATCTTCGGTGAAAAAGATTCCCACGCCGTGTTCTTCCTGCACCAGCAGGAGGTGACGCGGCTGGACGTGGTCAACTACGTCTCGCATGGCATCGCCAAGATCGGCCACGATGCGACCGAGCCGGCGGCCACCGAGCGCGAAGGCGAGGAAGGCGCGGATCCCAAGGCCAACGCGCTCACGGAATACGCCAATAACCTCAACGAGCTGGCGCGGCAGGGCAAGATCGATCCGCTGATCGGGCGCACCGAGGAAATCGAGCGCACCATCCAGGTGCTGTGCCGCCGCCGCAAGAACAACCCGCTTTACGTCGGCGAGGCCGGCGTCGGCAAGACCGCGCTGGCGGAAGGCCTGGCCAAGCGCATCGTCGAGGGCGAGGTGCCCGAGGTGTTGGAAGAGTGCACCGTGTGGGCGCTGGATCTGGGCGCGCTGGTCGCGGGCACCAAGTATCGCGGCGATTTCGAAAAGCGCCTGAAGGCGGTGATCGCGCAACTGAAGAAGGACCCGCACGCGATCCTGTTCATTGACGAGATCCATACCATCATCGGCGCGGGCTCCGCCTCCGGCGGAACGATGGATGCGAGCAATCTCATCAAGCCGATGCTGGCTTCGGGTGAACTGCGTTGCATCGGTTCCACCACGTTCCAGGAGTTCCGCGGCGTGTTCGAGAAGGACCGCGCGCTGGCGCGGCGCTTCCAGAAGATCGACGTGGTCGAGCCGTCGGTGGCCGACAGCGTGGCGATCCTGGAAGGCCTGAAGTCGCGGTTCGAGGAGCACCACCACGTCAGCTACACCGGCGAGGCCTTGAAGGCCGCGGTGGATCTTTCGGTGAAGCACATCCCGGACCGGCTGCTCCCGGACAAGGCCATTGACGTGATTGACGAGGCCGGCGCGCGCCAGCGCCTGCTGCCGGAAGAAGAGCGTTCCGGCAAGGTGGATGTGGGCGAGATCGAATTCATCGTCGCGCGCATGGCGCGCATCCCGCAGAAGCAGGTCTCGGCTTCCGATCGCGACGTGCTGCGCAACATTGATCGCAACCTGAAGATGGTGATCTTCGGCCAGGACCAGGCGATAGACATGCTCTCCAGCGCGATCAAGATGGCGCGCTCGGGCCTCGGCGATCCGGCCAAGCCGATCGGTTGCTTCCTGTTCGCGGGCCCCACCGGCGTGGGCAAGACCGAAGTCACCCGGCAACTCGCGCTGCAACTGGGCATCGAACTGATCCGCTTCGACATGTCCGAGTACATGGAAGCGCATTCGGTGTCGCGCCTGATCGGCGCGCCCCCGGGCTACGTCGGCTTCGACCAGGGTGGCCTGCTCACCGACGCGGTGGTCAAGCATCCGCATTGCGTGCTGTTGCTGGACGAAATCGAGAAGGCGCACCCGGACGTGTTCAACGTGCTGCTGCAGGTGATGGACCACGGCACGCTGACCGATACCAACGGTCGCGAGGCGAACTTCAAGAACGCGATCCTGGTGATGACCACCAACGCGGGTGCGCAGCAGGCGTCGCGGCGCACCATCGGTTTCGTGGAGCAGAACCACGCCACCGACGCGATGGAGACGATCCGCCGCGCGTTCACGCCGGAGTTCCGCAACCGCCTCGATGCGATCGTGGAATTCAAGGCGCTCGACTTCGAGCACATCCTGCGCGTGGTGGACAAGTTCCTGATCGAGCTGGAAACCCAGCTGCAGGAAAAGCGCGTGGTACTGAACGTGGACCCCGAGGCGCGACGCTGGCTGGCCGAGCACGGTTTCGACCCGCACATGGGCGCGCGGCCGATGGCGCGGGTAATCCAGGAGAAGATCAAGCGCGCGCTGGCCGACGAGCTGCTGTTCGGCAAACTGGCCGAAGGCGGCAAGGTCAACCTGAGCGTGAAGGACGGCGAGCTTCAGGTGGACACCGAGGAAGCCGAGAAACTGCCGGTGACCGTGGACTGATCCGGTTGTCAGTCATGGAAACGAAAACGGCGGCCAATGGCCGCCGTCTTCATTATTTTCCGTCATCCCGGCGAAAGCCGGGATCCAGTGGCGTTCCCGAAGACCCTGGATCCCGTGTCGTCGCACGTCCATGTGCTGCACGGGATGACTTCTCAAGAGCTGGATCCCGGCTCAGCGTACATCCATGTACCGGCCGGGATGACGTTCCACAAGAGCTGGATCCCGTGTCATCGCACATCCCTGTGCTGCACGGGATGACTTCATCCTGAAGTCATTTCGACCTGTAAGTGATCCGGCCCTTGGTCAGGTCGTACGGCGTCATCTCCACCTTGACCTTGTCGCCGGTGAGGATGCGGATGTAGTGCTTGCGCATGCGGCCGGAAATATGGGCGATCACTACGTGACCGTTCTCCAGTTGCACGCGGAACATGGTGTTGGGCAGGGTTTCCAGCACCGTGCCTTCCATCTCGATGACGTCGTCTTTGGCCATGTGCTCCGGCGATGAGAGGGCGGCATTGGCCGCGCAAGCCGCACATTCTGCCATGCGGTGCATGGGCGCGCTATCCCTGCGGCCGAAACGGCCCCGAGGCGCCGAGCCGGCCGGGTGGCGCCTCCCGCCCGCGCCGTGGTGGCCGGGCATCACGAGAAGTGCAGGTCGAATTGCCGCTGGACCTCGTTCTCGATCGTCCCCTTGAGCATGCCCGCCATGAGGCCGAGCCGCGCGTGCATGCGCACGCTGTCGTCGCCGACTTCGATCCGCCCCTCGATCCCGCCGCGCCTGACCAGCAGGGTATCGCCTTGCCATTGCGTCTGGACCGCGTACCTGCGGACGAGGTCCTGGCCGATCCGCTCCACGATTTCGCGGGCCCGTTTGCGGCCGAGCCCCTGCCGACGCGTGATGTCAATGGTCGCCATGTGCGGTTCCGATGGGTTGGCGGCGCCATGTTACAGTTCGCCGGCAAATCCACGAGTCTTTCATGCGCGTCGGCTTCGCCAACAGCAACCGCGAACCTTTCCGCAGCGCCGGCGCGCGCGTGCGCGTCGGTTCCGCGGAGGGCAACGACCTGGTTCTGGGCGGGCCGGGTGTCGCGGAGCGCCATCTGGCGATCGCCGAAGACAAGCGCGGCCTGGTGCTGGAGGTATTGCCGGGCGCGCAGCATGTGTATGTCAATGCGCGGCCGGTGCGCGAGCGCGCGCTGCTGCGCTACGGGGACGTGCTGAGCATCGGCGGCTGCAAGCTGACCATGCTGCCGGACGAAGCCTCCGAAGGCGGTCCTGCCGCGGGGCGATCGTCCATGCGCGAATCCCCGGCGCGCCCGGGCTTCGCCGCCTTGCGCGCAGTCTCGGGCGCGATGTCGGGGCGCCTCTTTCCGATCGAGGGCAAGCTCGTGCTCGGCGGCCGCGGGTTCGCGCCGGGAGGATTGCCGCAATGCGAGTTGAACCTGGACGGTACGGGCGTGCGCCTGGATGCCGATACCCAGATTTCGATCAACGGCGCGCCGCGCAAGCGGGCTTTGCTGCGGGCCGGCGATCAACTGGCGCTGGGCGAGCATCGCTTCGTGCTGGAGGCACCCGGCATGCAGGCGGCGGTGCAGGCCGCGCTGGAACCGCATTACGAACTGGCGACGGAACTGGTCGCGGTCGAACCACGCCACTCGCGTGCGGAACTGTGGTGGCTGCTTGGCACCGCCGCATTGCTGGCGGGGATCATTGCAATGCTTTTGTGGTGGAAGCACTGAGAGAGGACTGCGCCGCCTGAAAGCGCGACCACGGAGTCCTTCGCCCTGGCCGGCGGCTTGCAGCAATCATTTTTGGATTTCCAGGAGAACCCATGTCTCGCGGTTGGAATTTCAGCGCCGGTCCCGCGGCGCTGCCGGAAGCGGTGTTGCGTCGCGCGCAGGACGAATTGCTGGAATGGAACGGCGCGCATGCGTCGGTGATGGAAGTCAGCCATCGCGGCAAGGCCTTCGAGGCCATGGCCGCGCAGGCGGAAAGCGATCTGCGCGAATTGCTGGCGATCCCCGCGGACTACAAGGTGCTGTTCCTGCAGGGCGGCGCCACCCAGCACTTCGCCCAGATCCCGATGAACCTGTGCGCGGATGGCCAGCGCGCCGATTACATCGTGACCGGCCACTGGAGCGAGAAGGCCTGCAAGGAGGCGGCGATCCATGCCAGGCCGCACGTCGCCGCGAGTTCGGCGGACGAGAAATTCACGGCGATTCCGCCCCGCGCGCGATGGGACCTCGACCGGGCTGCCGCCTACGTCCATTACACGCCCAACGAAACCATCCACGGCGTGGAGTTCCACGACGTTCCGGACGTGGGCGAGGTGCCGCTGGTCGCGGACATGTCGTCCGACATCCTGTCGCGACCGATTGACGTGTCGCGCTTCGGGCTGATCTACGCCGGCGCGCAGAAAAACATCGGGCCCTCGGGGCTGGTCGTGATGATCGTGCGCGAGGACCTGCTGGCGCGCAATCCGCGACCGTTGCCGAAAATCTTCCGATACGCCGAACACGCGGCCGCCAACTCGATGCTCAACACCCCCAACACCTGGGGCTGGTACCTCGCCGGGCTCACTTTTCAATGGTTGAAGGAGCAGGGCGGCCTGGCTGCGATGGAGCGGCGCAATCGCGAGAAGGCGGAAACGCTGTACGCGGCGATTGACGGCTCCGGCGGCTATTACCGCAACCCGGTCGAGCCGTCCGCGCGTTCGCGCATGAACGTGCCTTTCGTGCTGCACGACGACGCCCTGGATTCAACGTTCCTCAAGGAGGCGGAGGCCGCCGGCCTGCTGGCGCTGAAGGGGCACCGCGCCGTCGGCGGCATGCGCGCATCGCTCTACAACGCGATGACCATCGAAGGCGTGCGCGCGCTGTGCGACTTCATGGGCGATTTCGCGCAATGCCATGGATGAAAGAGCATTTGACACGGATTGACACTGAAAAGGCACGGATTGAAGCTTTTGGTCCGCGTTTATCCGCGTTGATCGGTGTCCAGTCTTTTTTGCTTTCCTGGACAGGATCCTCATGTTCGCAATTCTGACCCTCAACAACATCGCGGCCAGCGGGCTGGCGCGCTTGTCGAAAGAGCAGTATCGCGTCGGCAACGACATCGCCGAACCGGATGCGATCCTGCTGCGCAGCGCCGACCTGCACGCGCGGCCGATTCCGGAGAGCGTGCTTGCGATCGCCCGCGCGGGCGCCGGCACCAACAACATCCCGGTCGCCGAGATGTCGAAACGCGGCGTGCCGGTGTTCAATGCGCCAGGCGCCAATGCCAACGCGGTGAAGGAACTGGTGCTCGCGGGCATGTTGCTGGCGGCGCGCAACCTGCCCGACGCGCTGGTGTTCGCGGCGTCCATCGCGAATGAGCCCGACGCGCACGCACGCATGGAAGCCGAGAAGAAGCGTTTCGCCGGTTCCGAACTGGCCGGCAAGACGCTGGGGGTGGTGGGGCTGGGCGCGATCGGCGTGCGCGTAGCAAACGCGGCTTTCGCGCTCGGCATGCGCGTGATCGGCTTCGATCCGCACATGACCGTGGAAGGCGCCTGGCAGTTGTCCTCCAGCGTGCAGCGCGCGGGTTCCCTGGACGAGCTGTACGCGGCTTCCGACTACGTTTCGATCCACGTCCCGCTGATGGACGCCACGCGGGGGCTGTTCGGTGCGAATGCAGTCGCCGCGGCCAAACCTGGCCTGGTACTGCTGAATTTCTCGCGCGAGGGCGTGGTGGATGCGCAGGCCGTGCGCGCCGGACTGGAGGAAGGCAAGCTCGGGCGTTACGTCAGCGATTTCCCCGTCGCCGCACTCGCGGGACACCCGCGGGTGATCGCGCTGCCGCACCTGGGCGCGTCCACCGCCGAGGCGGAAGAGAATTGCGCGGTGATGGTGGCCGACCAGTTGCGCGAATTCCTCGAGAACGGCAACGTGCAGCACGCGGTCAACTTCCCGAACACGCGGATGGCGCGCGCCGGGAATGCGCGCCTGTGTATCGCCAACGCCAATCGCCCGAACATGATCGGCCAGCTCTCGCACGCGCTCGGCGAGGCCGGCTTGAACATTGCCCAGATGCACAACGCCTCGCGCGGCGAACTCGCGTACAACCTGATTGACGTGGATGCGGCGGTGCCGGATTCGCTCACGGGCAACATCAAGGCGATCGAGGGCATCCTTTCCGTCCGCGTAATTCCCGCCTGCGGCTGAGCTGTACCCCATGAGCGAGAACTTCGACGCCGCGAACCTTGCCAATGCCGCGACCGCGTGTTTGCGCAACTACGATCCGGGCCACGATCTGCCGGGCTTGCGCAAGCGTTTCGGCGCGGCGATCGCGGAGCTGGGTTCCAACGAGAACCCGCTCGGTCCCGGCCCGCGCGCGCTGGAGGCCATGCGCGAGGCGCTGCAGGAGAGTTTCCGCTACCCCGATCCGCGTGGCGCGTCCCTGAAGGCGGCGCTCGCGGGTCGTCTCGGCGTTGGCGCCGAGCGGATCGCCCTGGGCAACGGTTCGCACGAGCTGTTGATGCTGCTGGCGCAGTGCTTCGCCGATCCGGCGCATTCGGTCGTGTTTTCGCAATTCGGGTTCGCCGTGTTCCCGATCGCGACCGCTGCGGCCGGCGCGCAGCCGCTGTGCGTACCGGCGCTGCCGGGCGACCACCCGCACGCACCTTACGGACACGATTTGGCGGCAATGGCGGATGCGGTCCGCGCCGACACCCGGATCGTGTATCTCGCCAATCCCAACAACCCGACCGGCACCTGGTTCGACGATGCCGCGCTCGCGGATTTTCTCGGTCGCGTTCCGAAGAATGTATTGGTCGTGGTGGACGAGGCCTATCACGAGTACGTGGATGCGCCCGGCCTGGGCACCGCGTTGCGCTTCGCCGGCTAATACCCGAACCTGATCGTCACCCGCACGTTCTCCAAGGCGTACGGGCTTGCGGGCTTGCGCGTGGGTTACCTCGTTGCGCACGCGAGCGTGATCGCCGTGCTGGAGCGCCTGCGCGAATCGTTCAACGTCAACGCGATTGCGCTGGCCGGCGCGGAAGCCGCGTTGAAGGATCAAGAGCACCTGGCGCGCTCGCGCGACTGCAACAATGCCGAACGCGAATGGCTGCGCGGCGAATTGACCGCGCGCGGCTATCGCTGCCTGCCGTCGCAGACCAACTTCCTGATGCTGGACCTGGCGCGAGAGGCGAGCGCTCTGGAAAATCACCTCTTCGAGCGCGGCGTGATCGTTCGGCCGATGGGCGGCTACGGACTGCCGCAGACGGTCCGGATCAGCGTCGGCAGCCGTGGCGAAAACGAGCGGTTGCTGAAGGCGTTGCCGTGACCGCGACCGTGGACTGGGTCAGTGCGCCGGCGGGCGCGCTGCATGGCGAAGTCGCGGTTCCCGGCGACAAGTCCGTGTCGCACCGCGCGATCATGCTGGCGGCGATCGCCGATGGCACCTCCCACATCCACGGCTTCCTGGAGGGCGCGGATACCTGTGCCACCGCTGCGATCTTCCGACGGCTGGGTGTGCGCATGGATGCGCCCGCGCCGGGCGAGCGCGTGGTGCACGGCGCCGGGCTGCGGGGATTGAAGGCACCGGATGCCGGACTGGATTGCGGCAACGCCGGAACGGCGATGCGACTGCTTGCGGGGTTGCTGGCCGGCCAACGCTTCGACTCCACGCTGGTGGGGGATGCCTCGCTTTCGCGCCGGCCAATGCGGCGCGTGATCGAACCCTTGGCGCGGATGGGCGCGCGGATCGAGGCCGCCACCGGCGGGCTTCCGCCACTCCGGATTCGCGGCAGCGCGTTGCGCGGCGTGGATTACACGACGCCGGTCGCCAGCGCGCAGGTCAAGTCGGCGGTGCTGCTGGCGGGCCTGTACGCCGAGGGCGCGACGCAGGTGCACGAAACGCAACCCACGCGCGATTACACCGAGCGCATGCTGGCCGCATTCGGATATCCAATCGGGTTCGGGCCGGGCAGGGCGCAGCTCGAGGGCGGGCATCGCTTGCATGCGACCGAGGTGATGGTGCCGGCGGACTTCTCTTCCGCAGCGTTTTTCATCGTCGCTGCCACGCTGGTCCCGGGCAGCGAACTGCGCCTGCGAAACATCGGCCTGAATCCACGGCGCACGGGTTTGCTGCAAGTGCTGCGCGCGATGGGCGCGGACATCATCGAGGAAAACCGGCGCGAATCCGGCGGCGAGCACGTGGCGGACCTTGTGGTCCGGCACGCGCGACTGCGCGGCACCGAGGTGCCGGTCTCGACGGTGCCCGACATGATTGACGAATTCCCGGCCCTGTTCGTGGCCGCCGCGGCGGCCGAGGGGACCACGACCATTCGCGGCGCGCAGGAGTTGCGGGTGAAGGAGTCCGACCGCATCGCCGTGATGGCCGCAGGCTTGCGGGGGCTGGGCGCCCGGGTCGAGGAGACCCCCGACGGCGCGGTGATCGAAGGTGGCGCCCTGCAGGGCGGCGAGGTGGACGCACAAGGCGACCATCGTTGCGCGATGGCCCTGGCCGTGGCCGGCGCGATCGCGCGCGGCCCGGTGCACATCCGCGACTGCGCCAACGTGGCGACTTCCTTCCCGGGCTTTCAACGGATCGCCGGCATGGGCGGAATGCGGATCGAAAGCGTCGCCTGATTCCGGGCCGGCTCCCTCGCGCCATTACAATGGCCGGCTCGCAACGGAGCCCTCGCGTGTCCAACCCCGATCCCAACACCCGCGCCGTCCCGGTGCTCACCATTGACGGCCCGTCCGGTTCGGGCAAGGGCACGATCGCGCGCGCCGTGGCCGAACGCCTGGGTTGGCACCTGCTGGATTCGGGCGCGCTTTATCGCGCGGTGGGCTATGCGGCCACCCGCGCGGACCTGGACCTGAACGACGCCGCGGCGCTGACCGGCTGCGCCGAGCGGGTGGACATCGCCTTCCGCGATCCCAAAGATGGCGGTGAGACGCGGGTGCTGGTGAATGGCCGCGACGTGACGGATGAGCTGCGCACCGAAACCGCCGGTGCGGCGGCCTCGGCCATCGCTGCCATCCCGACGGTACGCAAGGCGCTGGTGGCGAGGCAGCTCGCATTCCGGCGCCCGCCTGGGCTGGTGGCGGACGGCCGCGACATGGGCACGGTCATCTTCCCGGACGCCGCGCACAAGGTGTTCCTGACCGCCTCGGCCGGGGAGCGGGCACAAAGGCGCTATAAGCAGTTGAAGGAAAAGGGTCTGGACGTTACACTATCCAGCCTTTTGCACGAGATCGAGGCGCGCGACGCACGCGATGCGACGCGTGCGGTTTCGCCGTTGAAGCCCGCCGCGGACGCGGTGCTGGTGGATACGACCGGAATGCCGATCCCCGATGTCGTGAAAAGGGTTTTGTCCGTTGTGCAGGCATGAGCGCCTGCACACATCATCCACGGCGCATGAGCGCCCCCAACCGGCGGATCGTTCTGCCTGGAATCCAATCGAATGAACGTTGCAGGCAACGCGGTCCATTCCACCCCTGGAAATTTTATGAACGAAAGTTTTGCCGAGCTGTTTGAACAGAGCCAGTCGCTCAACAAGCTGAAACCCGGGTCCATCGTGTCCGGCATCGTCGTGGACA
>DASVDY010000115.1:0-6278 GCA_036380855.1 Rhodanobacteraceae bacterium
CGACCCGGGCGACCTTCGAGGAAGTCGCGCACCTGCTGGTGCACGAAGTGCTGCCGACCTGGTCGGAATTGAACGCCTACCGCGCCAGGCTGAAGCGCCTGCGCGGCCTGCCGCAGCCGGTGAAGGCAGCGCTGGAACTGCTGCCCGCGGCAACCCATCCGATGGACGTGATGCGCACCGGCTGCTCGGTGCTCGGCACCGTCCTGCCGGAGAAGGACGAACACCACGTCACCGGCGCGCGCGACATCGCCGACCGGCTGATGGCGAGCTTCGGTTCCATGCTGCTGTACTGGTATCACTTCTCGCACAACGGCCGCCGCATCGAGACCGAAACCGACGACGACACCATCGCCGCGCATTTCCTGCACCTTCTGCACGGAAAAAAACCGAGCGACAGCCATGCCAATGCGCTGGACAAGTCGCTGATCCTCTACGCCGAGCACGAATTCAATGCTTCGACCTTCACCGCGCGGGTGATCGCGGGCACCGGCTCGGACATGTATTCGGCCATCACCGGCGCGATCGGCGCGCTGCGCGGCCCCAAGCACGGCGGCGCCAACGAGGTCGCGATGGAAATCATCGCGCGCTACCGCTCGGGCGATGACGCGGAAAAGGACATCCGCCAGCGCGTGGCCAACAAGGAGATCGTGATCGGCTTCGGCCACCCGGTCTACACGATCGGCGACCCGCGCAACCCTATCATCAAGGAGATCTCGCGCAAGCTCTGCAACGAGGGCGGCAACCCGCGCCTGTTCGAGGTTTCGGAGCGGATCGAGACCGTGATGATGGACCTGAAGAAGATGTTCCCGAACCTCGACTGGTACAGCGCATCGGCCTACCACATGATGGGCGTGCCGACCGCGATGTTCACCCCGCTGTTCGTGATCGCGCGCACCAGCGGCTGGAGCGCGCACGTGATCGAGCAGCGCCAGGATGGCAAGATCATCCGCCCCAGCGCGAACTACACCGGGCCGGAAGATCGAGCGTACGTGGGGATCGAGAAGCGCTGAATTTCGGGACTGGGGACTGGGGACTGGGGGCTGGGGCTTCGGGATCCGGGATTTCGGAGCAAGGCGAGCGATTTATCGTCCGCGTCATTCCGGGGCGGCCGCAGGGCCGAACCCGGAATCTGCTCGAATGTACGCTGGCCCGCAAGGCAGATTCCGGATCGCGGCTGCGCCGCGTCCGGAATGACGATGCAGTGATCCGGAATGACGATGCAGTGGATGGTCCGCTGCTCGCGTCCGGCAACCAAGTACCGACAACCCGCGACCGACACCTACTTCTGATCCACGCCCTCGTCCTTCAGCACTTTCTGCACGTCCTTGTCGGCACGCATGCGCTGCTCGAAGGCATCGAGGTTGTGGAATCCGGACAGGTCCACCTTGTTGGCCCTGGCCCAGCGCAGCATGACGAACAGGTACGGATCGGCGATCGAGCGCGTGCCGGCCAGCCAGTCGCGGCCGGAGAGCTGTTCGTCTGCGCGTCCGAAAAGGCCACGCAATTGTTCGCGCGCCTTCTCGCGGGTCTTCTCGACCAGCATCTCATCTTCGAGGTATTTCGTGCTGCCGAACAGCGGCTTGAACGCCGGATGCATGTCGGCGTTGAGGAACCCCAGCCAGCGGTTCACTTCCGCGCGGCCCTTCGGCGTGCCGTCGCCCCCGAGCTTGCTGTCGGGAAAGGTGTCGGCGAGGTAATTCAGGATCGCGCTGTTCTGCGTCAGCACCCAGTCGCCGTCCTCGAACACCGGAACCGCCCCGGCCGGGTTGAGCTTTCGGAACTCGGGCGTGGCGCGCTGCTCGCGGCTGACGATCTGTGCGGTGTAGGGCTTGCCGATCCATTCCAGCACGATGTGGTCGGCCATCGAGCATGCACCGGGCGAGGTGTAGAGTTTCATCGCGATCTCCTGGATCGAAGCTGTGCAAAACCCAACACATGGTGTTGCGCCGCCGCCGTTCAAGGAAATCTGTACCCACGCGACGCACCGGTTTGCGAATGCGCAGGCAGGGCGGGTTCCAACCCGCCGATCCGGGCCGCGGCAATCGGCGCAGGCGGGTCAAGACCCGCCCTACAGGGTTGACGCGAGCCGGGTGGCCTGTGCGATCGCGCGTTTGGCGTCCAGTTCCGCCGCGACATCGGCACCACCGATCACGTGGGTGGCGACGCCGAGCGCACCCAGTTGATCCGCGAGCCCGCGATTGGATTCCTGTCCTGCGCAGATGACCACGTCGTCCACTTCGAGCACGCGCGACTCGCCATCCACGCGGATGTGCAGGCCGGCATCGTCAATCCGTTCGTACGCCACGCCGCCCAGCATCTGCACGCCCTTCGCCTTCAAGGCGGCGCGATGCACCCAGCCGGTGGTCTTGTTCAGCCGCTTGCCGGGCCTGCCCGGCGTGCGTTGCAGCAGCCAGATCTCGCGCGGCGAAGGTTCAATCTGCGGTTTCGCCAGTCCGCCGCGTTGCGCGAGCGTCGTGTCCACCCCCCATTCGCGCGTCCAGCGCGGGATGTCGGTGGTGGGCGAGGGCGGCGGCTGGCTGAGGTATTCCGCAACGTCGAACCCGATGCCGCCGGCGCCGACGATCGCCACGCGCCTGCCGATCTGGACCTTTCCGGAAACGACGTCCGCATAGCCGTGCACGTTCCGGCGATCCTGCCCCGGAATGCGCGGATCACGCGGCGTCACGCCTGTCGCGACGATCACGGCATCGAAGCCGCCCGATTGCAGCAGCGCGGCATCGGCGCGCGTGTCCAGATGCAACTCCACCCCGTATTCGGCGAGCAGGTTGCTCCAGTAGCGCAGCGGCTCGGCGAATTCCTCCTTGCCGGGAATGCGACGGGCCAAGTTGAACTGTCCGCCGATCGCGTGCGCTTCTTCATAGAGGGCGACGCGATGCCCGCGTTCGCCCAGCGTGCAAGCGGCGGCGAGACCGGCCGGACCCGCACCGACCACCGCGAAGCGTTTCTGCCGCGATGCCGGCGCGACCACCAGTTCGGTCTCGAAACACGCGCGCGGATTCATCAGGCACGAAGCGCGCCGGTTTTCGAACACGTGGTCGAGGCACGCCTGGTTGCAGGCGATGCAGGGATTGATGAGCGCGGTGCGTCCGTCGCGTGCCTTGTTGACCCACGCAGGATCGGCCAGCAGCGGCCGCGCCATCGAGACCATGTCGGCATCCCCGTTCGCGAGCACCGCTTCGGCGACCTCCGGCATGTTGATGCGGTTGGTGGTGATCAGCGGGATGCGCACCTCGGCTTTCATTCGCCGCGTGACCCACGCGAATGCCGCGCGCGGGACCGACGTGACGATGGTGGGAATCCGCGCCTCGTGCCAGCCGATTCCGGTATTGATCAGCGTGGCCCCGGCGGCTTCCACGGCTTTCGCCAGTGCGACGATTTCTTCCCAGCTCTGGCCGCGATCCACCAGGTCGAGCATCGAAAGCCGATAGATGATGATGAAGTCGCGACCGACCGCCTCGCGCGTGCGCCGCACGATTTCCACCGGGAACCGCATGCGGTTTCCCGGCGATCCGCCGAAGGCGTCCTCGCGGCGGTTGCTGCGTTCGGTGAGGAACTCGTTCAGCAGGTAGCCTTCCGAGCCCATGATCTCCACGCCGTCGTAGCCGGCCTCGCGCGCCAGCTGCGCGCTGCGGACGAAAGCGCGGATCGTGCGCTCGATGCCGCGGGCAGGGAGCGCGCGCGGCGTGAACGGCGTGATCGGCGATTTGATCTTCGAAGGCGCGACCGAGAACGGATGCACGGCGTAGCGACCGGCGTGCAGGATCTGCATGCAGATGCGGCCGCCTTCCGCGTGCACCGCGCGGGTCAGCTTGCGATGCCGGGGCACGTGCCACGGCCGCGACATGGTCCCGGAGAACGGCTTCAGCCAGCCCTCGAGATTCGGCGCGATCCCGCCGGTGACCATCAAGCCGACGCCGCCGCGCGCGCGCGCCGCGAAGTACGCGGCGAGCTTGTCGTAATCGCGCGCGCGATCCTCCAGCCCGGTGTGCATCGAGCCCATCAGCACGCGGTTGGGCAGGGTGGCGAAGCCCAGGTCGAGCGGTGCGAACAGGTGAGGGTAGGGCGTCATCGCGGCGATACGGTTCAAACGATCGTTCGAGGATGCCCGGGCGCGCCCGGTCCGGCAAGCCCGCTCAGGCGCCCGGTTCGGCGGGCGGCCCCTTGCGCCGCTGCGTCCACCAGCCGAGCGCCACGGTGCCTGCGATGAACACCGCATCCACCAGGTAGCGCAGCGCGTCGTGCGCGTCGAACCAGTCGTCAACCAGGTCGTCCTGCGTCACCATGCGCGCGGCGGTCCAGGCGATCGTGGCGGCGCCGATGTAAATGATCGCGGGCCAGCGGGAGAGCAGCTTCAGGATCAGCGTCGAACCCCACACCACCAGCGGCACGCTGATCAGCAGTCCAATGATCACCAGTCCCAGGTGGCCCTTGGATGCGCCCGCGATCGCCAGCACGTTGTCCAGGCCCATCAGGGCATCGGCGACCACGATCGTGAACATCGCGCTCCAGAAGCCCGTGGCCGTGCGTACCTTGTGCTTGTCCTCGCCGTGTTGCAGCAATCGCCAGGCGATCGGCAGCAGGACCACGCCGCCCATGATCATCAGCCCGGGAATCTTGAGCAGCCAGAGCACGCCGGCGGTCATGGCGATGCGCACGCCGATCGCGCCGAAGGTGCCCCAGAAGATCGCACGCAGTTGCAGGCGTCGCGGCAAGGCGCGCGCGGCCAGGGCGATCACGATGGCGTTGTCACCGGCAAGCACCAGGTCAATCAGGATGATCGAGGCCAGGCCCGACCAGAAGGCGGGGTCGGAAACGGAAGCAAGCGGGTGGGTGATGAATTCCATCGGCGGCCTTTTGCGTGCGCGGACAGTCCGCGAACGCGCACCCCGCACGCTGCGGGTCGCGTTCGCGGAAGTCTCGCCCGCGGTGAACAACCACCGCCGCTGCGACCGGAACGCATTCGCGTTCGTGTTGACGATCGCCGCAAGGTCCGGATGCGATCCGGCCCCGAGCTACTCCCTTCCGGGAAGATCAAACCCGCGCATTCTGGGGACGCCGCGGCAGCCAAGTCAAGGCGGGATGATGATCTGGCACAATGAGCGGTTTGCCTCGCCAGGAATTTCCAGCAATGAGCCAGCACGACATCCGTTCCGCGCAGCGCCCCAATCCAGACCAGCCGCTGGTGGACATCGCCGATTACGTCACCGGTTACCGGATCGAATCGGAAGAGGCATACCGCACCGCGCGCTACATGCTGATGGATTCGCTCGGCTGCGCGATGCTGGCGATGAAGTTCCCGCAGTGCGCCAGGCACATCGGGCCGATCGTCCCGGGCGCCACGCTGGAAGGCGGCGCGCGCGTGCCGGGCACCTCGCTGCAACTGGACCCGGCGCAGGCGGCATTCTGCATCGGCACCCAGATCCGCTGGCTGGATTTCAACGACACGTGGCTCGCCGCGGAGTGGGGCCATCCTTCGGACAACCTCGGGGCCATCCTCGCGGTCGCCGATTGGCTGGGCCGGCAGGGCAGGAAGATCACCGTGCGCGACGTGCTGGGCTGGGCGATCAAGGCGCACGAGATCCAGGGTTGCTATGCGCTGAAGAACAGCTTCAACCGGGTCGGGCTGGACCACGTGATCCTGGTGCGGCTGGCCTCCACCGCGGTGGCGACCGCGATGCTGGGCGGCAACCGCGAGCAGGTGATCAACGCCGTCTCCAATAGCTGGATTGACGGCGGCGCGCTGCGCACGTACCGCCACGCCCCCAATACCGGGCCGCGCAAGAGCTGGGCCGCGGGCGATGCCTGCCGGCGCGCGGTGGTCCATGCGCTCAATGCCGTCGAGAAGGACGAGACCGGTTACCCGTCGGCGCTGAGTGCACCGACCTGGGGCTTTTACGACGTGGCGTTCCGGGGCAAACCGTTCGAGTTCGAGCGGCCGTTCGGCAGCTACGTGATGGAAAACGTCCTGTTCAAGATTTCCTACCCGGCCGAGTTCCACGCGCAGACCGCGGTGGAGTGCGCGATGAAACTGCATCCGCAGGTCAAGGACCGGCTGGACCGGATCGAGCGCATCGAAATCGAGACCCAGGAGGCCGGTGCGCGCATCATTGACAAGACCGGCCCGCTGGCCAACTACGCCGACCGCGACCACTGCATCCAGTACATGGTCGCGGTACCGCTGATCTTCGGCCGCCTCACCGCCGACGACTACACCGACGCCGTGGCCGCCGACCCGCGCATAGACGCGTTGCGCGAAA
>DASVDY010000116.1:0-19348 GCA_036380855.1 Rhodanobacteraceae bacterium
CGCCGGCCCCTTCGGCATCGAGCGGGGCGCCGCCGCCACCGGCTGCGTCAAAGCCGAAACCGGCGACGAGTAGTTCGAGCTCGGTCCCCGCGCATTCACCCTCGAAGCCCCCGCCCGCGCCGGCGTCGAGCACCCTGGAGCCCGCAAGCGGTTCAACGTCGAAAGCTCAACCCGTCCTTCCGGAGAAAGCCGGAACCCGTTGACTTGCAGTAGGCTTCGCGCAACCCGGACGAGGAGGAGTGCCGTGATCTGCTTTTTCTACAAGCTCGTGCCGTCGCGCCCCACCTTCGCGCAGGACATGACCGCGGAAGAAGCCGCGATGATGGGTGCGCACGCGGCGTACTGGAAAGGCCGGATCGAAGCCGGCGTGAAGGTGTTCGCGCTCGGCCCGGTCGCGGATCCGGCCGGCGTGTTCGGCATCGCGGTGATGGAAACCGAAAGCGAAGCCGCTGCGCACGAACTGGCGCGCAACGATCCGGCCATCGCGCAGGCGCGATTCGGCTTCCGCTACGAAATGCACCCGATGCCGCGCGGGGTGATGCACTCGTAATCTCGCACGCAGGCCGCGAGGCGTTCAGAAACTGAGGGTAGGGGGCCACATGAACAAGTTGCTGCGGAGAGGCTTGGGGATTCTGGATTTGGGGGGCAGTTTTCTTGGCCTTGTGCTTGGACTGGCGGTGTTCCTCCAGCATCTTTCGCTGCTCACAATCCTGTTGGAAATCCCCTTCCTCGCCCTGTATTGCTGGGGCGTCTGGTGCGGGGTGCGAACCTTGGAAAATCACCCCAAGTCGTTGCGGGCCAACCTATGGCTTTGGCTGATACAGGGTCCTTTTCTGAAGTCCTACTTTTTCACTTATTGGTTCACGAGTGGCGCGCTTTTGTTCGTGACCTATGCGCCTGCTGGTGGGAATGTGAGCTTTATGGCCCGTGTGGGCAGTGAGTTCCAGTATTCGTTTCTTCAGCCGCAGCCACTGCAAGTTGGAGTCAACTTGCTTGCCGTGGCAATCTGCGTCGTTCTGCTTTGGCAGTGGCGACACAGGCGTCCCGAGTTGAACGAAGCGGATCTGAACGTGGCTATGGAACCCAAGTGAACACGGACCATAGTGTTGATCACCGTGTAGACACAGGCCCTTCCTTCCGCTTGCGATTCCAGTCACCAGCCCTTACGTTGAAATTTCTTGCTCCAGCCACTCGGTGCTCCTGATGGATTCCCCTCTCGCCCTCGTTGAACGCCACCTGCTCGCGCCCGGCGGCCTTGCCGCCAGCGACCTGGGCCGCGTGTTCGCGAAGGTGTGCGCGCCGTCGGTGGACGCGGCGGACCTGTATTTCCAGCATTCGCGCAGCGAATCGTGGGTGCTGGAGGACGGCATCGTCCGCGACGGCAGTCATTCGATCGAGCAGGGCGTGGGCGTGCGTGCGATCTCCGGCGAGAAGACCGGCTTTGCCTATTCCGACGACATCGTCATGCCGCAGTTGCTGGAAGCCGCCGGCGCGGCGCGCGCCATTGCCGCAGGCGGGAATGGCGCAGGCAAGCCGCTCAGCGTGCGCAGCGCGCGGGCGCTGTATGCGGCCGACGATCCGATCGAGGCGCTCGACAACGCGGCCAAGATTTCCGTCCTGCGCGAACTGGATGCGCTGTGTCGCAGCCTCGATCCGCGCATCAGTCAGGTGATCGTGAGCCTCTCCGCGCATCACGAGAACATCTTGATCGCTGCCAGCGACGGCACGCTCGCCGCGGACGTGCGTCCGCTGACGCGCATCGGCGTGCAGGTGATCGCCGAGCAGAACGGGCGTCGCGAGCAGGGCCATTCCGGCGGCGGCGGCCGTTGCGGCTATCGCGAGTTGATTGACGACGGCCGCGCGCACGCATGGGCGCGCGAAGCGGTGCGGCAGGCGCTGGTGAACCTCGACGCAGTTGATGCGCCGGCCGGCACCATGGATGTCGTGTGCGGCCCCGGCTGGCCCGGCGTGCTGCTGCACGAGGCGATCGGCCACGGCCTGGAAGGCGACTTCAACCGCAAGGGCACCTCGGCGTTCTCGCACCGCATGGGCGAGAAGGTCGCATCCGATGGCGTCACCATCGTGGACGACGGCACGCTCCCCGGCCGGCGGGGGTCGCTCAGCGTGGACGACGAAGGCACGCCGACGAACTGCACCACGCTGATCGAGAACGGCCGCCTGCGCGGTTACATGCAGGACACCCACAACGCGCGCCTGATGGGCATGAAGCCGACCGGCAACGGCCGCCGCGAATCCTTCGCGCACCTGCCGATGCCGCGCATGACCAACACCTACATGCTGCCGGGCGAGCGCGATCCGGCCGAGATCATCGCCTCGGTCAAGCGCGGCCTGTACGCGGTGAACTTCGGTGGCGGGCAGGTGGACATCACCTCCGGCAAGTTCGTGTTCTCCGCCAGCGAGGCCTACCTGATCGAGGACGGCAAGGTCACGCGGCCGGTGAAAGGCGCGACCCTGATCGGTTCCGGTCCGGACGTGCTGACGCGCGTATCCATGATCGGCAACGACCTGAAGCTCGACGAAGGCGTCGGCGTGTGCGGCAAGGACGGCCAAAGCGTGCCGGTGGGCGTGGGGCAGCCCACGTTGAAAATTGACGGGATGACGGTGGGTGGCACCGCTGCCTGAAGAGCACAAGAGTCCTTGACGCGGATCAACACGGATCACGGCGGGTCAAAAATCCACGTCAATCCTTGTCAGAAGCTCTTTTGAGTTCTCGCAAGATTCGAAACAGTTCCCGGTACGCTTGCAGCGGCTTGTTCGCCTCGCGTTCGCTGCGCGCCTGCCGGATCAGCGCCCGCAGGTGCTGGCGATCCAGGTCGGGATGTGCGGCGACCAGTTCGGACAGCGCGGCATCGCCATCCTCGAGCAGGCGTTCGCGCAGCGCTTCCAGGCGATGCGTGGCCGCGGCTTCGCGTGCGCCCGCCTCGCGATCGTTCGCCAGCGACGCGCGCGCGGCGGCGAAGGCTTCCTCGTCGTGGCGGCGCATCAGCTTGGCCAGGTAGCTGAGCTCGCGCTTGCGCGCGATGTGCGAGGTGATCCTGCGGACGTTGCCGATCTCTTCGGCCACTTCGTCGGGCAGGTCGAGCCTGGCCACGCGCGAGGGCGGCAGCTCGACCAGTTGCTTCGCCAGCGCGAGCACGTCCAGCGCCTCGCGCCGGCGCGCGCTGCGGCTGGGTTGTTCGCCTTCTTCCGGATGATCTGCATCATGCATGGACGCTATAGTAACGGACTGGATAGAAGGAGCCCGGCTTGAACACGGACATCGCGCCTCCCGACGGCAGCCTCGAAGAGCTCGATCGCCTCGCGCAGTTGAGCGAGGACGTGATTCGCCGCGCGCGCGCGGCCGGTGCGTCGCAGGCGGAAGTTTCGGCCAGCGTGGAAAGCGGGCTGGCCGTCACCGTACGGCTGGGCGAGGTGGAAACCGTGGAGCGCACGCGCGACCGCGGTTTCGGGCTGACCGTGTATTTCGGCCGGCGCAAGGGCAGCGCTTCGACCGCCGACCTGAAGCCCGAATCCATCGAGGCCACGCTGGCGCAGGCCTGCGCGATCGCGCGCTACACGGAAGAAGATCCCTGCGCGGGCCTTGCCGACCCGGCATTGATGGCCAGGCCGCCGTTTCCGGACCTGGACCTCTGGCATCCCTGGCAACTGGACGTCGCGCAGGCGATCGAAATCGGGAAGGAAATCGAGTCCGCCGGCCGCGCGCACGAGGCGATCGCCAATTCCGAAGGCGCCACCGTCCAGAACGGCGAGAGCCTTGGCGTGTACGCCAACTCGCACGGCTTCACCGGCCGCGAGCGCGGCACCTATCAGTCGCTGTCGTGCTCGCTGATCGCGGGCAAGGGCGATGCGATGCAGCGCGACTACTGGTACGAAAGCACGCGCGCGGCCTCCGATCTTCCGGCTTTTGCGAATATCGGCTCGAAAGCCGCCGGGCGCGCGGCGGCGCGTCTGGGCTCACGCAGGCTGTCAACCCGCGAATGTCCGGTGTTGTTCGCGTCGGAAATGTCGCGTTCGCTGATCGGGCATCTGATCGCGGCCGTGAGCGGCGGCTCGCTGTACCGGCGCGCCAGCTTCCTGCTCGATCACGCCGGAAAGAAAGTCCTGCCGGAATTCGTGCGGATCACCGAGACGCCGCTGTTGCCGCGTGGCCACGCTTCCACCGCGTTCGACGCGGAAGGCGTCGCCACGCACGAATCGGACCTGGTGCGCGAAGGCGTGCTGCAACGCTACGTGCTCGGCAGTTACTCGGCACGCAAGCTCGGTTTGCAGACCACCGCCAATGCCGGCGGCGTGCACAACCTGCGGGTATCGGCGGGCGCGGCGGAAGGCGAGGCCGGCGACCTGGGCGCGATGCTGCAACGCATGGGCAGGGGCCTGCTCGTGACCGAACTGATCGGCCACGGCGTTTCGATCATTACCGGCGATTATTCGCGCGGCGCCGCCGGCTTCTGGGTCGAGGACGGCGAGATCGCCTACCCGGTGCAGGAGATCACCATCGCCGGCAACCTGCGCGACATGTTCGCCGACATCCGCGCAATCGGCACGGACGTGGACCCGCGTTCGTCCATCCTCACCGGCTCCATCCTGGTCGGGAAGATGACGGTTGCCGGAGAGTAGGGCGGGTCTTGACCCGCCTTGAAGGGGCTCGCCCACTTGAAGCGTTAAGACCCACCGTCGCGTAGCCTGCGGGTGGAAACCCGCCTGGCCTCGCCTGCCTCAATCCGCCAGCTTCGGCAGGAACGACAGATCCACGTAATACCTTTTCGGGTTCGCCCGATCAACGAACACGTTGATCTTGTGGTCCTTGATGTAGGCGGTCGGGTCGAACCACAGGTTGTCGCTCTTGAAGACGTGCACCTGCGAAGTGGCCGGATCAAGCCACTGCGCGAGCACGCGCCAGGGCGACTGCCCGTTGACCTTCATGGAAGTGTTCAGTTCGACACTCTCGAAGGTCGCTTCCACCGGCACGCCATTGGTCTTGAGGAACGACTCCAGGCGCCGCCTGCGCATCGGTACCACGATCATGGCGACCGCGATCGTGGTGAACACCACGCCCAGGCCGCCGGCGATCAGCGTGCCGAACCACAACGACATGAAGCTGTTGATGCGGGGCTTGCCCGGTGCGTCGGCGCGATAGAGCACCTCGACGTGGTCGCCGCGCGACCAGGCGGGCGGATTGCTGCCGGAGTCGGACGTGAATTCGATGCGCTTCCCGGACGCATCGGTGAACTGCACGATCGGGAAATAGCTGACGGTCTGATAGGTGTGGTGGTCGTCGTGCTCCAGCGATTCGGTTCGCTGGAGAGCGACCACGGTCCCGTTCGCCCGCACTGCGCCCGCCAGAAAACTGCGGGTGTTTCCGTACATGTACACGGCGGCAGCCAGCATCGCCACGCCCACCACCAGAAACACGAACTTCACGATCGTCACGGTTTTCACGGCCGTCCCTCCTTCAGTCGTTGATTCACTCGTTTGTCCGCGCCGCAGGCATGATCCCGTTGGCGTCGCGGCTTTCAATGGGTAGCGGTTGCACGCCCGAACGCCCGCGCCGCGGCTTCCGCGCGTGCGATGCGCTCCTGCGTCACCGGGTGCGTGGACAGATAGCGGATGTTCCCGTCCTGCCGCAGCTCCGGATGCGCACGCTCGAGCGCCTGCATCGCGCGCACGAATGCGGCTGGCGAGATGCCCGCGCGCGGGAGCGCGGCCAGGGCGAAATCGTCGGCCTGCTGTTCGAATCCGCGCGAGTAACGCGCGTTGAGGAGGAATGCCGGGATGGACGCGATCACGCTGCTGGCGCTGACGTCGCCGATCAGCATGCTGCCGATCGCCACCACGCCCGAGCCGCGCAGGACCAGGCGCAACATGTGGCGGTGGCGCTGGTGCCCGATCTCGTGCGCCACCACGGCGAGGAAGGCGTCGTCGTCGGGCAGGTCGCGGACCATCGCATCCGTCACCACGATGATGCCGCCGCCAAGGGCAAACGCGTTGGCGCCCAACGCGGGAGAGTCGTAGAAGCGCAGTTGCAGGTCGTCCGGGCCGCCGATGCGTCGAACGAACCGGTGGAAGCGCGCCCGCAGGTCGGCCTGGCGTTGTGCGGGGAGCGTGCTCGGTGCCAGGACATGGCCTTCCATCAGCGTCAGCGACTGCCGCCCGATGGCGCGATCCACCGAGGCGGGCAGATGCGCGCCGACGTAGTCGGCCGCGGCGGGAACGCCCCAGCCGAACAGCGCGACCAGCGCCAACGCGACCACCAGCACCGAGACCGCGGCCACGCCTGCGCGCCGCTCGAGACGATCCACCCAGGTCTCCAGCCGATGCCGCAGCGGGAACCAATCCGCAACCGGTGCGTTCGGCGGCAACTGCAGCCACGCGCCATCCGCGTAACGCAGCGTGTACGGCACGCCGGCAAGACGAGCGCTCGGCGCGATGGAAGCGAGCGGGTCACTGCGTTCGATTCCACCACCGCGGACATGCAGCACTGCTTCCTCGCGTCGCACCTCCACGACGTGCACGGCGCTGGTGCGACCGTCGTAATAGGTGCCGGTGATCTCGATCACGGGCTGACGTCGCTCAGAGGCCGATGTCAATGCTGAAGAGGCCATCCATTTCCGCACCCAGCGCGCTGACGTCCGTCTGCGCGGTGGTCTCGGCGACGAACGCATCGAGGTCGCCGGCCGGCTGCAGCACCAGGTGCGCGGTGCGGTAGCGCACCATGCGCACCTTGGCCCAGGGCACCGCCATGCCGAGGGTGAAGATGATCGCACAGGTATTGCTCAGATAAATTCCGAGCATTGCCACATAACTCAGGTTGCTGCGCAGTCGGTGGCCACCCGCCAGACCGGCGTTGTTGTAAAGCAGATTGAGCATGCGCGAGCGAGAGTACGCATAGATGCCCAGATACATGGGCACGTAGATGAGATACCCGACCGCTACCACGACGATCGGGTGCTGGCGCGTGGCGAACGGTCCCAACAAGGCATGGACAATGCCCATCGCGACCAGCAGTGCCATTGCCGCCGCGAAGGCCCAGGCGAGTGCAAGGCCGATAGTGGCCCAGAACACCATGTAGTAATCCGTCAGATCGGCCTTGAAGTCGAACTCCGCATTGCCGTAGCGATGGTGCTGCACCGTCCATTGCTGCTGCTTTGCCTTGATGTACGGATAGATCAGACCCAGCGTCAGCGGGATCAGCAGATACATCGCCAGATACCACCTGTAGGCGCCGGGGGTGTCGGGCTCGAAGCGGAACGGCAGCCCGCGCCATGCCGAATAGCGGGCGCGGAACGCCAGCCCGCGCACGATCAGCCACGGCATCACGATGGCGATCAGTGCCGCGGCGAGCAGTTGCAGTCTGGGCGAAGTGCGGCCGGCGAAAACGTAGCAGAGAAACATCAGGGCCGCGATGAGTCGTCCGCGCAGGATCGGCAGCGGTCTGGCGCTGTATTCGAAAGGCGAGCCGGCCAGCCATGTGTTGGCGTAGAAGTAGCGGCGGGTGCGCACGGAGGCCCATGCCGAGTAGATGCCGAGTGTAACGATGCTGAGCGCGAGGTTGACGATCCAGATGCGGAAGTACTCGCCGGCACTGCCGCGAAACTCGAAGGGCCGTTCCGGATACGTCGTCGGCAGTACGTGCGCCTGCGGCGCGGCCGGCTCGGCGCCGGTCGCGAGGGCTTCCTCGTGCATGTCATCCCCCTTGCCGGCCATCCCCATGACCGTTCCGCAATCTATACAAGGTGATCGGGGCCGTGGCAAATCGCGGCTCCGGGCCATGCGCCGCGCACGATGTGGGACGCGGGCCGCTTGACAGCTACCCGGGAGGGGCGGACAGTCTGTCCCGCGCCGTCCAACCGCAAACGTGAGGGGAGATTTGCAATGAGTGTTCCACCCGAATCGGCAACACCGCCGCCGCCCGCGCCCACAGCCGGCAGCAGTTCCGACGATCGCAACATCGCGTTGATCACCCATCTGTCGGGGATCATTCTCGGCTTCATCGTGCCGTTGATCGTGTGGCTGATCCACAAGGATCGCGCCGACAAGAGCTGGCTCAATGCGCAGGCCAAGGAGGCGCTGAACTTCCAGATCACCATCGTGATCGGCTACGTGATCTGCTGGATCCTGATGTGGATCGTGATCGGTTTCCTGCTGTGGTGGCTGCTCTGGATCGTGAACCTGGTCTTCTGCATCCTGGCGGCGGTGGCGGTGAGCAAGGGCGAGAACTATCGCTATCCCTTCGCGCTGCGCCTGATCAACTGAGGGGCGGGCGACCAGTGAAAGAAAAGCGGGCCTTTCGGGTCCGCTTTTTTTTGCGTACACAGGCGGGCTGCTGCGCGAATTCAACGCTGGCGCGGGGTCCCGGGTCCGACTCAGCGATTCCTTTCCGCCACGTAGCGCGCCAGTTCCGCCAGCGGCGCGGCGCGCGCTCCCAGTGGCTGAAGCGCCGTGAGCGCCTCGTCCACCAGTTCCCGCAGATGCTCGCGCGAGGCCTCCATGCCGATCACGGAAGGGAAGGTCGGTTTGGCGCTGGCCGCATCCTTGCCCGCGGTCTTGCCCAGCGCCTGCGTCTCGCCTTCCACGTCCAGGATGTCGTCGCGGACCTGGAACGCCAGCCCGACCGCGTGGCCGTAGCGCTCCAGCGCATCGAGCATCTCCGGATCCGCGCAGCCGGCGCTCAACGCGCCCAGTCGCACGCTGGCGCGGATCAACGCGCCGGTCTTGTGCGCGTGCATGCTTTCGAGCGTCGGCAGGTCCAGGTTCTTGCCGACCGCGCCGAGGTCGATGGCCTGGCCCCCGGCCATGCCTTGCGCGCCGCAGGCCGCGCCGAGAATGCGCAGCATCTCCAGGCGCGTCTCGGCACCGATGGTGCGCGGCGTTTGCGAGGCCAGGATCTCGAACGCCAGTGCCTGCAAGGCATCGCCGGCCAGGATCGCCGTCGCCTCGCCGAAGGCGATGTGGCACGTGGGCCGGCCGCGGCGCAGGTCGTCGTCGTCCATGGATGGAAGGTCGTCGTGCACCAGCGAATAGGCGTGAATCAATTCGACCGCGCAGGCGGGAACGTCCAGCATGTCGGGCGAGGCGCCGAGCGCTCCACCCGCGGCGTACACCAGAAGCGGTCGCAAGCGCTTGCCGCCGCCCAGCACCGCGTAGCGCATCGCGCGCACCAGTTCCCGGGGTTCGCTGCCGTCCACCGGCAGCACCCGCGCCAGCGCGGCATCGGCGCGCGCGACGAGTACGGCGAGTTCGCTGTTCACTCGCCTGCTTCGAAATCTTCGGCGCTGTCGGGATCTTCGGGATCGAGCAGCAGCTTGACGCGCAGTTCCGCCTGTTCCAGCGCGTTCTGGCAATCGCGGAACAGGGCGATGCCGCGTTCGAACGAGCGCAACGATTCGTCCAGGCTCAGCTCGCCGCCCTCCATTTTCGCGACCAGCTTTTCGAGCTCGTCCAGCGAGTTTTCGAACTGCGCGATCGAGGAAGGTTCGGCGGAGGTTTCCGCGGCTTGGGAAGGAGGCTTGGCCATGCGCGCACGCTAGCGCAGGGGGCGGGCCGAATCAATCGGCCGGTGCCAGCGCGGATGCGCGCTCGCGCTCTCGAATAGCGCGCGTCCGGCATCGCTGGACCAGAGGTCGGCAACGGCGACCAGTTCATCGCCGCGGAAGACCAGTGGAATCCGCGCACGCTGCCAGGGTGGAATGCCGGCGCCCTGCAGCAGATCGCGCAATTCGCGCGTGTGGGCGTCGCCTGCAGGCCTGATGCGCTCGCCGCCCCGCCGGAAGCGCACAAGCAACGGCGGGGCGAGCGGACGCGGAGTCGGTTTGCCGGACGCATCCTCGAGCAAGAGCGTGCCGCCGCCGGGCAGCTGCAGCGTTTCGCCACGCCACGACGCTTCCCATCCTTCGGGGACTTCGCCGACCGGTGCCATGGCGTGCAGCGCGCCGCGCCAGAGGCGCACCTCCGCACCCGGCCACCTGACGCCGGGAACATGATCGCGGCGCGTTTCCGCGACTTGCCGGCGCAATTCGGCGAGCTGCGCGTGCGTCGGCGCGGGCAACCCCCGCGCGTGCAGCCAGCGTTCCAGCACCAGCGCGCACAGTGCATCGGGCAGCGCGCTCCAGCCGGCAGCGTCCAGGGTTTCCGCATCGCCTCGCAAGGACTGCAGTGCCGAATCGGCGAGCGCATCGAGATGATCCGCGCTCTCGCGGCAAAGCCTCGCCGAATGCAGGATGGATTGGGAAGCATGCGGCCAGTGCGCGTGCAGCTTCGGGAGGATTTCCGCGCGCAGGTAGTTGCGGGAGAGGGAAGTGTCCGCGTTGGACGGATCGTCCACGTATTCCAGCCCGTGCCCGACCACGTACTCGCGCAGCGCCGTGCGCGGCGTATCCAGGAGCGGGCGCCACAGCATGCCTCGTCCGAGCGGCCGTCGTTTGCGCATGCCCGCCAGTCCGTGCGGACCGGCGCCGCGCAGGAGTTTGAGCAGTACCGTCTCGACCTGGTCGTCGCGATGGTGCGCCAGTACCAGCCATTCGCCGGGGCGCAGGTTCTGCGCGAAAGACCCGTACCGCGCGCGCCGCGCGGCGGCTTCCAGTCCTCCGCCGCGCGAGCGCTCCACTTGCACGCGAACGATTTCGATCGGCACGTCCAGCGCTTCGCAAAAGCGCCTGCAGTGCTCCGACCAGCGTGCGCTTTCGTCGTGCAGGCCGTGGTCCACATGCAGCGCGCGCAGGCCGCGCCCGCGTGCCTGCGGCAATTGTGCGAACGCATGCAGCATCGCGGTCGAATCCGCGCCGCCCGAATAGGCCACGCACAAGCCATGCGCGGGATTTGCGTCCAGCGCCTGACCCAATGTGGCGATGAGTAGGGAATCGGCCATCGGCGCCGATGGTAATGCGTCGCGGCGCGCGGAGGCCCGTCAGGCTTCGGGAACGGCGAAGGTCAGCTCCACGCCCATGCCCGCCGGATCGGTCAGGAAAAGCTGTACCTGTCCGAGCGCATCCACCACGTCCACTTCGTAAGGAATGCGCGCTGCGTCCAGCCGGGCGCGGGTGCCGGCGAGATCGTCGCAGGCGAAGGCGAGATGATTGAACGCACCGTTGGACTTCGAAAACGGCGCATCATCCCGGGAAACGCTTAAGTGCAACACGTCGGCACCGCCGGCATACAGCCAATGCCCCTGCGAGCCGGAGCGGAATTGCGGGCGCGGACCTTCCGTCAACCCGACGACTTCGACGTAGAAACGCCGCAGTTCCCCGATCACCTCCGCCGGCGCGCGCAGATTGGCGTGGCCGATGCCGCGGACACCCACGTGCTCAGCTCTGGTAGGCGCCGTAGCGGCGCAGGCGCTGGTAGCGCTGCTCCAGCAAGGCGTCCATCGGGAGCTGTTCCAGCGCCTCGACTTCGTTCAGCAGCACGGCCTTGAGTCGGCGCGCCATGGCTTTGGGATTGCGGTGCGCACCGCCGGTGGGTTCGCGCACGATCTTGTCCACCAGGCCCAGTTCCTTCAGCCGCGGCGCCGTGAGGCCCAGCGCTTCGGCCGCGTCGCGCGCCTTCTCGGCGCTCTTCCAAAGGATCGAAGCGCAGCCTTCCGGCGAGATCACCGAATAGGTCGAATACTGCAGCATGATCGTGCGATCGCCCACGCCGATCGCCAGCGCGCCGCCGGAGCCGCCTTCGCCGATCACGGAGCACACGATCGGGGTGCGCAGTTCGGCCATTTCCAGCAGGTTGCGCGCGATCGCCTCCGACTGTCCGCGCTCTTCCGCACCGACGCCCGGATACGCGCCCGGCGTGTCAATGAAGGTGAGCACCGGCAAATGGAAGCGCTCGGCCATTTTCATCAGGCGCAGCGCCTTGCGGTAGCCCTCCGGGCGGGGCATGCCGAAATTGCGGCGCACCTTGGACTTGATGTCGCGGCCCTTCTGGTGGCCGATGATCATCACCGCGCGGCCGTTGATGCGCCCAAGTCCGCCCACGATCGCGGGATCGTCCGCGTACATGCGGTCGCCGGCGAGTTCGTGGAACTCCTCGCAGATCGTCTCGATGTAGTCGTTGGTGTACGGCCGGCCGGGGTGACGCGAGAGTTGCGTCACCTGCCAGGGCGTCAGGTTCTTGAAGATGTCGGCGGTCCTGGCGCGCAACTTGTCGCGCAACTTGCCGACCTCGTCCTGGATATCCAGCGAGTGGCCCTGGCCCGCATGCGTCAGTTCCTGGATCTTGGCGTCCAGCTCCGCAATCGGCTGCTCGAAATCGAGGAAGTTGGGATTCATTCCGGGACGGGACGGCCGCAAAGCCCGCGATTATACCCGGACGGCCGGGCTGCCCGTCTTCACCCCGCCGGCGAAGGCCGCGCCAGGGTCGGCGCCACGCTCTGGACGCCGGGCAATTCGGTGAGCGCGCGCAGCAGGTCGGTGGTGACGCGCACGCGCCAGTCCTCGCCCAGCTCCAGGTCGGCGCAGCCGAGGGCATTGCGGTAGCCGGTCAGCAGCAGGCGGGTGCCGCCGCCGCGATGGCCGTTGATGGCGCGCTTCAGCGAATCCACGAACGGCGGGCCGATGCCGTTCACGCCCAGCCGCAGCACGCGCGTGTGCGCGGCACAGGCTTCGTCCAGCGTCCAGACCCGGCGCGCGCGCAGTTGCAGCTCCCCGCTGAAATCGTCCACCGCCAGTCCGCCTTCCACCACCAGGATCGCGTCGCGCAGCAGCAGGTGCGCGTAATCGGCGAAGGCTTCACGGAAGAAGCTCACCTCGATATGACCGCTCCAGTCCTCGAACTGCACGAAGGCGGCCGAGTCGCCGCGCCGCCGTTGCAGCGTGACCATGCCGCCGATCGTCCATGGCGTTTCCGGCGCGCGCCGGAAACGGTTGCCGTCGTCGTTGTCGCGGCGCTGCGGCGGCGTGTAGCGCTGCGCGATTTCGCCGAGCGGGCAGTTGGCGAGTTGCGCCAGCACTTCGCGCCACGGGTCGGTCGGATGGCCGGAAAAATAGTGCCCCAGCGTGGCGCGTTCGCCGGCAAGCTTGCGTTCGAGCGGCCACTCCGGTTGCGCGGCGACGTGGATCACCGGTGTCGCGGCGGCGGTACTGTCGGCCATGCCGAACATGTCGTTCTGGCCGGCGGCGCGGTCGCGCTGGTGCTGTTCGGCCGCTCGCACCGCTTCCGGCAATTGCGCCATCAGGGTTGCGCGGTTCGGTCCGAGCGCATCGCATGCACCGGACTGGATCAGTGCTTCCAGCACGCGCTTGTTGAGCTTGCCCGGATCCACCCGCGCGCACAGATCCGCCAGATCGCGGAGTGGCCCGGCCTTTTCGCGCTCGTCCACGATGGCTTCGCATACTGCGCGGCCCACGCCCTTGATCGCCCCCAGTCCATAGCGGATGGTGCGGTCTCCGATCGCGGCGAAGCGGTAGGCGGATGCGTTGACGTCCGGCGGCAGGACCTCGAGTCCGTGCGCGCGCACGTCGGCGAGGAATACCGCCAGCTTGTCGGTGTTGTCCATTTCCGCCGACATCGTCGCGGCCATGAACTCGGCGGGATAATGCGTCTTCAGCCACGCGGTCTGGTAGGCGACCAGCGAATAGGCCGCGGCGTGGGACTTGTTGAAGCCGTAACCGGCGAACTTCTCCATCTGGTCGAAGATCGCGTCGGCCTTGCGCTCGTCGAGTCCGTTGGCCGCGGCGCCGGCGCGAAACTTGACCCGCTCCTTGGCCATTTCCTCGACTTTCTTCTTGCCCATCGCGCGGCGCAGCAGGTCGGCTCCGCCCAGCGTGTAACCGCCGACGATCTGCGCCATCTGCATCACCTGCTCCTGGTAGACCATGATGCCGTAGGTCTCTTTCAGGATCGGCTCGACCCGCGGGTCGGGATACTGGACTTCCTCGCGCCCGTGCTTGCGCGCGACGTAGCTGGGGATCAGGTCCATCGGGCCCGGGCGGAACAGGGCGTTCAGCGCGATCAGGTCCTCGAAGCGGTCGGGCTTGGCATCCTTCAGCAGCCGCTGCATGCCGCCGCCTTCGAACTGGAAGATCGCGCCGGTATCGGCGCGCGAGAACAGCTCGTAGACCGCCGGGTCGTCCAGCGGCAGCGCGGCGATGTCGAGCGGCGCCTCGCCCTTCGCCGCGCGCTTTTCATTGATCGCCTTGACCGCCCAGTCAATGATGGTGAGCGTGCGCAGCCCGAGGAAGTCGAACTTCACCAGGCCCACCGCTTCCACGTCGTCCTTGTCGAACTGCGTGACCACGCCGGCGCCACCGGCTTCGCAGTAGAGCGGGGCGAAATCGGTCAGCGCCGAAGGCGCGATCACGACGCCGCCGGCGTGCTTGCCGGCGTTGCGGGTGATGCCTTCCAGCTTCAGCGCGAGATCAATAAGCGTGCGCGCTTCCTCGTCGGTCTCGTAGAGCTCGCAGAACTCGCGCACGACGCGGTCCGGCTCGCTGCGCGACTTGCCGCTGCGTCCCAGCGCATCCTCCAGCGTCAAATCCAGCGGCATCTTCGGGATCAGCTTGGCGATGCCGTCCACCTGGCCGTAGGGCATGCCCAGCACGCGCCCACAGTCGCGCAGCACCGCCTTGGCCGCCATCGTGCCGTAGGTGATGATCTGGCTGACCTGGTCGCGACCGTAGGCATCGGCCACGTACTCGATCACGCGGTCGCGGCCTTCCATGCAGAAGTCAATGTCGAAGTCCGGCATGGAGATGCGTTCGGGATTCAGGAACCGCTCGAACAGCAACTCGAAGCGCAGCGGGTCGAGGTCGGTGATCCCCAGGCTCCATGCCACCAGCGAACCCGCGCCGGAGCCGCGGCCCGGACCGACCGGGATGTCGTGGCGCTTGGCCCAGCCGATGAAGTCGGCCACGATCAGGAAGTAGCCGGGGAAGCCCATCCGCACGATGGTGTCGAGCTCGGCCTCCAGCCGCTGCTCGTAGCCTTCGCGCGAGAAACCTGGGGCAAGTCCATGTTCTTCAAGGCGCTTGCACAGACCTTCGCGCGCGCTTTCGCGGATCCAGGATTCCAGCGTGTGCTGCGCCGGCACCGGGAAGGCGGGCAGGTAGTAGGTGCCGAAAGACAGTTCCAGATTGCAGCGCTTGGCCAACTCGACGCTGTTTTCAAGCGCCGAGGGCACGTCGGCGAACAGCTCGGCCATCGTCTCGGGCGGCTTCAGCCATTGCTCGGGCGAGTACTCGCGCGTGCGCCGCGGATCCGAGAGCTGCTGCCCCTGCTGGATGCACACTCGCGCCTCGTGTGCCTCGAAATCGTCGGCATCGAGGAAGCGCACGTCGTTGCTGGCGACCACCGGCAGGTCGAGCGCGGCGGCGAGCTGAAGGCCGAGCGCGTTGAAAGCCTCTTCGCCGTCCCGGTGCGTACGCACCAGTTCCACGTAGAGGCGCTCGTCGAAGGTCGCGCGCAGGCGGTCGAGCCGCGCGTGTGCGTCGTCTTCGCGGCCGGCCCGCAGCAGATGGCCGATCTCGCTCTCGCGACCGGCCAGCGCGATCAGGCCTTCGCGCGCTTCTTCCAGCCAGGCCATGTCCACCAGTGCGTGGCCGCCGTGCTGGCCTTCGCGCCAGGCGCGCGATACCAGCCGCGAGAGATTGAGATAACCCGCGCGGTTTTCGCACAGCACGGTCAACCGGTGCGGCCGCTGCATGTCGGCGGGATCGGCGATCCACAGGTCGCAGCCGGCGATCGGCTTGATGCCGGCGTACTCGGCCGCGCGGTAGAACTTGATCAACGCGAACAGGTTGGAATCGTCCGTCAGCGCCAGCGCGGGCATCTGCAATTCCACCGCGCGGGAAATCAGGTTCGGGCGCGGCGCCTTGGCCGGATCGCCGTACTCCGGTTTCTCCGGCAGACGGATCAGCGAGTCGCGCAGCGAGTACTCGCTGTGCAGGCGCGGGTGTATGTAGCGGATCGGCATGAGGCTTGCGCAGTTATCCCCGCAAGCCTAGTCGGGCATCCCGCGAGCGGCAAGCTTGACAGCGCCGTGCCCGCTCAGAGCACGCGGAATCGCTCGTTTCCGGACCAGAAACTGCCTTCGTAGCGTTCCGCGCGCGCGAGGTTTTCGCGTTGGGCCTTGTCCCAGGCGCGCAGTCGCGAACGCAGCCACTCCTCCGGAGATGTGCCCGGCACCGCGTCTTCGCTGCGGATCCACTCCTCGCGGAAGGCCCGGAAGTCCTCGTAATCCTCGGCTTCGAGCGCCAGGATCCGGAGCGTCTCCTCGTCCAGCTCGAGCTCGTCGTTCACGGCGGCACTGATCAGGCCGACCAGCGCCTGGTGCAGCTCCTTGCGATCGTCGTAGGCCGAAGCCCAATCGCTGTCGTCCAGCATCCTCTTCAACTGGACATATCGTTGGCGTTGTTGCGGATCGGGAACAATGCCGGTCTGGGCACCGTCGCTGAATTCGGGTGAAGCCTTGTTCATGATCAAACTCCTGCCTCTCCAGTGCACCACTCGTACCGCGCAGGCGCGCGGATGCGATCTCCAGCTCCTGAAGACTCAGACGCGGCCCGGCCCGGAAAAGTTGCAGTGACTTTTGGCAGCGCTTGTGCAAGCTCCGCACGGTTCAGAGTGCCTCGGAGAGCAGGGGCAGCGTCTCCGGTTCGCCGCACAGTTCGCGCACGGGCGCGAAGCTGCGCCGGTGTTGCGGGCAGGGGCCGAGGCGCTGCAAGGCCTCCAGGTGCTCGGGAACAGAGTAGCCCTTGTGGCGTGCGAAGCCGTAGCCGGGCCAGCGTGCGTCCAGCTCGCACATGATCCGGTCGCGGGTGACTTTGGCCACGATGGATGCCGCGCTGATGGATGGAACGATCGCGTCGCCGTCCACGATCGCACGCGCGCGGCAGGGCAGGTGCCGCGGCAGGCGGTTGCCGTCCACCAGCGCGAAGGCGGGCGTGAGCGGGAGCGCGGCGAGCGCGCGCAGCATGCCGGCCATGCGCGCGTGGTAGATGTTGAGGCGGTCCACTTCCTCGACCTCCACCGCCACCACGCTCCAGGCGACCGCGCGCTCGACGATGCGCGCGTACAGCTTTTCGCGCGTCGTTTCCGGCAGCAGCTTGGAATCGTCCAGCCCGTTGATGCGGCGCGCCGGGTCGAGGATCACCGCCGCGACCACCACCGGCCCTGCCAGCGGTCCGCAGCCGGCCTCGTCCACGCCGGCGATGCCGGATTCGCAAGGCCACTTGCGCAGCTCGCGCAGGCTGCGTGCATCCAGGTCCGGGGAAGCTGATTGAATCGCTTCCAGCTCGAGTACTTGTTCTTCTTCAGTCGGCGAGGTCATGCAACGGTCCGAACACGTCCGCGCGGTACGAGTGCAACACGTCCGCGTTGCGGCAGTCCAGATATTGCCCCTGACAGCGCTCGCGCAGCAAGCTGTTGGCGGTGAAGAAGGCGTCCTTGTGCAGGCCGGCGGCGTCCAGCAGCAGCGAACCGGCGAAGGCGATGTCCAGCACCGGGTAATCGTAATGCGGCAGCGGCTTCATGCCGAAGCCCTTGAGCATGTAGTAGGTCACGACCTGCGGGTTGGCGATCTGCGGCGGGAGCTTCTTCCGCAACGCGGTGATCGCGCCATCGAAGGACGGCTGGTGATCGCCGAAATGCAGCAGCAGGGCGGGACGATCGTCCGCGCGCAACTGCTTCTCGAGGTCGGCTTCCGCCGCGTCGGACATCGCCAGTCGCTGCAGGTAATTGCCGAGGTTCAGGTTCAGCCAGTCGTCGAGCGCCTTGTCCGGCGCGGTCCTGCCGGCGAACAGCGGCTTGTCGTACGGCGCCGGCAGATCGGAAAGCGGGGTCATGTGCGGGCCGTGCTGGTGCAGGGTCAGCATGAACAGGAACACCGGCGCGCCATGTGCCTTGGCTTTTTCGATCGCGAATACCTTGCGGAACGCGCGCATCAGGTCGGCGTCGGTGGATTCCCAGCCAAGCCCCACCTGCTCGCCGCCGTAGAACGCGTCGAAACCGTAATCGGCATACGCATTCCGGCCGTTCAGGAAATCGCCGTCGGTCGGATAGATCGCCACCGTGCGGTAACCGTTCGCGTGCAGCATGTGCGGCAGCGTGTAGCGGATGCGCGGCGCGAGATTGAACGGCGCATAGATGCCCGCCGGGCCGAACAGGTCGTGCGACAGGCCGGTAAGGAAGGCGAATTCGGTGGTCCAGGTGCCGCCGCCCCAGGTGTGCACTTCCAGCCAGCCGTGCGCGATCGTGTTCGCGTCCGGATGGAACATGCGACGGTCGCAGACGCGCGGCAGCGTGCACACGTCCAGCATGCGCGGATCGAAGGTGCTTTCCTCGAGCACCGCGACGATGTCGGGCCGGGGCCTTGCCGCGGCCGGGTCGGCCGGATCGTCGCGCCAGTCGAAGCGCCCGGCATCGGCCGGTCTGAAGCTGGGCATCACCACGCGCGTGCTGCGGAACGAGATCAGGAAGTCCGAAACGAAGCTGTCGTCGTTCATCGCCAGCCACATGCCCTTGGCGTGCACGGCGGCGAACGGCCCGTCCGGATTCATGCTGACCAGGAGCACGGCGATGCCTGCGACGGCACCCGCACCGCGCGCGACGCGTACGCGCCAGCCCCGGGAGGGCTTGCGGTCGCCGCGCCAGGTGACGACCAGGATCAGCGGCGCGAGAACCAGCGCCAGCACGATCGCGCCGATCAGGAACGGATAATTCAACAGCGTCTCGAGGATCTGCCGGTTGAAGTAGTAGATGAGGTCCGGCGCCAGCAGCGGCGTTGCGAGGTATCTGAATTTCAGGTTGGCGGCGATTTCCAGCAACAGCATCGGCAGGCTGCCGGCGACCAGGCCGAAGGCGAGCCGCCCCGACACCGCGATCGCGAACAGCACCATCCCGCCGAGCACGCTGGCCGCGAACAGGCACTCGGCGAGAGTGCCTTCGGCCCATGGCCCGTCGTAAAACGTGCACGCGAGCATCGCCGCGCCGAGCGCCAGCAGCAGCGAGCGGCGTGCGTGCAGTTTCAGGAAGGCAGGTACTCGCATCGGCCGGATGCTCTGCGCATCGGGATGCAACGTCAAGCTGGCGCCGGGTGTCGTTCCGGCGAGCTTCAGCTCCCTCCTTCAAGGGGAGGTGTGGGCGGGGATGGTTTAGGCGCGACCGGCAGTAATTCACTGACTGCCCGCGCCGCCGCGGCTGCCGCGCCGCCGCCGATGTGCAGGTTCAAATGCATGCGCTCGAACGCGTTCACCATCAGCGCGCGCCTTCCCGGTTAGTCGAGCAGGCGCAGTACTTCCGTCGCCAGGGTTTCCGCCGTGCATTCGTCCTGCATCAGCTCCGGCACCAGCGCGTGCCCGGCCAGGATATTGGGCAGCGAGTACACGCTGGTCTTCAGCAGGTT
>DASVDY010000117.1:0-2769 GCA_036380855.1 Rhodanobacteraceae bacterium
CATTGACGAATCCACCGGCACGATCAGGAAGCGCTTCGACGCCGTCGGCGTGGAGAGCACCGAAGAAAACCGCCGCGCCTATCGCGAAATGCTGCTGACCGCGCCCGGCCTGGGCGAGCACATTTCCGGTGCGATCCTCTACGACGAAACCATCCGCCAGTCCACCAAGGCCGGCGTGCCGTTCACCAAGGTGATGCGCCAGGCCGGGATCATCCCCGGCATCAAGGTGGATCTGGGCGCCAAGCCGCTGGCCGGCTTCCCGGGCGAGCTCGTGACCGAAGGCCTGGACGGCTTGCGCGAGCGCCTGGCCGAATACGCCAAGCTCGGCGCGGAATTCGCCAAGTGGCGCGCGGTGATCACCATCGGCGAGGACATGCCGAGCTCCACCTGCATCGAGGCCAACACGCATGCGCTGGCGCGCTACGCCGCGCTGTGCCAGGAAGCGGGCATCGTGCCGATGGTCGAGCCGGAAGTGCTGATGGACGGCGACCACGACATTGACGTGTGCTACGACGTGACCGAGGCCACGCTGCGTTCGCTGTTCGGCGCGTTGTACGAACACAACGTCATGCTGGAAGGCACGATCCTGAAGGCCAGCATGGTGCTTTCCGGCAAGGACTGCCCCGAACAGGCCGACGTGGATGAGGTGGCCGAGTCCACCATCATGTGCCTGAAATCGGCGGTGCCGGCGGTGCTGCCGGGCATCGTGTTCCTGTCCGGCGGACAGAGCGACGAAGACGCGACCGCGCACCTCAATGCCATGAACCAGATGGGCCCGCATCCCTGGCCGCTGTCGTTCTCGTACGGGCGCGCGATGCAAACAGCCGCGCTGCACGCCTGGGCGAAGGACATGCAGGGCAACTTCGCCGCCGCGCAGCGCATCGTGGTCGAGCGTGCCCGCGACAACGGGTTGGCTGCACTGGGGCAGTGGAAGCAGGCTGCGTAAGCCTTTGAACCCCTCTCCCCTTGGGATAGGGGCAGGGGTGAGGGTTCGAGGTGCCTCAAGATTCCGCTTTCCGCGGATGTTGTGGCAGCGGATGGTCTTTGGCCGGGCTGAATGCTCTGGTCATGCCGAACCCTCACCCGCCCTTCGGCACCCTCTCCCGGAGGGAGAGGGGAAAGCTTCACGCCGTGGTTTCCCGCGGCGCATCCACCTGCACTTCGGGCGCCGCGTCGCGGAAGGCGTTCAATTCGCGGCAGGCCGCGTCAATGCGCGTGAGCGTCGGGTATTTGGCCATGTCCAGGCCGAATCGGCGCGCGTTGTAAACCTGCGGCACCAGGCAGATGTCGGCCATGCTGGGCGCGTCGCCTTCGCAGAATGCGCCCGTGCCGGGATTGCCCACCAGCATCGCTTCCAGCGCGTCGAAGCCGGTTTCGATCCAGTGTTTCGTCCAGATCTGGCGCTTGGCTTCGCTCGCCTTGAATTCCTTCTCCAGGTATTGCTGCACGCGCAGGTTGCCGAGCGGGTGGATGTCGCAGGCGATGCCGAGCGCGATGCTGCGCACCCGCGCGCGGGCGCGAGCGGTCACCGGGAGCAGCGGCGGCCCTTCGGTGTAGGCCTCGTCGAGATACTCGATGATCGCCAGCGACTGCCGCACCACGCGCTCGCCGTCGAACAGTACGGGAATCAGCTCCTGCGGATTGAGCTCGCGGAATTCCGGCGCATGCTGCTCGCCGCGCAGCAGGCTCACCGGCTTGATCGTGTGCGGCAATTGCTTGAGGTTGAGCGCGATGCGCGCGCGGTAAGCGGCGCTGGAGCGCCAGTAACTGTAGAGCGTCAGTTCGGTGGGCATGGTTTGCGTTTGCTCCGGCGCGCCTGGACCGGGACAATAATGGGTTCCCCACGGCCACAAGGCAACCGAGTGCCATGAGCTTTCTTCGAATGAGTGACCTCGATCTGCGGGGCAAGCGCGTGTTGATCCGCGAGGATCTCAACGTGCCGATCAAGAATGGCGCGATCGGTTCCACCCAGCGGCTCGACGCTGCGCTGCCGACGATTCGAGCGGCGCGCGAAGCGAATGCTGCGGTGATGGTGATGTCGCACCTGGGCCGGCCGAAGGAAGGCGTGTTCGAACAAAGCGAATCGCTGGCGCCCGTGGCCGCATGGCTGTCGCAACAGCTCGGCACCGAGGTGCGGCTCGAACGCGATTACCTGGGTGGTGTGCAGGTCGCGCCAGGCGAAGTCGTGCTGCTGGAAAACTGTCGCATGAACGTCGGCGAAGGCAAGGACGACGAGGCGTTGGCGAAGAAGTACGCCGCGTTGTGCGACGTGTTCGTCATGGATGCCTTCGGCACCGCGCACCGCGCGCAGGCTTCCACGCATGGCGTGGCGAAGTTCGCGAGGGTGGCAGCGGCCGGCCCGCTGCTGGCGGCGGAGCTGGACGCGCTGGGTCGCGCGCTGCGCAACCCGGCGCGCCCGCTGCTGGCGATCGTCGCCGGCTCCAAGGTTTCCACCAAATTGATGCTGCTGCAAAACCTCATCACCAAGGTGGACCAGTTGATTGTCGGCGGCGGCATCGCTAATACCTTCATCGCGGCCATGGGGTACCAGGTTGGTACCTCGTTGTATGAACCCGACCTGCTGGACGCGGCGAAGCAGGTGATGCGCGACGCGAAGGCACGCGGTGCCGAAGTGCCGATTCCAACGGACGTGGTGGTGGCGCCGGCGTTCGCCGCCGACGCGCCTGCCGCGATCAAACGCGTGGACCAGGTCGGCGAAAACGAGATGATCCTGGACATCGGCCCGGAAACCGCGCAGCGCTACGCGCA
>DASVDY010000118.1:0-2718 GCA_036380855.1 Rhodanobacteraceae bacterium
CACGGCTTCGTCGCGACGCTGCTGCTGGCACTGGCGTGCGGCTCCGCGGCCGCGTCGGAAGTCTGGCCGATAGACGACGCGCATTCCTCGGCGCGATTCAGCGTACGCACGCTGTGGTTCACCCACGAGCGCGGGCGGTTCGACGGCGTGCATGGCGAGCTGCGCCGCAACGACGCCGATCGCGACAGCGTGGAGGCCTGGATTGATGCCGGCAGCCTCGACATGGACGACGCGCACACGCTCGAGGAAGCGCGCGGCCCGCGCTTCTTCGACGTGGCGCACTATCCGCTCATCCATTTCGAGTCATACCCGTTCGCCGATGCGACGCTGCGCGAAGGCGGGGCGTTGGTCGGCGTGCTGGATCTGCACGGCCAGCGTCGCTGGGTGCAGTTCACGCTGCTGCCTTCGGCGTGCCCAGGGCAGCCGCTGGCCTGCCCGATCCGCGTGCGCGGCACGCTCTCGCGCAGCGCCTTCGACATGCGCGCGCACCGTGGCTTGTTGTCCGACAAGGTGGCGCTGGATCTGGACATCATGCTCCAGCAACCGCGGTAGCATCATCGGCCCGGGGAGACGAACGATGCTGCGACGCCAATTGCTGCTCCTGTGCGCGCTGGCCGTGTTGCTGGGCGGCTGCGTGCCGCTGTCGCCCAAGCGCATCCATCGCGCCGACGCGATCGTCGCGGCCAGCGTGGATCGGCGCCTGGATTGCCACAGGGCCGATGCGTGTGCCCGGCCTTCCCCTTTCCTGGACCAGGCCAGGGCGGCGATCGCGCAGTCGAGCCCCGGGCATCCGCACAACGAGGCCACGCTGCTGGAAGTCGGCGAGGATGCGCTGGCGGCGCGCATCAACCTGATCCGCGCCGCGCGCAAGTCCATAGACATCCAGACCTACATCTGGAGCAAGGACGACGCGGGCTTGCTGGTGCTGGACGAACTGGTCAACGCCGCGCGCCGCGGCGTGAAGGTGCGCATCCTCGCCGACCAGCTGGGCTCGCTCAACGATCCGGCGCTGCTTTCGCGGCTGGCGCGCGCCAGCACCAACCTGGAGATCCGCCTTTACAACCCCACCTTCGACAAGGCGCGGGCCAATTTCGCCGAGTACACCGCCAGCGTGCTGTTCCGTTTCCGCCGCTTCAACCAGCGCATGCACAACAAACTGTTCCTGGTGGACGGCGAAGTGGGCATCACCGGCGGGCGCAATTACGAGGATCGCTACTACGACTGGGATCCGCAGCTCGACTTCCTCGACCGCGACGTGCTGGTCGCCGGGCCTGCCGCGCGGCAGATGGCCGAGAGCTTCGACATCTTCTGGAACCATCCGCGCTCGGTGCCGCTCACGCACCTGCGCGATGCCAACGCGCGCATCCTGGCGCACCCGTTCGACGCGCAACCGTGGGTGACCCCCGTCTACGGCTTTCCGCAACGCGTTGCGCGCGTGCAGGCGGAAGCCGAGGATCCGGCATTCCTGCGCACGCACCTCACCGATTCCAGCATGGCGGTGGGCCGGGTGGACTACTTCTACGACCTCCCCTCGAAAACCCGGAACGAGCACGGGCGCGACGCCAAGGCGCTGACTCGCGACCTGATGAAGTTGCTCGGCGGCGCGCAGCATGAGGTGGTGTTGCAGACGCCCTATCTCGTCTTGACCGATCGCGCCGGCGACATCTTCAAAAGGCTGCAGAAGCGCGAACCGCCGGTGCACGTGCTGGTGTCAACCAACTCGCTGGCGTCCACCGACGCGCTGCCGGTGTATGCGCTCTCCTACAAGCACCGCAAGAAATTCCTGGTGGACTACGGCTTCGACATCCACGAGCTGAAGCCGCATCCGCTCGACGCGCCGCAAATAGTGGCCGACTACGCCGCCCTGTCGGGCGGGAATGCCGCGGCAGGCATCGGCGGCCGTCGCGGCGCGGTGCCGATCCAGCCCGACACCGGCCCGCGCATCAGCCTGCACGCCAAGTCGCTGGTGGTGGACGGCCGCGTGGCGATGGTCGGCTCGCACAATTTCGATCCACGTTCGGCCAACTACAACACCGAGGCCGGCGTGATCGTGTACGACCCGAAGTTCGCCGCCGCGCTGCGCGCAGACATCATGGTCGCCACCCAGCCGCAGAATGCCTGGCTGATCGCGCCGCGCCACCCGATCCCGGTGATCGGCGACGTCAGCAACGCGATCGGCGAGGTCTCGCGGCACCTGCCGATCTTCGACCTCTGGCCGTGGGATTACGCGACCAGCTACGAGCTCAAGCCCGGCTGCGACCCGGTGCCGCCCAGCGACCCGGATTTTTCCAAGTGCTACGACTCGGTCGGCGACTTCCCCGAAGTGAACCTGTCGCTCACGGCGATCATCGCGCGGTTCGTCACCGCCTTCGGTGCCGGCGTGCAGGGCATCATGTAAGGACGTCTGTCCCGCACGGGCACGCCGTGCGCATCCGGTTCAGGCCTCCACTCGCGCCATCTCGCCGGTATTGGATCCCACCCGCAATGGCAGGTAGGCGCAGAACCGGGTTTCCACGCCCGGCTGAGACTGGACCTCGATCCGGCCGTCACGGCGCTCGACGATCTCGCGACACAGCGCCAGGCCCAGTCCGGCGGCGCCGTGCTTCTCGCCGACCTGCACGAACGGATCGAAAATCCGCTGGAGCTCGTGTGCGGCGATGCCTTCGCCGCTGTCGCATACGCACAGTTCCATTTCATTGCTGCCGCCCGCGATGCCCA
>DASVDY010000119.1:0-3019 GCA_036380855.1 Rhodanobacteraceae bacterium
GCATCGGCGCTCTTGCCCTGCATGCGGTAGCCGCCGAGCTTGTGCACCGATTGCGGCGTCAGCCCCAGGTGCGCGCACACCGGCACGTCGCGCGCGCTGAGCGCGGCAATCGCCTCGCAGGCCCAGTCTGCGCCGCCTTCAAGCTTCACCATCGCCGCACCGCCTTCGGCAACCAGGCGCGCGCCGGACGCCAGCGCGTGCGGCACGTCGCGGTAGCTCATGAACGGCAGGTCGGCGATCAGCAGCGTCGCCGAAAGGCCACGCGCGGCAAGCGCGGTGTGATAGACCATGTCGTCCAGCGTGACCGGCAGCGTGCTCGCGCGCCCCTGCACCACCATGCCCAGCGAATCGCCGACCAAAGCGATGTCCACGCCTGCGGCCTCCAGATGCGCGGCGAAGCTGGCGTCGTAGCAGGTGAGCGCGACGATCTTCTCGCCCCGGGCCTTCATGTCGCGCAACCCCGGCACGGTGACCGGCTTGCGTTTGGGCGCATCGGCGGCTTGCACGTACATGGATGGTCATCCCTGGGCGAAACGCGGATTATCCCCGCGACGCAAGCGTCAAGCCAGCGGCTCGCAGCCGCCCGCATCCACGCCGGCCCGTAATTCGTGCACACGGCCGCGGCCGGGCACTTCGAGGTCAGGCGCCAGATCGTTGAGCGGCAGCAGCACGAAGGCGCGTTCGTGCAGGCGCGGATGCGGCAGGGTCAAGCCCGGCTCCTCGCATTGGAAGTTGCCGTAAAGCAGCAGGTCCAGGTCGAGCACGCGCGGACCCCAGCGGGGGCCACCACGGTCCCGGCCGGCGGCGCGCTCGATGCCGAGCAACGCATCCAGCAGTTCGCGCGGGGCGAGCGCCGTTTCGAGTTCGGCGGCGGCATTGACGAAATCCGGTTGCCGGGCGACGCCCCACGGCGCGCTGCGATACAGCCGTGAACGCGCGAGCAGTTGCGAACCAGGCAAGCGCGACAACGCGTCGAATCCGCGCAGTACCTGCGCGCGCGGATCGTCCAGGTTGCTGCCGAGGGCGACGTAGGCGCGCGTCATTCCGAGGCCGGATCGTCCGCGGCAGGCGCGGATCCGGATCTGGACTTGCCGCGCCCGCGCCCGCCGCGCCGGCGGCGACGTTTGCGCGGGGCCGCGGGGCCTTCCACAGCTTCGCCGTGTTCTTGCGGTGGTTTTGCCGGCGCACGCGCCACGCTCTGCAGGGCTTGATCGAGCTGCGCCGGTTGCAGCGTCTGCACCCGCGTCCACCACTCGCCGCGTTCGCGCAACTCCTCCGACTCGGCCGCGCGCAGCAGCAGGAAATCGTAGGCCGCGCGGAAGCGCGGATGGGTCAGCAACCGGAACACGCGCTTTTTCGTGCGCTCCGCGAAGCGCGGTTGCAGCGCCCAGATTTCCTCCATCGCGTAGCTGAAGCGGCGCGGGATCGCCACCCGTTCGGTCTGCTCGGCCATGACCTTGTGCGCGGCGCGTTGCCAGGCCAGCGCGCGCTCCACGCCTTCGGCCTGCTGGCCGCGCGCGAGCGAATACACCTCGCCCCACAGCAGCACCGCGAACAGGAACGCCGGCGTGACCGGCTTGTCCTCGCGCACCCGCGCATCGGTGCCGGCCAGGCCGCTCTCGACCAGGCTGCGCAACGCGCCGTGCTCGTCGCGCGCCAGCGCGCGCGCGGTGCCCGGGAACAGGTGCTTCAGCAGGTCGCACTTCTCGAGCATGCGGAAACTGGCGAGGCCATGCCCAGCCATGAACATCTTCATGGTTTCGTCGAACAGGCGTGCCGACGGCGCCTCGCCCAGCAGGTGTCCGAGCGTTGCAAAAGGCGCGGAAGCCGTGGGATCAATGGCGAAGCCGAGCTTGGCGGCCAGCCGCGCGGCCCGAAGCATGCGCACCGGATCCTCGCGGTAGCGCAATTCCGGATCACCGATCAGATGGAGGCGGCGCTGCTCCAGGTCTTCCATGCCGCCGACGAAATCGATCACGCTGAAGTCGGCAATGTCGTAATACAGCGCGTTCACGCGGAAATCGCGGCGCAGCGCGTCCTCCTCGATCGTGCCCCAAACGTTGTCGCGCACGAGGCGGCCATCAATCATGTGGCGGTCGCCCTCGCCTTCCACGCCGGTGCCGCGGAAAGTCGCCACCTCCACGATCTCCGGCCCGAAGATCACGTGCGCCAGCCGGAACCGGCGGCCGATCAGCCGGCAGTTGCGGAAGATGCGCTTGACCTCCTCCGGCGTGGCGTTGGTCGCGATGTCGAAATCCTTGGGGTGCCCGCCCAGCAGCAGGTCGCGTACCGCGCCGCCGACCAGGCATGCGCGATAGCCGTTCTCGTGCAACCCGTACAGCACCTTCAGTGCGCCGCGGCTGATGTTCCTGCGGGAAACGCTGTGCTCCGCGCGCGGGATGATCCGCGGCGCGGCCGGTACGGGGAGGGCTTCCGTGCTGGAGGCTGGCAAACGATCGTTCCTGTGGGGCCGCTGGACGCCGGCGAGTCCGTTATACTAGCGCGCTGCCGCACGCGCCGCTCCCTTCGTCTAGCGGTCCAGGACGTCGCCCTCTCAAGGCGAAAACACGAGTTCGATTCTCGTAGGGAGCGCCATGCCGGAATCCGCGCAAAGCCGCTTCGCCCGCGGCGCCTTGCGGAGGTTCCGCTGCTTAATGGAGGGCTGCTTTTGACCGGGGTCAAGCCGCAAACGCGAAGGCGGTCCTAGAATCGAATTCGCGCTGGCAATCCCGGCGCCAGCCAGCACCGTCCACAACCCACCATCCGCTATCGAGCCATGGCCTTCGTCGTCACCGACAACTGCATCAAGTGCAAGTACACCGATTGCGTGGAAGTGTGCCCGGTGGATTGCTTCCACGAAGGCCCGAACTTCCTGGCGATTGATCCGGACGAGTGCATTGACTGCACGCTGTGCGAACCGGAATGCCCGGCGAACGCGATATTCCCGGAAGACGACGTTCCGGCGGGGCAAGAGAACTTCATCGCGCTGAACGCGGAGCTTTCCAGGATCTGGCCCGTG
>DASVDY010000120.1:0-6114 GCA_036380855.1 Rhodanobacteraceae bacterium
CGACGCCACGCTGCGGCAGCAGATGCGGGAGATCCGCGGCGAGGTGTCGGCGCTCGGGCATTACGAGCATGGCCACCTCGATCCGAAAACAGTGACACAGCTGGCCGGGCAGATCATCGGCCACGTCAACACCATCATCTCCAACTGCAAGCTGCCGCCGGACGCGGATGAAGCGCTGCATCTGATCATCGGGCCGCTGCTGCAGCACGCGGCGGCGCTGCAGGCCGATCCGAAGAAGCTGGATGCAATTCCGCCGATGCGCGAGGCGCTGGCGAAATACGCGAGCCAGTTCGACGACCCGGGCTTCGCCGAACCGGCGGAGTAATCGGGACCGGGGGAGTTTCGCGATGCCGGGTTACCGCAATCCGGTTTCGTTGCGCGCGATCACGAGGCGCTGGATTTCCGAGGTGCCTTCGTAGATCTCGGTGATCTTGGCGTCGCGGAAGTAACGCTCCAGCGGCATCTCCTTGGAATAACCCATGCCGGCGTGCACCTGCACCGCCTGATGGGTGATCCACATCGCAGCCTCCGATGCGGTGAGCTTGGCGACCGCCGCCTCGGTCGAGAACCGCCCGCCGGTCTTCGCCGCCTCCTGTTTGGTCCAGGCCGCGCGCAGGGTCAACCACAGCGCCGCGTCCAGCTTGCACTTCATGTCGGCGATCTTCTGCTGGATCATCTGGAACGACCCGATCGGCTGCCCGAACGCCTTGCGTTCGCGCGCGTATTCCAGGGTCGCTTCGTAGGCCGCGCGCGCCAGGCCGACGGCCTGGGAAGCGATGCCGATGCGGCCGGCATCCAGCACGCCCATCGCGATCTTGAAGCCGTGGCCTTCCTCGCCGATGACCTCGTCCGGATTGGCGCGATAGTCGGCGAACTCGATCTCGCAGGTCGCCGAGGCGCGGATGCCGAGCTTGGGTTCGGTCTTGCCACGGTGGAATCCCGCACGATCCGTGTCGATCATGAAGGCGGTGATGCCGCGCGCCTGCTTGTCCGGATCGGTCATCGCGAACAACAGGATGTACTTCGCGACCGGGCCGGACGTGATCCAGCTCTTCTTGCCGTTGATGAGGAAACTGCCGTCGGATTGCTTCACGGCGCGGCAGCGCATGGCGGTCGCGTCGGAGCCGGACTGCGGCTCGGTCAGTGCGAACGCACCGATGGCCTCGCCCGAGGCGATCGGGGTGACGTACTTCTTCTTCTGCGCCTCGTTGCCGAACTTCAGCAGGCCGTTGCAGTAGAGCGTGTTGTTGACGCTCATGATGGTCGAGTGCGCGCAGTCGGCGGCGGCAATCTCGATCATCGCCAGCGCGTAGGCGACCGAGTCCATCCCGGCGCCACCGTACTCCGTCGGCACCTCGATGCCCATCAGGCCGAGCTGGCCCATTTCGCGGATGTTGTCCAGCGGGAACTGGCCGGACTTGTCGAACTCCGCCGCCACCGGCGCAATGCGCTTCTGCGCGAATTCGCGCGCGATAGACTGGATCTGCAACTGCTCTTCGGTGAAATGGAAATCCATCGGCGTTCTCCCGTGCGGCGCGCGAGCTTCGAATGCGCTCGGCAAACCTCGAGATTTTAACTCAGTTTGGAGCTTCGGCCGGGCAGGTCCTGTCGGGATGCCCGCGCCGCTGCGCCAGCATCCAGTCGAGCAGGCCCGGCGTGGCGTAGGCACGCGGCCAGATCACGTGCGGATCGGGATCCACCGGACCGTGCAGATATTCGGTGTAGCAAGGGTGCCCGCCGGCTTCCCGCAAGTCCCTCACCACCGCGCGCGAGCCGACCATCGCGCCACCCGCGCCGGTTTCCACGTCGGTGTCGTCGTCATCCGCCGAATGGAACACCCATTCGGGCACCCGCGCGATCGAGGCGAGGCCCGCGGGTTCGGTCATGCCGGACATCGGCACCAGCGCGGCGAAGCGATCGGGCCAGGCCTTGGCGACATCCCACACGCCGGTGCCGCCGCTGGACAGGCCGGTCAGCACGATACGGTTGCGATCCACCGGCCAGCGCCTTTCGATGTCGGCGATCACCGCCATGACCCTGGCCGGCACCCAGTAATCCTGCGGCGACTGCGGCGCGGCGAACAGGATGCGCCTGTGCCGGTCGCGCGCGACATCCAGCAACTGCATCGCGCCATTGGCACCCTCGGCGATCTGGTCCTCGTTGTTGTCGCCGTTCTGCCCGGAGCCGTGCAGGAACACGATCAACGGAAGCTTTTCGTGTGGTCCGACGCGCGGCGGCACGTAGATCCGGTAGGGATAGCCGCCCGTCGGCGCGGATTCGCGAAGGAAAAGATTCGCATCCGCCTGCCAATGCGAGTCGGCAAACGCAGGCGCGACCGCCACGAGCACTATCGCCAGAACCCGACCCAAGCCTCGCATCGGCCCATTTCCCGAGGAACGAACGAAAAGCATACCGCGTGTTTGGTCGAATGCAGGCGAGTTCCACCCAACCGTCAGTACCCGCCGCAACACCCAAGCAGCCAGGCTCGGCCGCGCCCTCGGAAGGCGTCGGTTACAGCGTGACGCAGCCCCAAACCCCACCTGCAATCGCGCATGGCATTTAATTTATCTCTCTATCCTGATATAAAGATGCGATGGATCTCGCGGAAGCCACGTCCCTGCTCCGGCTGCTCTCGGATTCCACCCGGGTGCGGCTGCTGGCGCTGCTGCGGCGCGAGGAGCTGACCGTGGCCGAGATTTCCGCCGTGCTCGGGCTGGCCCAGCCGCGCGTTTCCACACACCTGGCCAAGCTCAAGGAAGCCGGGCTGGTGCGCGACCGCCGCGCCGGCGTCTCGGCGTATTACCGGATCAACGATGCCGACGCCGATGGCGCATCGGAACTGCTGGGTGCGCTGGAACAGGGCGTGGACGACGCGCTGCTGGCGAGCGATGCACAACGATTGCCGAATGTCCTGGCGCGGCGCGCGCGCGAACGCGGCTGGGCCGACAGCGTGGCCGGCGACATGGAGCGCCATTACTCGCCCGGCCGCACCTGGGAAACGCTTGCGCGCACCCTGCTGCAATTGCTCGAAACCGGCGACGTGCTGGACATCGCTTCCGGCGACGGCGTGCTGGCCGAACTGCTGGCGCCGCATGCGCATTCGATCGTATGCGTGGATTCCAGCGAGCGCGTGGTGACCGCCGCACGCGAGCGCCTGAAGTCATTCCGCAACGTGGAAGTGGTCGAGGGCGACATGCACGCGCTCGACCTCGGCAAACGCCGCTTCGACCTGGTGCTGATGATGCACGCACTGACCTACAGCGAACAGCCGGCGAAGGCGGTGGCCGAAGCCGCGCGCATGCTGAAACCCGGCGGACGGCTGCTGGCCGCAACGCTCGCGAAGCACGCGCACCGCGCGGCGGTGGCGCCCTTCGATCACCGCAACCTGGGCTTCCGGCGCGAGGAGCTGACCGGCTTCGCGCGCAAGGCCGGGCTGGAAGTGCTGCATTGCGCGAAGGTGTCGCGCGAGGCGCGGCCGCCGCATTTCGAAGTACTGAGCCTGCTTGCCAGGAAGTCCAATTGAACAAGAGCAATAGTCCGCGAATGAACGCAAACCACGCGAATGGAGCAGGAACAACTGCATCTTTGATTCGCATTTGTTCGCGTTGATTTGCGGACCGACAGCGCTGGAGTCACACGATGGCGAACACCCTGCCCTGGTTGCATCCCGATCGCGTCGCCAGACTGGAAGAGGCGCTTTCGCGGCGCCTCCTGGTGCTGGATGGTGCGATGGGCACGATGCTGCAGGCGCATGCGCTGGACGAGCACGGCTATCGGGGCCAGCGCTTCGTCGCCGGCTGCGATGCGCACCATGACCACGAACACGACGAGCACTGCGCGCGCGACCTGCGCGGCAACAACGACCTGCTGTCGCTGACCCAGCCGCACCTGATCCGCGATATCCACCTGGCCTACCTGCGCGCCGGCGCGGACCTGGTCGAGACCAACACTTTCAATTCCACCTCCATCAGCCAGGCCGACTACGGCCTGCAACATCTGGTGCGCGAGTTGAACCGCGAAGGCGCGAAACTCGCGCGCGCGGCCTGCGACGAAATGGGACGCGAGACACCGGACCGCCCGCGCTTCGCCATCGGCGTTCTCGGCCCGACCAGCCGCACCGCGTCGCTGTCGCCGGACGTCAACAACCCCGGTTTCCGCAACGTGGATTTCGACGAACTCGAAAGCGCCTACGCGGAAGCCGCGCGAGGCCTGATCGAGGGCGGCAGCGACGTGCTGATGGTCGAAACCATCTTCGACACGCTGAACGCCAAGGCCGCGCTGTTCGCGATCCAGGGCGTGTTCGACGAGGTCGGCGGGCGCCTGCCGATCATGATCTCCGGCACGATCACCGACCGCTCGGGCCGCACGCTGTCCGGCCAGACCGCCGAGGCGTTCTGGTACTCGGTGGCGCACGCGCATCCGTTGTCGGCCGGCCTGAACTGCGCGCTCGGCGCGAAGGACCTGCGCGAGCACGTCGAAACGCTTGCGCGCGTGGCCGATTGCTACGTGAGCGCGCACCCGAACGCGGGCCTGCCCAATGCGTTCGGCGGTTACGACGAAACCCCGGAAGAAATGGCCCGGACACTGGGAGAGTTCGCGCGCTCCGGCCTGCTGAACCTGGTCGGCGGCTGCTGCGGCACCACGCCCGCGCATATCGCGGCGATCGCCGAGGCCGTGCGCGACGTGCCGCCACGGGCGTTGCCGCACGCGCGACGGATCGCAGCGTGAGTACAACGGCTGAACGCGTGGTTCCCCCTCCCCCGTTTACGGGGGAGGGTCGGGGTGGGGGCAAACATCGCCGAACGGTTCACATCCCCCCATCCGACCTTCGGGCACCTTCCCCCGCAAGCGGGGAAAGGGATTGGTTTCGCGCACACTGATGGCCTCCGCAGACATGCAATCCCGCCATACCCGCCTCAGTGGCCTCGAGCCGCTGGTGATCACCCCCGAGTTGAACTTCATCAACATCGGCGAGCGCACCAACGTCACCGGCTCGGCGCAGTTCAAGAAACTGATCAAGGAAGACCGCTACGACGAGGCAGTCGAGGTGGCGCGCCAGCAGGTCGCCAACGGCGCGCAGATCCTGGACGTCAACATGGACGAAGGGCTGCTCGACGCGGAGGCGGCGATGGTGAAGTTCCTGCGCCTGATCGCGGCGGAGCCCGACATCGCCCGCATCCCGGTGATGGTGGATTCCTCCAAATGGAGCGTCATCGAGGCCGGCCTGAAATGCCTGCAGGGCAAGGGTGTGGTCAACTCGATCTCGCTGAAGGAAGGCGAAGGCCCGTTCCTGGAACAGGCGCGCAAGATCCTGCGCTACGGCGCGGCGGTGGTGGTAATGGCCTTCGACGAGCAGGGCCAGGCGGACACGGTCGCGCGGCGGCTGGAGATCTGCGGGCGCTCCTACCGACTGCTCACCGAAAAGGTCGGCTTCCCGCCGGAAGACATCATCTTCGATTCCAACATTTTCCCGATCGGCACCGGCATCGAGGAACACGCCGACAACGCGGTGAATTTCATCGAGGCGGCGAAGGAGCTGAAGAAGCGCTTCCCGCATTCGCACATTTCCGGCGGCGTCTCGAACGTGTCGTTCTCGTTCCGCGGCAACAACGCCGTGCGCGAGGCGATCCACTGCGTGTTCCTCTACCACGCGATCCGGGCCGGCATGGACATGGGCATCGTCAACGCCGGCGCGCTGGCGATCTACGACGACCTCGATCCCGAACTGCGCGAGCGCGTCGAGGACGTGGTGCTGAACCGGCGCACTGACGCGACCGAGCGGTTGATGGACATCGCCGAACGGTACAAGAAGGGCGCGAAGGAGAAGGACAACGGCGATGCGCTGGCCTGGCGCGAACTGCCGGTCGCGAAGCGGCTGGAGTACGCACTGGTGCACGGCATCGACCAGTACGTGGTCGAGGACACCGAGGAAGTGCGCAAGCTGTCGCCACGCACGCTGGACGTGATCGAAGGCCCGCTGATGGACGGCATGAACGTGGTCGGCGACCTGTTCGGCGCCGGCAAGATGTTCCTGCCGCAAGTGGTGAAATCCGCGCGCGTGATGAAGAAGGCCGTCGCCTGGCTGCTGCCCTTCATGGAAGAGGAAAAGCAGCG
>DASVDY010000121.1:0-7962 GCA_036380855.1 Rhodanobacteraceae bacterium
GCGACCATCGTCTTCCGCGGCGTCGAGCCTTCCGAGGCGTTGCGCAGTGCGGCCCTCAAGCACACGGAGCGGCTGGAGCGTTTCGCCGGCGACATCCTCGCCTGCCGGGTTGCGATCGAATCGGTCGAACGCAGGCACCACCAGGGGCGACGCTTCAATGCGAGCGTGCACGTGGTGATGTATGGCTGCGAGCTCGATGCGAGCAACGAGCCGGCGCTCGATCCGCGCTACGAGGATCCGTATTGCGCCATCGCCGATGCCTTCGATGCCGCGCGCCGGCGCGTGCAGGATCGCGTGCGCGTGCGGCGCGGCGAGGTCAAGAGCCACGCCGACCGGACGCCCGGACAGGGTGCGACCTGAGCGGGGCGGGCCGCGACGAGCGAGTCGTGCGGATCGGCGGCGCCGGATAAAACGGCGCCGGTTGCCTTGCGGCAACCGGCGTTGACGTTGGTGCGGCGCGCTTCCGAGGCTCGGGGCTTCCTTGCCCACTCGGGATGGGTGACCATCCCTCCGCTTCCCTGCAACCGCGATGCAATTGTTCCGGATTCGCGGTGAGACGGATGTGAATCCTGCATCGAAATTTCCGGCAACTTTCTTCACCTCTCCCGCCGCGCGGAAAAGGCTTCAGGCGCCGGCGCACTCCGCGGCCCGCTTCAACAGCAATGCGCGTTCGCGCGCGTTCTGCGCGAGTGCCGCGGCGTGCTCGAATTCGGCGCGCGCCTCTTCGCCGCGGCCCAGCCTGCGAAGCAGGTCGCCGCGCACGCTCGGCAGCAGGTGATAGTTCTGCAGCAACGGTTCGTCGCGCAACGCATCCACGATCTCCAGTCCGCGCGCGGGCCCCTGCGCCATCGCCACGGCCACCGCGCGGTTCAGCTCGATCACCGGCGAGGGTGCGATCGCGGCGAGCTGCGCATACAGTCCGGCGATCTGTGGCCAATCCGTCCGATCCGGCGCCACCGCACGCGCATGACAAGCCGCGATCTTCGCCTGCAACACGTACACGCCGCGCCCACCCAGTTTTTCCGCGCGCGCCAGCGCGGTCAGTCCGCGGCGGATCAGCAGCCGGTCCCACAACGCACGGTTCTGGTCCGGCAGCAGGATCGGCGCGCCGCTCGCATCCACCCGCGCGTGCAGGCGCGAAGCCTGGATCTCCATCAGCGCCAGCAGCCCGTGCACTTCCGGATCGCCCGGCATCAGCCCGGCGAGCACGCGACCGAGCCGCAGCGCGTCCTCGACCAGCGCGGGACGCAGCCAGTCCTCGCCCGCGGTCGCGGCGTAGCCCTCGTTGAAAATGAGGTAGATCACTTCCAGCACGGCGGACAAGCGCTCGGCGCGTTCCTCCGCACGCGGCACCTCGAAGGGCACCTGCGCTTTCGACAACGTGCGCTTGGCACGCACGATGCGTTGCGCGATGGTCGGCTCGGGAACGAGATACGCGCGCGCGATCTCCGCCGTGGTGAGGCCCCCGAGCATCCGCAGCGTGAGCGCCACGCGCGCCTCGACCGACAACACCGGATGGCACGCGGTGAAGATCAGCCGCAGCAGGTCGTCGCCGATGTCGTCGTCGAGATCCATGGCCGATTCCAGGCCGTGATCGCCCTGCCCCGCTTCCATCTCGTAGCCGAGCTGCTCGTGCTTGCGTTCGAGCAGCTTGTCGCGCCGGAGCTGATCAATCGCGCGGTGTTTGGCCGTGGTCATCAGCCAGGCGCCGGGGTTGTCCGGCACGCCGGTTTCGGGCCAGCGTTCCAGCGCCGTGACCAGCGCATCCTGCGCCAGCTCCTCGGCCTGGCCCACGTCGCGCAGCATGCGCGCGAGAGTCGCGATCAGCTTCGGCGACTCGATGCGCCAGATGGCTTCGATGCTGCGATGGATGTCGGTCGTCATGGCCGCCGATCACACCACAAGCCCGCGCGGTCGTCCATGCTTGCGAAGGTCAGGAAGCGGCCATCCATGGCTGCACTCTCAACCAACAGCGCCCGCGAGGCGATCTTCCGCTCAGACCACGTAACAAGGCGCCAGCTCGCGCACCTCCACGGTCGCGTATTCGGCCGCAGGACACTCCTCGGCGATCGCCACGGCCTGATCCTTCGTCTCGCAATTCAGAAGGAAGAAGCCGCCGACCATCTCCTTGGATTCGGCGAACGGCCCATCCACGATGGTGCGCTTGCCGTCGCGCTTGCTGAGGCGCACGCCATCGCGATCCGGCCGCAACGCTTCGGCGGTCTGCAGCAGTCCGCGCTCGCGCAGTGTGTCGCGCCAGCGCGACATGCTGTCGTACGCCGCCTGGCCTTCGGCCTGCGTGCGCCGGTCGCGATCGCCTCGCTGTTCCAGGATCAGCAGCAGATAGGCCATGCCCGCGCTCCGTCTCGAGAGGAAAGCGAAGGATAAGGGATCAGGCCTCCTTTACGCAGTTGATCATCCACGGCGTGCCGAAACGGTCCACCAGCATGCCCCAGGCTTCGGCGAAGAAGGTCTTGTCCAGCGGCGCCAGCACCCGGCCGCCCTCGGCGAATGCGCCGAAGATGCGCCGCGCCTCGACGACCGAATCCACGTTCACGCAGACGAAAAATCCCTCCACCTTCGTGTACGGATGTTGCGGCGGGCACGCATCCGAGCCCATCAGCCGCTGCCCGCCGAACTTCAGGCAGGCGTGGATCACGCGATCGCGCACGTCGGGATGGCACTCGCTGCCCGGTGCCTCGCCGTAGCGCATCAGCATCTCGATCTCGCCGCGCAGGACCTGCGCGTAAAGCGTGAAGGCGGCTTCGCAGTCGCCGTCGAAGAACAGGTACGGATTCAGGTGCATGGCGGTTCCTTGCTGACCGGCGTCGCCGGCCTTCAGGAGGACGACGAGCGGCGCCCGCCCGATTCGACAATCCGCCACCCTCACGCTCGATTGAGGATTTCCGTGTTATTCAGCGGCTCGATGCCAGAGTTAAAAACCGCTCATCACCAAGGAGGGTCATCATGCAAAGCAAGGCATTGCCGTTCGCGCTGCTGTCCGCGCTCGGCCTGGGCCTGGCGGCGTCCGCCGCTTCGGCCGCACCCGAAATCAAGTGCCACATGGACTTCACGCTCAGCGGCTGGTCCATCATCTACCAGACCGCGGACGGGACCGGCACGGTCACCTGCAGCAACGGCGAATCCATGCCGGTGAAGATTGACGCCAAGGGCGGTGGCCTCACGGTCGGCAAATACAAACTCACCGACGGCCGCGCCACCTTCAGCCACGTCACCGACATCCAGCAGATCCTGGGCAGCTATGCCACCGCCAACGCGCACGTGGGCGTGGTGCACAGCGGCCATGCCGCGGCCATGACCAAGGGCAACGTGTCCATGTCGCTGACCGGCAACGGCCAGGGTTGGGACATCGGCGCAGGCTTCGAGAGCTTCAGCATCTCGAAGGCGAAGTGATCCGATCGGATCGAACCGTGTAGCCCGGATGGAGCGTAGCGGAATCCGGGCCGCTCTGGCGGCACCCGGATTCCGGCGCTACGCGCCTCCATCCAGGCTACCTGCTTCAGCATCTCGAAGGCGAAGTAGCCACTTCACCTTCGTCTTTCCGGGGCTGCGCACCGTGCAGGAGGTAGGGCGGGTCTTGACCCGCCGTCGTGTTGCCATGCAAGCGCCGCGTGCGGCGGGTTGAAACCCGCCCTACTTCGTTCGCGATGGCTCCGGCGGCGCTCCACGCACGATCAGATAGCCCGCGTACAGCACGATCGCCACGCCGACCAGCGCCAGGAACACGATCGGGATGTCGTAGACGCTGCCCTTGTGCATCGCGCTCATCGCGATCGTGCCGAGCGCGGCCACGCCCATGCGGATGAAGCCCATCAGCGAGGACGCCGCACCGGCATTCTCGCCGAACGGCGCCATCGCCCTGGCCGTGCTCACCGGCACGACCAGTCCCACGCCCACGAAACAGAACGCGATGGAGGCGAGGTAGTCGCCGAAGCTGCCGTGCCCATCGGCCAGCACCGCCACGGCCAGCAGCGCCAGCGCGCCGATCAGGACGATCGCCAGTCCGGCAGCGATGATCCACAGGTTCGGCACGCGGTGCGTGAGCCATGCGCACGAACCCGCGCCGATCACGAACGCGAGCAGGATCGCGCCGGCCACGATCGCGATCGCGCTGCTGCCCATGCCGAGCACGTTGATCACCAGATCCGGCGCGCCGATCAGCGCCGTGTAGACCACGCCCACGCACAAGCCGCCGATCACCACGTAGAACAGGAACCCGCGCGTGGTCACCACGTCGCGGCCGTTGCGCCACAGGCGCGAAAGTTCCAGCGCGCGTTGATCGAGCTTGCGATTGGTTTCCGGAAGGAAGAACCACACCAGTCCGCCCAGCAGCAGCGACAACCCGACCAGGATCGCGAAGTTGGCATGCCAGCCGAACGCATGCGCAACCCAGGTGCCGACCACCGGGCCGATCGCCGGCGCCAGCGCGAAGGCCGCGTTGAGCTTGGCGTACACGCGTTGCCTGCGCTCGGCGGGAAACGCATCGCGCACCGCCGCGTCGGCGATCACGCCGCCCGCGCATGCGCCCACGCCCTGCACCAGCCGGCCCGCGATCAGCGGCCAGATCGAAAGGCTGACCATGCACAACGCCGCACCGAGGATCAGGATCACCGCGCCCACCAGCATCACCGGCCGTCGCCCGAAACGATCCGACGCCGGCCCGTACACGAGCTGGCTGATGGACGAGCCGACGAGGTACGACGACATCGTGAACTGCACCATGCCGTAGTCGGCGTGCAGAGCCTTGGCCATCTGCGGCATCGCCGGCGTGTACTCGGTATCGCCGAACGGGCCGACCGCCATCATGAACGCCAGCAACGAAAGCGCCGGCAGCGCGGCGCGCCGGCCCGCCGACCGGGCGGCCACGCTCACCCGCACCGCGCCGGCCCCATGCTCAATCCGGCGTGGACGGTCGCGGCATCACGGAGAATTCCAGAGCTCATTGCGTTCATCCTCAGACCACCCGCCTCCATGTAATGTGACGAAAGGGAATGACTCCCCGCCAGCGAGCCACGGATGGAAGCGCGCGAAAACGAATCGGTGGCCACGCAGGTCATCGTCCCCGCCATCAAACTGCGCGACTGGTTTCGCCACGACATCCAGCGTCCGCTGGAAAATCTGGTCGGCGGGCGCAAGCGCCTGCGCGTGGTCGCGCTGCTGGCCTGCGTGCTGGCGCTGGATGCGGCCGACAAGGCCACGGTCGGCGCGGTCGCCGCGCAGCTCGAGCATGACCTGCACATCGGCAACCTGCAGATCGGCCTGCTGGTGGCGGTGTCCACGGGCATCAGCGCGCTCACCACCTTGCCTTTCGGCGCTCTGGTGGACCGCGTGCATCGCGGCAAGCTGCTGACCATCGCGATCGCGCTGTGGTCGCTGGCGATGATCGCAGCCGGCGCGTCGGTTTCGTATTCGATGCTGCTGATCACGCGCCTGGGGCTGGGCGCGGTGGTCGCAATCGCCTCGCCTGCCATCGCGTCGCTCACCGGCGACTTCTTCCACCCGGCCGAGCGCGGCCGCATCTACGGCTACATCCTGGCCGGCGAACTGGTCGGCGTGGCGTTCGGGTTCCTGATCTCCGGCAACGTCGCCGCGATCCTGTCGTGGCGCGCGTCGTTCTGGATACTGGCCTTCCTCGGCCTGATCCTCGCGGTGATGATCGCCAAGCTGCTGCCCGAACCGCGGCGCGGCGGCCAGAACCCCATCCCGGACAGGACGCGGCAGCAGGATCCGGCCCGCAGCGACGTGCCCGACAACGAGGTCGAGGAAATCGTCGAGGAGCGGGACATCGAGCCGCGCGAGGAGCAGATCCTGCACAGCGATCCGCTCGGCATGTCCGTGTGGGATGCGGTCCGCTACGTGCTCTCGATCCCGACCTACCGCACGCTGATCATCGCCTCGGCGCTCGGCTACTTCTACTTCACCGGCCTGCGCACCTTCGCGATCGTGTTCGTGCGCGGGCGCTTCGACCTGGCACAGGCCACCGCAAGCACCTTCTCGGTCGGCGTGGGCCTGGGCGCGATCGTGGGCGTGCTGGTCGCGGGCACGCTGGCCGACAAGATGATTGACCGCGGCAAGCTGACCGGCCGCATCCTGGTCGGTGCCGGCGCCTACCTGCTCGCTGCGGCCGCGCTGGTGCCCGGGCTGTTTGCCACTTCGCTGTGGGTCGCCTCGCCGTTCTTCTTCCTCGCTGCGGCGGGCCTGGGCGGCGCCAACCCGGCCGTGGACGCGGCGCGGCTGGACATCATGCACTCGCGGCTATGGGGCCGCGCCGAAGGCGTGCGCTCCACCCTGCTCTACATCTTCCAGGCGATCGCGCCGCCGTTGTTCGGCTGGGTGTCGGGCGTGTTCGGCGGCAGCGCCGGCTTCGGCGGCAACGGTTCCCCTGCGCAAGGTCATGCGTCGAACGGTGCCGGCGGCCTCGACATCACCTTTCTGATCATGCTGGTCACGCTGGCGGCAGCGGGCCTGGTGATGTTCCGCGCGCTGAAAACCTATCCGCGCGATGTCGCCACCGCGATTGCGTCGGAACAGGCGGCGCCGCAGAAAGAAGAATCAAGAGACCGGAACGATCGGCCCGGATAAGCCCACTGCCTGCCAGCCCGGGGCATATCGATTCATGCCCAACGTTCGACACGAGCGGCGGCTCGCCGATCACGCGGCCGGCGGGCAACACCCATCCTCGGGCATGCCTTTGGTTTCCAGCACCAGCACCTCCGACGGCACCCCGCAGGGTGTGAGGACTCTCCGGTGCACGATCCGCCAGTTCTCGGGATCGACAAACGCACGGACCAGGATCGGGCGGCATCCGCCAACGAGGGCGGGCCGCAGGCGGAATACGGACATCCACACCGATGCGACGATCCGCGACGGAAGGCCGACGCCCCGGGTCAGGCTGGCGATGCAGAGCCTGCCGCCCGGCATCAGCACGCGGTGCGCCTCCGAGAGGAAACGCCCGATATCGGCCTCCGAGAGCAGGTCCAGAACGTAGCTGCAGACAACGCGATCCACCGAGTGCCCCGGGAGAGGAAATCGAATGGCTCCATCGGCCAAGACCACCCGGGCTCGATCACCGAATGCTTCCAGCCGGTCCTTCGCGAGGCCGACCATGACGGGGCTGACATCGCACCCCAGATAGTCGGCCGAGGCAGGCAAGTGCTCCCCGAGCAGGCGAGCGGCGAACTTGCCGGTGCCACACCCAAACTCGAATACGTGGCGCGAACCCTCGAACCCCGCATGAGCGATCAGCTCATCGAGCGCCGGGTTTTCGTAGAAGCCCTGGCTGTCCTGCTTCTTGCCGAACCGGTCGTAGTAGGCCTGCGCCGCGGCAGGGTCCAAAACCCGCTCCTCATTGGACATGTGTGCTATCCCCTCAACGAGATGACAGGTGCGAGGCAAATCTTCATGGCTGCCGATGTTCGAGGGGTCGCGCCACGATTGCCCCATGGCTATATCGGGCGAAGCTGCTCGGCAAGGCTTCGGGTGCGGGAAGTGACCTCGCTTCCGGTGTGCAGCGTGCTCTTGCGCTCGATGAGCATGATGTGGCACTCGTGCTCCGCGACGGGATTGTGGCGCACGCCCTTGGGGACGACGAACGCCTCACCTTCGCGAAGCACGACCGACCCGCCTTCCATTTCGATGGTGAGCGAACCCTTGAGGACATAGAAGAGCTCGTCTTCATTCTCGTGGCTGTGCCAGGCGAGCGTTCCCTGCACCTTGGCCACCTTGACGTACGAATCGTCCAGGTCCGCGACCACACGCGGGGACCAGAACTCCGTAAGACTTGCGGCGACTTGTGCGGGCGAAACGGGTTGGGACATTCGACACCTCCGGCTGCCAGTTGCCGGCGCCGCACTTGACCGGGGCGCAAAAGTATGCGGGGCCTAGTAACGCCCGAGGTAACCGGCGCAAAGACCGCGTAGCGGGATTTGCGTCCGGTTGACC
>DASVDY010000122.1:0-8762 GCA_036380855.1 Rhodanobacteraceae bacterium
CTGCGGCCGTCGGTGGTATCGGTGGTGAACCCGATCTGTTGTTGATGACGAGGTGAACGGTGCCGCCGACGCTGAAGCCGCGCGTCTGCGACATGTTGAACAGTTCCATGTTGACGCCCTGGCCCGAAAGCGCGGCGTCGCCGTGGATCAGCACCGGCAAGGCGCATTTCAGCGAGCCGTCGTGGGCGCGGGTCAGGCGCGCGCGCACGGAGCCTGCGACCACCGGGTTGACGATTTCAAGATGCGAGGGGTTGAACGCCAGTGCGAGGTGCACGTCGCTGGTGGGCGTGGCGACGTCGGCGGAGAAGCCCATGTGGTACTTCACGTCGCCCGAGTGCGCCGGGTCGTCGGGGTGGTCGAACTTGCCCTCGAATTCCTCGAACAGTTTTTCCGGCGGCTTGCCGAGCGTGTTCACCAGCACGTTGAGGCGACCCCGATGGGCCATGCCGATTACCAGCTCGCGCACGCCCTGGCTCGCGGCACGGCGCACCAGGTCGTCCAGCAGCGGGATCAGCGAATCGCCGCCTTCCAGCGAAAAGCGCTTCTGGCCGACGTACTTGGTGTGGAGATAGCGCTCCAACCCGTCCGCGGCGGTGAGCTTGTGCAGTACGCGCTTGCGCTCGTCGGCGGTGAGGCCGGCATCGCCGCTGGCCTTTTCCAGCCGCGAGTAGATCCAGCGGCGCTGCTCGACGTCGCTGATGTGCATGAACTCCGCGCCGATGGTGCGCGCGTAGGTCGCGCGCAGGCGGTCGCGCAGTTCGCGCAAGGTCATGCGCTGGCCGCCGCCGGCAAAGGTGCCGCAGTCGAAGGTGGTGTCCAGGTCGGAATCGGCCAGCCCGTGGAAGGGCAGGTCCAGGTCGGGCGCCGGCATTTTCGGCGCGATCGCCAGCGGATCGAGATCCGCGGCCAGATGTCCGCGCGAGCGGAACGCGGTCAGCAGGCGCAGCACGCCGGCCTGCTTGCGCGCGTGTTCCTCGTCCACGGGGATGGCCCGTGCGTGTCCGTTGAGCTTCTGCGCGCGTTCGATGCGGGCGATCGCATCCGAGTGCGGCACGTCGTTGCGGCCCTTGAAGCCGTCGAAGTACCCGCGCCACTGCTGCGGCACCGACTGCGGGTCGCGCAGCCAGTCTTCGTAAAGCTGCTCGATCCACGCGGCGTTGCCGCCGCCGAGCTGGGAAGACTCGAAGAATTGTTGCGGAGACAAAGCCTGCAACTTGCTGTCGCTGTCGCTCACGCCATCACCCATTGGATGTCCACCACATCGGGGCGCGCGGCGCCCGTCGCAAGGCCAGCCGCAAATTATACCGGCTTTGTGCTGCGCTGCGGCAACGATTCTCCTCTCCCGTTTGGGGAGTGAGCCAGCGCGCTTACCCGAAGCCATGGCTTCGGCTGCGCTGGCGAACCCGCGAGGCAGTACGCCGGGGCCGGTTGCTCGGCGGGTGCTGGGCGCGCGGGTATCTGAAGCACTTGGCAGGGTGGAGGGGAGTCTTGCGTTTCGGTCATCCGGGCGAAAGCGGGAGCATGTGTCTTTGCTGTTCGACATCCATGTCTTTTTCCGCGCCGTCCCGCGGCGCGGGTTACCTTTCCTTTCGGGGAAAGTAACCAAAGCCATTGGCGCCGGGCATGACGGTCTCGCCAACATCCGGTTGGCTCGACTACCCCTCGCATCTTGCGCCAAGCGGGCCGGCGCGAACTCGCACATCCGTGTGCTCAAACAGTCGCGCCTTGCTCCCGCTGGGCGCTGCGATGCTCGGCGTCATGCGACGGCGCCGAAAGCTCACTTCGACACGGCCGTCCATGGCCTGCGCCTTGCCCCGCTCAGATCTTCAGCGCGCGCAGTTCGTTCATGGATTCGGAGCGCTCCCAGACCTGGTCGAACAGCGCCTGGAGTTGCGCGGCGCGCCCGGGTGCGCACGTCGAACCGACGCTTTCCATCCGTTGCGCGACCGGTCGAAACAGGTATCCGCCGGCGTCGGTGCACATGAACGCGGAAGGGTACTCGCGATCCACGTCCTCGACCGGCCGGCGGAACTGGATGACCGAGGGCAGGCGCTGCGCCAGGTCGAGCATGCGGTTGCCGGAGTGCTGCGCACGGCTGACATCCTGCGCCAGCACGCGGATGCAGGCGCCGCGCCCCGAGATCGCGATGCGGCGCAGTTCGACAAGGCATGCCGAATCGTCCAGCAGCATCGGATCCAGCTCCCGCACGAGGATGCGCAGTTCGTGGCGTGCGCCGCTGAGCACCGCCAGCGTGGCTTCGATCAATTGCTCGCGGGTCTGCACGCTCAGTACTTTCGCTTCCGGTCGCGGCAGCGGAGGAGGGCGGGGCGGCCCGGCCAGAGCCGGGATCGCCATGCGCATGGGCCGGTGCAGGATGCCGGCCTCCATGAAGTCTTCGCCGGACACTTCGAAACCGTGCTTGAGGTAGAACCCGGTGGCGTCGGCCTGTGCGTGCAGGCGCACCTCGGGCATGCCGCGGGTGCGCGCCTGTTCCAGCAGCAGATGCAGCAACGCGCTGCCCACGCCGCGGCCGCGCCAGTCCCTGAGCACGGCCATCCGGCCGATCTTGCCGGCCGGGGTCAGGCGGCCGGCGGCGATCGCCGTGCCGTCCGGTGCGCGCGCGAGCACGTGCAGGCTGCGCGGGTCGTCCTCGTCCAGCTCCATTTCCGGCGGAACGTCTTGTTCGCGCACGAACACGTCCTCGCGCACCGCCGCGAGCAGGGCGCGGTCGTGTTCGTTCGACCAGTCGGAGGTTTCAACGGTGAAGTCGTCGCGGATCACTGAGCTGTGCCATGGACGGCAGCTTGAAGTGTGACAGATTGTGGCGCGTTTTCAGCGTCGCCGCACTGCCACGTGACCGGCCTGCACCAGCGAGGCAAGGACTGCAACCCCGGCCGCGCGTTGCGGCAGCCTTGCCAGTCCCGCGCCCGCGACGGAACGTTTGCCTCCACCCAGCGCACGCGCCCACGCCAACGGGCACGCATGGGCCTCGCCCGCGACGTAAAGCACCGCGCCCCGCGGAGTGCGCCGCCATGCAAAGCGGCTCCACGGGTTGCGCAGCACCGTGCTGCTTTCCAGTTTTCCATCCAGCGCCTTCGCGGTGGGTGGGCGGGGTGGTGGCGCGACGTTCTGCGCGCTGCGGTACGACGTGATGAAGCGTCCGAAAAAGTCGGCAAAGGTTTCCTCGTCCATCGCCTGTGCGCACGCGCCGAGCGCCGCACGCGCGCGTTTCAGCGCGGCCGCGTCCAGTTCGCCCGGTTCGGTGGCGTCGCGGAGATCCGGATCGGCATAGCGTTGCGATTCGGGCAGGGTTGCAGCGACCTGTTCGGCGAATTCCACCAGCAGTTCCGAACTGGCCGGAGCGCGCATGCCGATGGACAGGGTCATGCATTCGCCGACCCCCGTGCCCTCGTGCGGTACGTTCGGCGGCAGATAGAGCATGTCGCCGGGTTCGAGCAGCCAGTCGTGCGTGGCTTCGAATTCCTCCAGCAGCTTCAGTTCGGTGTCGGTGCGGAAGACGTGCGACGCGCGTGGATCGGTGCTGATTCGCCAGCGACGCTGCCCGATGCCTTGCAACAGGAATACGTCGTACTGGTCCAGGTGCGCGCCGACGCCGCCGCCGTCGGTCGCGTAGCTCACCATCACGTCGTCAATGCGCCAGGTCGGCAGGAATGCGAAATGATCGAGCAGCGCGGCGACATCCGTATCCCACTTGTCCACGTCCTGCACCAGCAGCGTCCAGTGCGATTGCGGCAAGGTGGCGAAGTCGGATTCGGGGAACGGACCTGTCCGCAATTCCCATCTGTCGCGTTTTTCGTCGCGCAACACGATCCGCGACAGCGCCAGTTCCTCGCACGCGAGGCCTGCCAGGTCATCGGGCGTCAACGGAGGGACGAAGTCCGGAAAGGCATTGCGGATCAGCAATGGGTGTTTTTGCCAGTAGTCGCGCAGGAAACGTACGGCCGGCATGCCGAGCGGCTGCCGCGCGCTGGCCTGGACTTCGATCGGGGGAGCCTTGCGGCGGGCGTCGGTCATGCCCTGATTGTAGCCAGCGCGTTGCAGCAACACCTGGCAGCAGGCGCGGAGCGCGCTCCGCGCCCGCTCGCATGCACTATTGCGGCAGCGCGAACGCGATGACGTAATCGCCGCGCTTGGTGTTGAGCGGGCCATGGCCGCCGGCGACGATCACCAGGTACTGCTTGCCGTTGATCGCATAGGTCATCGGGGTCGCCTGGCCGCCGGCCGGCAACTTGTACTGCCACAACAGCTTGCCGTCGTGCAGGTCGAAGGCGCGGATGTCGTCGTCCATGGTCGCCGCCACGAACACCAGGCCCGACGCGGTGACGATCGGCCCGCCCATGCCCGGCACGCCGGCGTTCCAGTGGTTGAGCACCGCGTTGCCGAGCGGCACCTGCCACAGTCGCTTGCCCGTGCGCATGTCCACCGCCGTCAGCTCGCCCCAGGGCGGCTTGACGCAGGGCGTGCCCAGCGACGACATGAATGCCTTGCGGCGCATGGCGTAGGGCGTGCCGCGCATCCGCGAGAAACCCCAATCCTTGTATGCGGGCGAATCGGATTGCGATTCCAGTTGGTCGCGCGGCACCAGCGCGACCAGCATCGGCAAGTCGTTGGTGTTCACCACCGCGATCTGTCTTTGCGGATCGAACGCCAGCCCACCCCATTCCACGCCGCCCGCGTAGCCGGGCTGCTCGACGCTGCCCTGCAGGCTGGGCGGGGTGAAGATGCCTTCGGATTTGTATTGTTCGAGATGGCAGCCGAACGAGATGTGCGCAAGATCGGCCTTCGTCACCGGACCTTGCCTCACCAGCGGCGCGGGCGTGAGCGAAAATGGTTGCGTCTTCGAAAGCGTTTCGCCCGGCACGCCGTCCTGCGGCACCGGTTTCTCCACGATCGGAAACACCGGCTTGCCGGTTTCGCGGTCGAAGGTGAACAGCATGCCGGTCTTGGTCGGCTGGATCACCGCGGGAATCGCGCGGCCGTCGTGTTGCAGCGTGACCAGCGAAGGCTGCGCGGCGCTGTCGTAATCCCAAAGATCGTGGTGCACGAGCTGGAAGCCCCATGCCAACTTGCCGGTGTCGCCATCCAGCGCGACGACGGAATTGGCCCAGCGGTTGTCGCCGGGGCGCAGACCGCCGAAGAAATCCGGGCTGGCTGAGCCGGTCGGAACGAACACCAGATGCCGCTGCGGATCCACCGACAGCGGCGCCCAGGCGTTCGCCGCGCCGGTCGTTTGTGCCGCGTGCGCGTTCCATTGCGAATAGACGGGGTTGGATGGATCGCGTGGAACCGGATCCCAGCCCCAGAGGAATTTTCCGCTGCGCGCATCGTAGGCGCGCACAGTTCCGTGCTCCAGCTCCACGCCGCGATTGTCGCCAACGGATGATCCCAGGATCACTTTGCCGTCCAGAACCACCGGCGGCGAGGTGACCAGGTAATCGCGCCATTCTTGGCCGGGTTTCCAGGTGGAATGGATGCCTTGCGACAGATCCAGCGCGCCGTGGTTGGCGAAGCCTTCGCACAATTTTCCGGTTTTCGCGTCCAGCGCCAGCAGACGGCTGTCAAGCGTGGGCGCGAAGATGCGCGCGTGGCAGGGCGCGTCGGCGGCCGATTGCGGATCCACCCACAAAGTAACGCCCCGCGAGGCCGCGTCCGAGTACCAGAGCTTCGGCACGTGCGAATCATGGCGCCAGCGCTGTTGGCCGGTGGCGGCGTCCACCGCGACGACATTCGTGGTGCTGGTGGTGAAATACAGCGCGCCGTCGTAGAGGATCGGCGTCGCTTCCGCGGTCATGTGCGAGACCCATTCGTCGCCCGGGAAACCCGCGCCGTGCTCGCCGGTGCGGAACGTCCATGCCACTCTCAGGTGCTTGACGTTTGCGGGCGTGATCTGCGCCGCGCCGGAATAGCGCGTGCCGCCCGCATCGCCGCCGTAGTGCGCCCAGCCGGTATCCGGCGCCGGTGGCGGGGCGGTGTAGCCGCCGCAGCCCGCCAGCAGGGCGGCGAGTCCGGCGATCGTCCAATGGTGGCGAAACGGCAGGTTCATCGCGCAGCTCCGGTTGGGAATGCGCGAACGCTAGCAGCGCCGGCCGCAACGGCAAGCCGCATGGTGGCGAGCGGCGCGATCCGGTGGCGAGCGGCGCCTTGCCGGCGACAAATTCAGTTGAACAATTGCGGCAAACGGCTGCGGTAGCGGCGGCTGAAATTCACGTGGCTGCCATCGGCGAGCACGATGCGGTAATCGCCGCTGTCCCACGGCTGGATCTCGCGGATGCGGTCCAGATTGACGATATGCCCACGGTGCACCCGCGCAAAGCGTTTCGGATCGAGCTTGCGTTCGAGGCCGCTGAGCGATTCGCGCAGCGGCCAGGTCGTGCCCTGGGCGTGGATGGTGACGTAGTTGCCGTCGGCGTCTATACGGTCAATCTCGGCGGTATTGAGGATGAACTCGCGGTTGAGCTTTTTCACCACCAGCCGTTCCAGCGGCGCGGGTTCCGACGCGGGCGGTCCCACGGCTCCAGGCACCGTCTCCGCAGCGGCGGGCGTCGGCGCGGCCTGGCTTTCCAGCCACAGGCGGTAGGTCCGGAACGCCTGCAGGGCGCCGAGGATCAGGATGTAGGCGATCAGGTCCTTCCGGTATTCGTAGACCCAGTCGCTGAGCCACGGCCCGAACCGGTAGTGACCGCCGAGCAATCCGTAGCTGAGCTTGCGCAGCAGCACCATGCCGCCGACGTGGACCAGCGAGAACACCGGCGTCACGGCAAGATGCAGCGGCAGCGCCCAGCGCCAGGTGTGCGACGTGATCGGTGCGCGGCGGTACAGCCAGGCAACGAACGGGATCAGCGCCCACAGCAGGATCGCGCTCGAGTATTCCCACACGACCGGTTCCCACCATCGCAACGGGTCGCCCGAGCGCGCGTGGTCGGTGAGTGCGGTAAATACGTTCACGGTGCAGATCGCGGCGACGATGCCGCCGAAGATCAGCACCTGCCGGACCAGCAGACGACGGCGGATGCCGGCTTGCGTGAGCTGCGATGCGGATTGGGACGTTGCCATCGGTGCGGCGATCAGACGTCGCGCGCCAGTCCGGCCGCCAGGCCGGTGTAGGTGGCGGGCGCGAGCTCCAGCAACCGCCGCTTCGCCTCGGCCGGAAGCGCCAGGGAGCCGATGAATTCGCGCAGCGATTCGCGCGTGATGCCCTTGCCGCGCGTCAGCGCTTTCAGTTGCTCGTAGGGTTCGGGCAGGCCGTGGCGGCGCATCACGGTCTGGATCGCCTCGGCCAGCACTTCCCAGCTCGCGTCGAGATCGGCGGCGAGCCGGGCGTCGTGCACCTGCAACTTGTTCAATCCACGCGACAGCGCATCGAGTGCCACCAGCGTGTGGCCGAACGCGGTGCCGAGCGCCCGCAGCACGGTGGAGTCGGTGAGGTCGCGCTGCCAGCGGCTGATCGGCAGCTTCTCGCTGAAATGGCCGAACAGCGCATTCGCCACGCCGAAATTGCCTTCCGCGTTTTCGAAATCGATCGGGTTGACCTTGTGCGGCATGGTCGAGGAGCCGACTTCGCCCGCCTTCAACTGCTGGCGAAAATAGCCGAGCGAAATGTAGCCCCACACGTCGCGCGCGAGGTCAATCAGGATGGTGTTGATGCGCCGCGCGCAGTCGCAGAGCTCGGCGATGCCGTCGTGCGGTTCGATCTGCGTGGTGTATTCGTTCCATTGCAGGCCGAGCGATTCGACGAACTGCCGCGACAGCGCGCGCCAGTCTATTTCCGGATACGCGATCACGTGCGCGTTGAAATTGCCGACGGCACCGTTGATCTTGCCGGGGATCTCGATCGCCGCGAGTTGCGCGCGCTGGCGCGCGAGTCGCGCGACCACGTTCGCCAGTTCCTTGCCGAGCGTTGTCGGCGAGGCCGTCTGGCCGTGGGTGCGCGCGAGCATCGGCAGGGCGGCATTCGCGTGCGCCAGCTCGCGCAGCTTCGCAACGAGCTTGTCGAGGGCGGGCAGCAGCACCGCGTCGCGCGCGTCGCGCAGCATCAGCGCATAGGAAAGATTGTTGATGTCCTCGCTGGTGCAGGCGAAGTGGACGAACTCCTTCGCTTGTGCGAGCTCGGCGGTGTCGCCGATGCATTCCTTGATGAAATATTCGACGGCCTTGACGTCGTGGTTGGTGGTCGCCTCGATCTGCTTGATGCGCGCGGCATCCTCGACCGAGAAGTCTGCCGCGATCTTCCTCAGGGCGCCTTGCGCGGACGCGGAGAACGGCGGCAATTCGGCGACGTCCGGGTGCGCCGCCAAGGCGATCAGCCATTCGATTTCCACCCGCACGCGGCATTTGATCAGGCCGTATTCGCTGAAGATCGGGCGCAGCGCGTCGGCCTTGGCGGCGTAGCGTCCGTCCAGCGGGGAGAGGGCGGTGAGGGGGTCGAGTTGCATGGAAGCGTTCCGATTCGAGGCGTCGCGTAGTTTAGCGGAGCCGGAACATCGGAAAGTCATCATCGTCAATCCGGACGCGGCGAAGCCGCAATCCGGAATCTGCTTCTCCGGTGATGCAGCAAAGAGCAGATTCCGGGTTCCGTTTTCCGGGATCGGAAAACGGCCCCGGAATGACGTCGGGTTTTTTATGCTCGACCAGTCCCGAGTCCCGAGTCCCGAGTCCCGAGTCCCGAGTCCCGAGTCCCGAGTCCCGAGTCCCGAGTCCCGAGTCCCGAGTCCCGAGTCCCGAGTCCCGAGTCCCGAGTCCCG
>DASVDY010000123.1:0-3947 GCA_036380855.1 Rhodanobacteraceae bacterium
GCCCGAAGACGCGCGAGATCCTGTCCCTGATTCCGGAAACCGAGATCGTGACGATCGAGCGCTGCTCGGGCCACGACGGCACCTACGGCGTGCGCACGGAAACCTACCCGCTCGCGCGCAAGATCGCCAGGCCGGTGGAGACGCGCATCAGGCAGTCGGAAGCGTCTACGCTCACCAGCGACTGCCCGATGGCCGGCTCGCACCTGGCGCACGGGCTGGACGACCAGCCGGCGCAGATGCACCCGTTGACGCTGTTGCGCAGGGCTTACGGAATCTGAAGCACATGCAAAAACTCTCGCCTTCCGACTTGTTGCCCCTCGAAGCCTACGCCCGCGAGCGCAGCGCGTTCCGCGCGCGCGCGATCGCGCACAAGCAGCCGCGCAAGATCCACCTGGGTGCGCACGTCACGCTGCTGTTCGAGGATCGCCTGACAATCCAGTACCAGGTGCAGGAGATCCTGCGCACCGAGAAGATCTTCGAGCCGGAAGACATCGCCGAAGAGCTGGAAGCCTACAACCCGCTGATCCCGGATGGCCGCAACCTGAAGGCCACCATGCTGATCGAGTACGAGGATCCGGAGGTGCGCAAGCGCGAGTTGATGAAACTGCGCGGCGTCGAGCACCAGGTTGCCTTGCAGGTGGGGAGCCACGCGCCGGTGATGGCCATCGCCGACGAGGACCTGCCGCGCAGCAACGAGGAGAAGACCTCCGCCGTGCACTTCCTGCGCTTCGAACTGGACGACGGGATGGTCGCCGACTTCAAGCGTGGTGCCACGGTAACGTTGCGCATCGGGCACCCGGCCTGTCCGGAAAAGCAGGCATTGAGCGAGGAACAGCGCCGCGCGCTGGCGGCGGATTTCGATTGATGCAGCGTGCGGTCCACGCACGATCGTGCGCGAAACGCACGCTACGAGAGCCGCGTGCACGCGGCACGGCTGGCGCGGAGCGCACGCCACTGGGGATGCGATGAATCGTTGGCCAGCCTTGCTCGTGCTCTCGATCGTGTTCTACGGCGGCTGGTCCTGGTTGCACGCGCGCCCGGTCCAGCACCCTGATGGCGTGATCGCGCCGGGCGATCCCGTGCAAGTTGATTTCGAATCGCCGCAGGCTGAGATCGCCTTCAAGGATGCGAACCTGCATCCGCTGGCGAAATTCGAGGTGACCGCGCGCGTGCTGTCGCGCGACGATTACCACTTCGACGCCGAGTCGGACATCTCGCCCACCGACCTCGCGCTCGGCTGGGGCCGCATGTCCGACAGCGCGGTGCTGCGCTCGATTGACATTGACCAGGGCGGTCGCTTCTACAGCTGGCGCGTGCGCGAATTCCCGATCCCGCGCCGCGAGATCGAGACGCATAGCGCCAACATGCACATGGTCCCCGCCGATGCGACGGTCGCGCGCGCGTTGAAGCGCGTGCGGGTGGGCGACGTGGTCACCATCGAGGGCGACTTGATCGAAGCCGACAAGGCAGGCGGATGGAAATGGCGCAGTTCGATGACCCGCGACGACACCGGCGCTGGCGCCTGCGAGCTGGTCTACGTCAAAGACATCGCCATCAAGGGCTAAGGGCCTCTGAAGAAGCGTCGCGAGCGAAGATGTCCAGCGCAGCAGCTCATGCAAGGGGCCGCTCAATACCGCAGGATCGAATGCAGCGGCGCGTTGTCATCCCAGCGCGCGCGTCCGCCGAGGAAACCCAGTTCGATCACCACCGCGGCGCCGGCGATCTCGGCCTCGAGCTGCAACGCAAGTTGCCGCGCCGCCAGCAGCGTGCCGCCGGTGGCCAGCACGTCGTCCACGATCAGCACGCGCGCACCCGGCTCCAGCGCGTCCACGTGCGCCTCCAGCCGGTCCATCCCGTATTCGAGTTCGTAATCCACGCCGATGGTTTTCGAGGGCAGCTTGCCGGCCTTGCGCAGCGGCACGAATCCGGCATCCAGCGCCTGCGCCACCGCGGCCCCGAAGATGAAGCCGCGCGACTCGATGCCGAGCACCGCATCGATCCGGCGCGCGCGCCACGGCGAGCACAACGCGTCGGTGCAGATGGCGAACGCGCCGGGATCGGCCAGCAGCGGGGTGATGTCCTTGAACACCACGCCGGGTTTGGGAAAGTCGGGAATGTCGCGGACGAAGTTCGCCAGCGCGGGCATCGGCGACTTGATCGCCATGGCGCGTACACCGGTCATGCTGGCAGCAATCGCAAACCGGGGGCCGGATCGTCCGCCTCGGCCGCCGCGCGCGCATCGCTCAGCATTTCCACGACCTCGCGCACGCACGGCTCGGCCGCCTCCACGCACACGTCCGGCACGCTGACGGAAATGAAATCGCGGGCCGGGAGCTGGCCGACCCCGCCGATCAGGTATTCGCCGCCGATGAAGGCCGGAATGCCGGCCTGGTCCAGCGCATCCTTGACCAGATGGGCATCCACCAGATTCTCGGCGCGGTAGACAATTCGCATGTGAGTCACGCTACGCCGCGCGGTTCCCGCGCGCAAGCGTGCCCCGCTAAACTTGCTCTTTTGCCGATGCCCCGAGCCACTGCATGGCCTCCGAAGCAGCCCCCGTCAATCATTTCATCCGCCAGATCGTGGCGGCCGACAACGCCTCCGGCAAGCACGGCGGGCGCGTGGCCACGCGCTTCCCGCCCGAGCCCAACGGCTACCTGCACCTTGGCCATGCCAAATCCATTTGCCTGAATTTCGGCATCGCCGCGGAAAACACCGGCACCTGCAACCTGCGCTTCGACGACACCAATCCCGGCAAGGAAGACGTCGAGTTCGTCGAGGCGATCAAGGCCGACGTGCATTGGCTGGGTTTCGACTGGAAGCTGCTGCGACACGCCTCGGATTACTTCGAGGTGTTCCACCTCGGCGCGATCAAGCTGATCCGGCTCGGCCTGGCCTACGTGGACGATCTCTCGCCCGAGCAGGTGCGCGAATTCCGCGGCACGCTGACCGAGCCCGGCCGCGCGTCGCCGTTCCGCAATCGTTCGGTGGAGGAAAACCTCGACCTGTTCGCGCGCATGCGCGCGGGCGAATTCGCCGACGGTTCGCGCACGCTGCGCGCGAAGATCGACATGGCGTCGGGCAACATCAATCTTCGGGATCCTGCGATCTACCGCATCCGCAAGGTGCCGCACCAGAACACCGGCGACGCCTGGCCGATCTATCCGATGTACGACTACGCGCACTGCGTGTCGGACGCGGTGGAGGGCATCACCCACTCGCTGTGCACGCTGGAGTTCGAGGACCACCGCCCGCTCTACGACTGGTTCCTGGAAAAGCTCGACCTGCCGAACGACGCGTCGTTGACGCAGCCGCTGCGCGACAAGGGCCTGTGGCTGCAGCCTTCGAAGCCGCAGCAGATCGAATTCGCCCGCGGCAATCTCGACTACACGGTGATGAGCAAGCGCAAGCTGCTCGAACTGGTCAGCGAAAAGCTGGTGGACGGCTGGGACGATCCGCGCATGCCGACCCTTTCCGGCGTGCGCCGGCGCGGCTTCACGCCGCGCGCGATCCGTGCCTTCTGGGAACGCGCCGGCGTGTCCAAGCAGAACAGCGTGATCGGCTTCGGCGTGCTGGAGAACAGCGTGCGCGAGGACCTGGACGCGCACGCGCCGCGCCGCATGGCGGTGCTCGATCCGCTGAGGCTGACGATCACCAACCTTCCGGACGATCACTCCGAAACGCTGACGTTCCCGAACCACCCCAAGGACGAATCCTTCGGCACCCGCGAAGTGCCGTTCTCGCGGGACTTGTGGATCGAACGCGAGGACTTCATGGAAAACCCGGTGAAGGGCTTCCATCGCCTGGTTCCGAACGGCGAGGTGCGGCTGCGCGGCGTGGGCATCGTGAAGTGCGAGGAGATCATCAAGGATGCAAGCGGCGCGCTCATCGAACTGCGCTGCACGCTCGACCCGACTTCACGTCAAGGCATGGAAGGCGCCAACCGC
>DASVDY010000124.1:0-8834 GCA_036380855.1 Rhodanobacteraceae bacterium
GTATTCGCCCGCCTCCAGCCTGCCGATGCCGAGCGCGCGCGACAGCCCGTGCGCGCTCATGCCGTACATCAGGCCGAAGTTGACCACCTTGGCCGCGCGGCGCTGGTTGGCGTCCACCTGCTCGGGTGCCACGCCGAACACTTCCGCGGCGGTGGCGCGGTGCACGTCGGCGCCCTGCTGGAACGCGCGGATCAGCGTGGCGTCGCCGGACAGGTGGGCCATGATCCGCAGCTCGATCTGCGAATAGTCCGCCGCCACCACCTTCCAGCCCGGCGGGGCGATGAAGGCCTGGCGGATGCGCCGGCCTTCCTCGGACTTGATCGGGATGTTCTGCAGATTCGGATCGGTGGACGACAGGCGGCCGGTCGCGACCGCCGCCTGGTGGTAGCAGGTGTGCACGCGACCGGTGCGACGGTTGATCATCAGCGGCAGCTTGTCGGTGTAGGTGCTGCGCAGCTTGGCCAGCGCGCGGTAGTCCAGGATCAGGCGCGGCAGTTCGTGCTGGTCGGCGATCGCCTCCAGCGCTTCCTCGTTCGTGGACGGCTGTCCCGTCGGGGTCTTCATCAACGCCGGCAGGTTCAGCTCTTCGAACAGCAGCGCCTGCAACTGCTTGGGTGAATCCACGTTGAAATCGTGGCCGACCACCGCGAACGCGCGCTGCTGCAGTTCGTGCATGCGCTTGCCCAGGTCCTCGCTCTGGCGCTTCAGCGCCGCCGCATCCACCAGCACGCCGCGTTGTTCCATGCGCGCCAGCACTTCCACCAGCGGCAGCTCGATGTCCCCGAACAGCTTCTTCGTGTGCGCCTGTGCCTGCACCTGCGGCCACAAGGCCCGATGCAGGCGCAGGGTGATGTCGGCGTCCTCGGCGGCGTAGCGGCAGGCGGTGTCCAGGTCCACCTGCGAAAACGAAATCTGCTTCGCGCCCTTGCCGGTGACGTCGTTGTACTTGACCGTGTCGTAGTCGAGGTGCCGCTTCGCCAGCGTGTCCATGTCGTGGCGGCCGGCGGTGGCGTTCAGCACGTAGGATTCCAGCATGCTGTCGAAGGCCAGCCCGCGCACGGTGATGCCGCAGGTGGACAGCACGTTGAGGTCGTACTTGGCGTTCTGGCCGAGCTTGGGCCGGCCGGCGTCTTCCAGGATGGGCTTCAGTGCGGCCAGCACCTCTTCGCGCGGCAGTTGCGCCGGCGCGCCGGGATAGTCATGGCCGACCGGGATGTAGCAGGCGCGCGCGGGCTCCACCGCGAAGGACACGCCGACCAGTTCCGCCTGCATGGCGTCCAGCGACGTGGTTTCGGTGTCGAACGCGATCAGTTCCGCATGGCGCAGCTTCTCCAGCCATGCGTCCAGCCGCGCGCGGGTAGTGACAAGCTCGTATTCGCCGGGTTGGCGAAGAGGGGTCAGGTTCATTTTCGCGCCGGTGTCCGGCGGGGGCGCGGGCGTGGTGTCCGAAATTGAACCTGACCCCTTTTCGAGTTCCTTCAGCGCCTGCGTGAACGCGTAGCGCGTGTACAGCTCGCGCAGCGTGTCCACGTCGCGATCGCGCAAGTGCAGGTCGGTCGGCGCGACGTCCAGCTCGCAATCGAGCTTGATGGTGGCCAGTTGCCGCGACAGCGGCAGCTGCGGCAGCGCGCCGCGCAGGTTCTCGCCGATCTTGCCACCCACCTCGTCGGCGTGCGCCATCACGCCGTCGAGGTCGCCGTACTGGCCGATCCACTTCGCCGCGGTCTTCGGGCCGCATTTGGGCACGCCGGGGATGTTGTCTATGGCGTCGCCCATCAGCGCCAGCAGGTCGATCACGCGCTCGGGCGGCACGCCGAATTTTTCGATCACGCCCGCGCGGTCGAGCACGCTGCCCGACATCGTGTTGACCAGCGTGATGTGCGGTCCGACCAGTTGCGCGAAGTCCTTGTCGCCGGTGGAAATGGTGACCTCGATCCCTTGCTCGGCAGCCTGTCTTGCCAGAGTGCCGATCACGTCGTCGGCTTCCACGCCCGGCACGCGCAGGATCGGCATGCCGAGCGCGCGCACAATCTTCAGCATCGGCTCGACCTGCGCGCGCAGGTCGTCGGGCATCGGCGCGCGGTTGGCCTTGTATTCGGCAAACATCGCGTCGCGGAACGTCGGTCCGGGGGCATCCTGCACGAACGCGACGTAGTCGGGTTTCGCGTTCAGCGTCGCGCGCAGCATGTTGACGACGCCGAACAGCGCGCCGGTCGGCTCGCCGGCCGGATTGGACAGGGGCGGCAGCGCGTGGAAGGCGCGGTACAGGTAACTGGAACCGTCAATCAGCACGAGTTTCGGCATCGGCGGATTGTCTCACGCGGTTCCTTCGCACGCCGGGTCCGGCGCCGCGGTGTATGCTGATAGGCCCGACACCGGAACAAGCGCCATGCGACGTGCAACCGCTTTGGTCCTGATCCTTCTTTCGGCGTTGCCGCTGGCCGCAGCCGCCCAACAGTCGCAGGTGCTGGCCACCGCGCAGTCGGCGCCACCGCCGCCCGGTTCCGGGCTGCCACCGCCGGACATCAACGACGCGGGCGTTCAATCGAAATCCATACCGCTGCCGAGCAGCAGCATCCCGCCTTCGGAAGCGCCGTCGCTGCGCGCGGCCAATGGCGAACAGGCGCCGACCGTGGCGGTGAAGACCGAATCCAATGGCGACACCGTCGAGGAGTACCGCCACGGCGCGACGCTGTACATGGTTCGCATCACGCCGAAGAACGGTCCCACACAGACCTTCCTGGTCAACGGCGGCACCGGCAGGCTGATCCGCGACCCGCGCATGGGCCCGGTGGATCCGGTGTATTACACGATCTACAAGTGGGGCGCGCCACCGAAGCCGGCCGGCAGCGGCGGCGAATGACATCGCCGGCGGCGCTCAGCCGTCGAGTTCGGGATAGCGGCGGAAGATGCCTTCGTTGTTGAACGGGATCCGCCGCGGCGAAGCGAGATACGCCGCGATGCCGGGCCGTTGCGCGATGCGGTCGTGCAGTTCGAGCGTCAGCGGAAGTTCGTCCTCGAGCTTGCGCATCGCGCGCGGGAACGCGTAGCGTAGCCCTTCCACGAGCTGGAACAGCGAAAGATCGGCATAGGTCGTGGCGCTGCCGACCAGGCACCGGCTTCGACCGCGCGCGTTCAGGGCCAGCACGCGTTCGAAATATCCCAGGTATTTGGGCAGCCGGCGCCGCCGCAGGTCCGAAGCGCGGCGCTTCGCTTCCTGTTGCTGGTCTTCGTAATACAGCGCGCTCGCGATCGGGTGATGGCTGTCATGCACTTCGGCCACCAGATCGGCGACGGTCAGCTGCAATTGGTGCGTCCACAGGCGGCCGGTTTCATCGGCGGGCGCAAGTTCGAGGCGTGGGCCGAGGAAAAGCAGGATATTGGCGGTCTGCGCGATCAGCGTGCGCCCCGCTTTCAGGAAAGGCGGAGCGAACGGCGGGTGCACCCCGCCGCTTTCCTGCATCAGCCGCATCAAAGCCGCTTCGCCGCCGCCGGAAGCCTCCGGCAGTCGCGCAACGTCCACGTAATCGGCGCCGGCATCCTCCAGCGCAAGCCGCACGAATTCGCCGCGCCCCTGGATCGTCGGCCAGTAGTGGAGTTCGTATTGCATGGCCGGGCCTGGTGCGCTCCGGAACCGCGTGGCGGAATGCCGGCTGCAGTGCCGGCGGATCCCCGAATACTCTAATGGCGGAAGTGGCGAATGCCCGTGAACACCATGGCCAGGTCGTGCTCGTCGGCCGCGGCAATCACTTCCGCATCGCGCATCGAGCCGCCCGGCTGGATCACCGCGCGCACGCCCGCCTGCGCTGCCGCGTCAATGCCGTCGCGGAACGGGAAGAAAGCGTCGGAGGCCATCACGCTGCCGGTCACGGCGAGGTCCACCTGCTCGGCCTTGATCGCGGCGATCTGCGCGCTCACCACGCGGCTCATCTGGCCTGCGCCGATGCCGATGGTGCGGCCGTCGCGGGCGTAGACAATGGCATTGGACTTGACGAACATCGCCACGTGCCAGGCGAACAGCAGGTCGTGCAACTGGGTGGCGTCCGGCACGCGCTTGCTGACCACCTTCAGGTCGGACAGCAGCAGCGTGTCGCGATCTGAATCCTGCATCAGTACGCCGCCGGCGATGGTGCGCCATTCGCGCGCCAGCGGCGCGGTTTCCGGCCACGCGCCGGTCGCGAGCGCGCGCACGTTCGGCTTTTTCGCCAGTGCCGCCAGCGCGTCGGCGTCGAACTCGGGTGCCACCAGCACTTCGACGAATTGCTTGGCGAGGATCGCGCGCACGGTGCCGCCGTCCAGCGCGCGATTGAACGCGATGATGCCGCCGAACGCCGATACCGGATCGCCCGCGTAGGCACGCTCGTAGGCGGCGAGCGGATCGTCCGCCAGCGCCACGCCGCACGGGTTGGCGTGCTTGACGATCACGCACGCCGGGGTCTTGCCGAAGGCCTTGACGCACTCCAGCGCGGTGTCGGCATCGGCCAGGTTGTTGAACGACAGCTCCTTGCCGGCCAGCACCCGCGCACCGGCCACGCTGCCGTTGGGGGCGCGTTCGTTGACGTACAGCGCGGCACCCTGGTGCGGGTTCTCGCCGTAGCGCAACTCGCGCGCGCGCCGCAGCGAGACGTGCAGGGTCGGGGGAAACGCGTGAGCCTGCTCGCCCTCGACGCGTGCCGACAGCCAGTCTGCAATCATGCCGTCGTAGCGCGCGGTGTGCGCGAACGCCGCGGCCGCGAGGCGCTTGCGCAATTCCGGGGTGCTGCCGCCGTCGCGGTGCAGCGTTTCGATCAGGTCCGCGTAATCGGCAGGGTCGCACGCCACCGTGACGCGCTCGTGGTTCTTGGCCGCCGCGCGCAGCATCGCCGGGCCGCCGATGTCAATGTTCTCGACCGCCTGTTCGTAACTGCAATCTTCGCGCGCGATCGTTTGCGCGAATGGATACAGGTTCACCACCAGCAGGTCTATCGGCGCGATGCCGTGCTCGTGCATCACCGCATCGTCAATCTCGCGCCGACCGAGCAGCCCGCCGTGGATCTTCGGATGCAGCGTCTTGACGCGGCCGTCCATGATTTCCGGAAACCCGGTGACTTCGCCGACCTCGTGCACCGGCACGCCGGCTTCGCGCAGGGCCTGCGCGCTGCCGCCGGTGGAAATCAGCTCGACCCCCAGCGCGTGCAGTGCGCGGCCGAGGTCGGCCAGGCCGGTCTTGTCGGAGACGCTCAGCAGCGCGCGGCGGATCGGCACCACCGCGTAACCCGAGGCGGGGAGAGTGCCTGCGCCGGCCACGTCGCGCGGCTCAGGCGAGCCCATGCGCAAGCAATTTCTTGCGCAGGGTGGCGCGATTGATGCCGAGCGCTTCGGCCGCGCGGCTCTGGTTGCCGCCGCACCAGTTCAGCACTTCGGTCAGCAGCGGGACTTCCACTTCGCGCAGCAGGAGCGCGTAAAGGCCTTCGCTGCAGGGCGTGCCGTCGAGATCGGCGAGATAACGGCGCGCGCTGCGCGCCACGCACTCATGCAAGGCCGCGGCGCCGCAGGTTTCTGCACCGGAGGAATGAATGGGCGTTATCGCATTCAAGGCCGCGGCTTCCACGTTTCTTCTTTCGACTCGGCGGTACGTTGCGCACCCGGGTCGGTGAGTGTAGCGCCGTCGCTGCCGAAAGATAAGGGTTGCGTTTTGCACCGTCACTCGAAACCGAATTCGAACGCGACGGCGTTCTTGCCCGGATCTTCCACCTCGAACGCCACGGCGATCGTTGCGCCGGGCGCGAGTCCCGCCGCGCGCGTTTTCGGGTCGCTCACGTACTCGGCCGGACGGAAGCGCCGCATCGCGACCTCGTTTTCGTCCAGGTCGGAAAGCGCGATGCGGATCGGCGGGTACGGCTGGGTGAAATCGGCATCGTTGCGTATGGTTGCGCTGATGATCAACGCGCCGGGCACGCTCGGATGCGGCCGGATGTCGCGCGAGAGCAGAGTGAGTTTGGAGATGTCCTGCTTCGGCGGGAGCGTGCAGCGCAGCGCGCCGCAGACCTGCGCGAGCAGCGGGCGCGTGCCGGAATTGGCGGCGAGCGCCACGCGGTTGGCCCACGCCAGTTGTGCGGCGAGCAGCAAGGCCAGCAGCGCGCAACCGCCGATCCAGCGGCCGTTGCCACCGCGCCTGCGCGGGCGCCGGTGGCGCGCGAAAGCCGGCAGTGCGATCACCTGCGGCGCGGGTTGCGGGGCATCGGCTTCCGCCACGAAATCCGGGTGCGGGCGAAACACCGGCTGCACCAGTTGCGGCGGTTCCGGCGCGGGCGGCTGCACCGGGAGGTTCATGAAAGGCTCCGGCGGCAGCGTGTCGCTCAAGCTCGGCAAGGCGTCGAATACCATCGTGCAGTGCGCGCAGCGAACGCTGCCGTGCCCTTGCGCCAGCGTCGCGGCATCCAGCGCATAAACCGTCAGGCATTCGGGGCATTGCGTGTACATGGCAAGGAGAAGAGTAAAGGGAAAAGCGAAAAGGGGAAGCGCCGACCATCGCGATTTTCCCGGCCGGGCCCAATGGCCGATTGCGGTGGCGACGACGGTGCGCCCGCCGGGGGGCGCACCGTCGGCACCGTTTACAGGTCCACCCCGATACCGACGCCACCGGCGACTTCCGAGCCACTGAAGGTACCGCCGAAATTGATGTTGGCGCGCGAGCCGAGCGACTTGGCGTAGCCGACCGAGAGGGCGCTCTGGCCGTTGTAAAAGCCGAGTCCGGCGGCAAGCCGTCCGCGCTCGCCGGCGCCCGCCGCACTGACCGCCATCTGTGCGGATGCCGCGCCCATCGCACCCAGCCGATCCATGCGCCGATCCTGCTGGTGGAACCGCGTGTCCATCTCGCTGCGCAAATCGTCCAGGCTCTGGTTGAAGCCGGCCATCTGCTGGTCGGTGTAGGCCTTGGCGGCGGAAAGAGTCTGCGCATCGCCCGCGTCGGCATAGGTCCTGGCCGAGTCGAGCGCCGCCTGGGTCTGGGCGTCCACGATCTGGTTCACCTGGTCGGGCGTGATCGCCCCGGCGGCTATGATCTGCGAATCGGTATAGGCCTTGGCGCTGGAGAGCGTGGACGCATCGCCGGTATCGGCGATCGTCTGCACCTGCGCTTCGGTCACCCCGCCGCCACCTCCATTGACGCCTGCGATCGCATCGTTCAATTGCGCGACGTTCACCGCGTCCGTATCCGCGGTTCCGGCCGCCACGTTGGTAATCTGGCGTTCGTTGCCCGCACTGCCGACCGAAACGGTGTTGTCGCGGTCTGCCACGGAATTTGCGCCCAGGGCGACGCTGCCGTTGCCGGTTGCGTGCGCGGAATAACCCAGCACGTTGGCGTACTCGCCGCTGGCTGTCGCATCCATGCCCACGGTAATGCTGCCCAGTCCGCTCGCCATGGCATCCGTGCCGATGGAAATGGAATCCGTGCCGTCCGCATGCGCCGCGCCGCCGATCGCGATCGCATATCCACCGGCTCTGGTCTTCTCGTCGAAGGCAGCAATTCCATCATTGTCGAAATCGATCCACCCGCCGAGGGCGATGGCGTAATTCCCGTCAGCCAGCGCCTGCGCACCTTGTGCAACGCCGTGGATTGCGCTTGCCTGCGCGGCAACGCCCACTGCAAGGCTTCCCTCGCTCGTGGCCTGGGAGCCGTCGCCAATGGCGACCGTGTTGTCCGCGAGCGCAGCGGGGTTCTCGCCGACAACGTACGCGCCATCGCCGTTGTCGTCGTACCAGCTACCTACCGCGATGCTGTGCTGGCCCGCAGCCAGTCCCGTTCCCGCGGCGAACGACCAGTCGCCGACGGCACGTGCGCCGTTGCCCAGCGCGGTGGATTGGGCGCCGGTCGCACTCGTGGACATCTGGAACGTGATGTTCACCTGCGGATCCAGGTAGCTGAAGGTGCCACCCAGGGCCGTGCTGCTGTTGCCGCTGGCCTGCGCAAAGGCCCCCCACGCATTGGAATACGCGGCGGATGCACTGGCGCCGGTCCCGACCGCGGTTGCGGCAGTTTCGGCGGCGCTCGCCCTGGATCCCACGGCAATGGTATCTATTCCGTCGGCGTGGGCGGCGCTGCCAAGCGCAACGGCCCTGATGCCGGAAGCTGTGGTCAATTCGTCGGGCGTGCTGCTGCCGTCAATGTTGAAGTCGTACCAGCCGCCGATTGCAATGGATTGGTCGCCGCTGGCCAATGCGCGCCTGCCTTCGGACACGCTGTTGACGCCGGTTGCGTTGGCGGCATTGCCTATGGCCGTCGCCCCGACGGCATTGGCGAACGCGGATACGCCGAGGGCCGTTGCGTGGTCCGCCTGTGCCCAGGCATATGCGCCAAGTGCTGTGGCGTAATCGTGATCCGCAATGGAATTGTCGCCGACGGCGGTTGACTCGGCTCCCGTTGCCGTCGAGTTGTATCCGAACGCGCTGGAGTGAAAGCCGGCTGCATCGGAGTAGCTGCCGAAGGCGTTCGCCCCGTCGCCCGAAGCGATTGTGCCGGTCCCGCAGGCGTCCGCGTCGGTGCCTGTCGCGCTTTGGCCGGTCATGCCGGTGCAGGTTTCTCCGGCGAAGGCGGCGAGCGGCGCACAACACAGCATGATTCCAAGCGCGAGCGGGCGCATACGGGATGCAACGGCGGAGCGGCGACCGAGGCCGCGGGCGGACGTATCGCGAAACATGACGATTCCCCTTGCGAGTTTGCGCGCGACATGCGCGGTTCCGCCGGTAATCGCCAAACCTCGTTTGATCCCGCCATGGAAGTGCGACGCACTCAGGGGGACGCGTCGCCCTCGCTGCCCAGTTCGCGTTGCAACCACGCGCGCGCGGTGGCCCAG
>DASVDY010000125.1:0-7445 GCA_036380855.1 Rhodanobacteraceae bacterium
ATTCAAAAGATGACCAAAGGCCGCCCTGTGCGGCCTTTTTTGTCGCTGAACGAATGTCGGTCGGATCATGGAATGCCGCGCTGCCTTCTGTTAAAACACACCGGTCGGCGCCGAATGCGCCTGGGGAGTCGTGCCATGAAACGCATCACCCGTTCCCTGCTCGTTGCCGCTCTGTCCCTCGCCGCCACTCCATTCGTGCTGCCCTCGCCTGCGCATGCGGAAAGCATCCGCACGAAAGTGGCGCAGGAGCAGAACATGAACCTGCCGCAGCGTGGCATGACCATGGCGCAGGTGGAACGCAAGTTCGGCGCGCCCGAGCGCAAACTGGACACGCGCGGCGGCGATTCGCCCAAGCACCCGCCGATCCACCGCTGGGAATACGGCAACTACATCGTGTATTTCGAACGCAATCACGTGATCCATAGCGTGATCACGACGCCTGACACCGGCACGCACTGACCGAATGACCGCAGCAAACCTTCGACTGCCTGCGGAGTGGGAGCCGCAGGCGGCGGTGCTGCTCGCGTGGCCGCATTCCGAGACCGACTGGGGCCCACGGCTGCTCGCGGTCGAGTCCAGTTATGTCGCCCTGGTGACCGCGATCGCGCGCTTCGAACGCGCACTGGTATGCGTCCCCGACCCATCCGTGCGCGAGCGGGCGATCGATCTGCTGGGCTCGAGCGGCGCGGATCTCTCCCGCATCGGCTTCATCGAAATTCCCTACGACGACACCTGGCTGCGCGACTCCGGTCCGGTCACGCTTCGTTGCGGCGGCGAATTCATCCTCGCCGACTTCCGTTTCACCGGCTGGGGCGGCAAGTTCGAGGGCTCGCGGGACGATGCACTGGTATCGGGCCTGCTCGAGCGAGACGTGTTCCGCGCCGGCACCGGCCGTACCCGTTACGACTGGGCGCTGGAAGGCGGCGCGATCGAATCCGACGGCCGGGGCACGATCCTCACAACCTGGCGCTGCCTGCACCAGCGCCATCCGGAACAGTCGCGCGAGGAAATGTCGCGGCAACTGCGCGACTCGCTCGGCGCACAACGCGTGCTGTGGCTGGAGCGCGGCTACCTGCAGGGCGACGACACCGATGCGCACATAGATACGCTGGCGCGCTTCGCGCCGCACGACGCCATTGTGTTCCAGGCCTGCGACGATCCGGCCGATCCGCATTTCGCGGAACTCGCAGCGATGCGCGAGGAACTCGCCGCGCTGCGCACGCTCGATGACAAGCCTTACACGCTGTATCCGCTGCCGTGGGCAAAACCGATCATGGACGAAGGCCGCCGGCTCGCCGCGTCCTATGCCAATTACCTGATCGTCAATGGTGGCGTGCTGGTGCCCGCCTACGGCGATTCGAGCGACGATGCCGCCGCGCGCGTCATCGCCGCGGCACATCCGGGCCGCGAGGTCATACAGATCCCCTGCCGGCCGCTGATCTGGCAGAACGGCAGCCTGCACTGCGTGACCATGCAGTTGCCCGAAGGCGTGCTCGCTGTGTAGGGGCGGGCCTGCGCGCGACCATCGCCCGCACGGGCCCCTACATTTCGTCATTCCGTACGCCGCGCAGCGGCGATCCGGAATCTGCTTTGCAGGAATGCCCTGCACGCGACAAGAGCTGCATGGCAAACCGCAAACGACCCGGAATGACGGCCATTGTGATGCACCGCTAAACTGCAAATCCCATGACATCCAGAACCCTCAAACTCGCGCTCCTGCAGGAGCGCAACCGCGGCGATCGCGACGCCAACCTCGACGCGATCGAGGCGGGCATGCGCGAGGCGGCGCAAGCCGGCGCGCAATTGGTGCTGCTGCAGGAACTGCACAACGGCCCGTACTTCTGCCAGCACGAGGACGTGGGCGAATTCGATCGCGGCGAAGCCATCCCCGGCGCCTCCACCGAACGCATCGGCAAACTCGCCGAAGAATTGAAGCTGGTCGTGGTCGCGTCGCTGTTCGAGCGCCGCGCCGCCGGGCTGTATCACAACACCGCGGTGGTGTTCGATCGCTCCGCGCAGATCGCCGGCGTGTATCGCAAGATGCACATTCCCGATGATCCGGCCTACTACGAGAAGTTCTATTTCACCCCCGGCGACCTCGGCTTCAACCCGATCCAGACCTCGCTCGGCAAGCTCGGCGTACTGGTGTGCTGGGACCAGTGGTACCCGGAAGCCGCGCGGTTGATGGCGCTGGCCGGCGCGGAAATCCTGCTTTACCCGACCGCGATCGGCTGGGACCCGGCCGACACGGGTGAGGAGAAGGCGCGCCAGCGCGAAGCGTGGATCACCGTGCAGCGCGGGCATGCGGTCGCCAACGGCGTGCCGCTCGCCGCGTGCAATCGCATCGGTTTCGAGGAATCGCCCGACGGCGGCCGCGGCCTGCAGTTCTGGGGCTCCAGCTTCGTCGCCGGCCCGCAGGGCGAAATCCTCGCGCAAGCTTCCAGCGACGAACGCGAACTGGTGATTGTCGAGCTGGACATGGCCCGCAGCGAAAACGTGCGCCGCATCTGGCCGTTCCTGCGCGACCGCCGCATCGATGCCTACGGCGACCTGCTGAAGCGCTTCAGGGACTGAAGCCTTGAACGCGCCGTCCGATCCGCAGCACCACGACCCGCTGCACGAGCAGCCGCTCGCCCGCGTGGAGCGCAACGGCGTGGAATACGTGGTGCTCGGCACCGCGCACGTGTCGCGCGCCTCGGTCGCGGCGGTACGCGCGCTCGCCGAACGCGAAAATTTCGACGCCATCGCGGTGGAGCTTTGCGAATCACGCGCCGCGGGCATGCGCGATCCGGAAGCGCTGGCGAAGATGGACCTGTTCCAGGTGATCCGCACCGGCAAGGCCGGAATGGTATTCGCGTCGCTGGCGTTGTCGTCGTTCCAGCGCCGCATCGCCGAGCAGTACGGCATCGAGCCGGGCGCCGAAATGCGGGCGGCGATGGATGGCGCGGCCGAACGCAACCTGCCGCTGTGGCTCGTTGATCGCGAAATCGGCGTCACCCTCAACCACGCCTATCGCGGCGTGCGCTTCCGCGATCGCATGGGGATCATGGCCGGGCTGTTCGGCAGCCTGTTCGCGCGCGAGGAGATCGGCGAGGAAGAAATCGAGAAGCTGAAACAGGGTGACATCCTGGAAAGCGCATTCGGCGAATTCGCGCGCAAGTCCACGCCACTTTTTCAGGCCCTGATCGGCGAGCGCGACGCCTTCATGGCCGCGCGCCTTCGCCAGGAATCGGCGCAGAATCCCGCAGCCAGACGCGTGCTCGTGGTGATCGGCGCGGGGCATCTCGCAGGGCTCCAGCGCGAACTCGCCGGGCAATCCGCCTCGCCTCGCGCGGTGCTCGAACCGCTCAACGCCAAACTGCCGGCGTCAAGCTGGCCGAAGTGGTTCGCGATCGGCGTGATGGTCGCGATCTTCGTCGCGATCGGGATCATCTTCTATCGCAGCCCGGCGATGGGCTGGGCCGCGCTGCGCGACTGGGCGATCTATACCGCCGCCCTGAGCGCGCTCGGCGCCGCGATCGCCGGCGGCCATCCGCTCTCGATCCTCGCCGCCGCGATCATGGGACCACTGAAACCGGTCCGCCCGCCCGGGCTCTCATCCGGCGTGTTCGCCGGCATGGTCGAAGCCTGGCTGCGCAAACCACGCGTGGCGGATTTCCAGTCGCTCCGCGACGACCTGCTGCACGTCTCCGGCTGGTGGCGCAACCGCGTCGCCCGCACGCTGCTGGTGTTCATGCTGACCAACCTCGGCACCATCGCCGGCGAATATCTCGCCGGCATCAGGATCTTCAGCCGATTGCTGTAGGACGGGTTTCAACCCGCCGATTCCACGCATGCCGGTCAACACGAATGGCGGGTCAAGACCCGCCCTGCTGGCTCATTCGCGGAACCAGCACCGGGTCACTTGCGCACATGCAGCAGACGTAGCCCGGACGGAAACGCAGAGGGGGAAATCCGGGGACGGGTATCCCGGATTTCGCTGCGTTCCATCCGGGCTACGTTGCTGACCTCTCGGGCACACGTGACGCGCCCCAAACTTCGGCGGGTCAAGACCCGCTCTGTTCGGTGACCTCCGAAACCAGCGCCGCGCCGAGCGCCGGAAGCTGCCCGGTTGCCGCGCGCGGGCGCCGCACCCTGCCCGCCTTCGCATCTTTCATCACGCGCCGCACTGCCATGCGCGCGTCGTCCAGCAGTGCGTAGATCACCGGCAGCGCCAGCAGCGTGACGATGGTCGAGAACAGCAGCCCGCCGGCGATCGCGCGCGCCATCGGCGAATACGGCGGGCCGTTGCCGCCAATTTGCGCGTCGGTCAGGCACAGCGGCAGCATGCCGAGGATCGCGGTGCCCATCGTCATCAGGATCGGGCGCAGCCGTTCGGAGGCGCCGGCGATCAGCGCCTGCGTGCGCGCGAGCCCATCGTGCCGCAGCGTGTTGATGTGCACGATCATCACGATGCCGTTGCTCACCACCACACCCATCAGGATCAGGATCCCGATCGCGGCCATGATCGAGAACGTGGTGCCGCTGATCCAGAACAGCCAGAACACGCCCAGCACCGAGAACACGAAGGTGGTGAGGATCGCCGCCGGGAAGATCAGCGACTCGAACATGCAGCACATCACCACGTACACCAGCACCAGCGCGATCAGCATGTTGAACGCCATCTGGTTGCCGGCGTTCTGCGCGTCGTCGAAGTTTTGTCCGAATGCCCAGTGATAGCCCGGCGGCAAGGTCACCGCCTTCATGGCCGCGTTGATCTCCTTGCGCGCGTCCTCGGTGGTCTTGCCGTCGGCGAGGTTGGCCTGGATCGTCACCGTGGTCTGGCGGTTGGTGCGGTCAATCGAGGTCGCGACCGGGCGCGTCTGGACGTTCACCATCGAGAGCAGCGGGATCTGGGTGCCGTCGTCGCGGCGCAACTGGTAATCGGAAAGGTCGTCCAGGCTCGCGGTGTCGGCATTGGCGAAGCGCAGCCAGACCGGCACCTCGCGGTCGCCCTGGCGGAATTCGGACAGCGGCATGCCGCGCAGCGCGATGGCCACGTAGCTTCCGACCTGCTGGGCGTCGAAGCCGTACTGCTTGGCGCGCACGCGGTCCACGTGCACCGCCACTTCGCGGTCGCCGCCGCGCTCGGCCGTGTGCACGTCGCGCAGGGACGGCAGGCGCGCCAGCACCGGCACCAGCGTGTCGGACAGCTGCTCCAGTTGCGCGGTGGAATCGCCGCGCAGCGAGACCTCGACCGGCGCGCTGCCGTTGTTCTGCTGGTTGAAGTCCACCGAGCCGATGGCGATCTTCGGCAGGCCCTTGCGGATGTCCTCCATGATCTCCGCCGAGCCGCGATGCGCGTCGCGGCCTTCGGCCAGCATGATGGTCGTGCTGGTGCCCTGGGTCTCGCTGTAATAGGTGTAGACCGACTTGATCTCCAGTTCCTTCTTGTGCGCCAGCAGCCAGCCGTCAACCTTGTGGACGGCCGCCGCGAGCTGCGGCAAGCGGTACTGGCCGTTGAGGTGCCAGTTCAGGAACAGTTGCCGCGACTCCGACTGCGCGAACATGTCCACCTTCATGTGCGTCATCGGCCAGAGGCTCAGCAGCATCAGCGCGAACACGCCAGCCATGCTCCAGCGGCGGTGCGCGAGCGTCCACGCCACCACCCGCGCGTAGCGGTCGCGCAGGCGGGTGATCAGGGTCTTGCGGTTGAGGAATTTCGGCGGCGGCAGTTTCGAAGACAGCATCGGCACCAGGCTCACCGCCACCAGCCACGAGGCGATGTGCGCGATCGCCATGGTGATCGCCACCTGGGTCAGGAAGATGCTGATGTCGTTCTTCTCGCCGAACACGTTGGGCAGGAACACGATCACCGAGGTGAGCGTGCCGGCGGCGATCGCGATGCCGACCGCCTGGGTGCCCGCGACCGCGCAGTACCACGGTTTGTCCGGGTGTTTCTCGCGGTACTGGTAGATGCTCTCCACCACCACCACCGCGTTGTCCACCAGCATGCCCACCGCAAGCAGCAGGCCCATCATCGAGAGCACGTTCAGCGAGATGCCGAAGAAGTACATGCAGCCCAGCGTGATCACGAAACACACCGGGATCGCCAGCGACACCATCAGCGTGGACGGCCAGTCGCGCAGGAAGAAATACAGCACCAATACCGACAGCAGCACGCCGATCGCACCGGCCTCGGCCAGGTCGCGCAAGGACGAGGTCACGCCCTTGGCCGAATCCTGCAGCGCATACACGTTGATGCCGTGCATCTGCGGGTCGTTGCGGACCCCGTCCACGTATTGCGTCACCGCCGAACCCACCTGCACCAGGTTGGCGTTGCGTTCCTTGTAGATGTCCACGCCGATCGCAGGGCGGCCGTTCAGGTCGCGCGCGAAATCCATCTTCGCAGGCTGCAACGTCACCTTGGCGATGTCGCCCAGCTTCAGGCCCTGCGCATTCACCGGCAACGCGCGCACGTCGTCCAGGTTGCGCCACTGCCCCTGCGGCTGCACGCGCCAGCGCTTGCCGCCGTCGCTCACCTCGCCCGCCGACAGCGAGAAGTTGGCCTGCTTCAGGCGCTGGTAGAGCTGGTTCAGGCTGATGTTGTGCGCGGCCAATCGCTCGGCTGAAAGTTCGATCTGCAACTCCGGCGCCTGCACGCCGTTGATGTCCACGCGCGCCACGCCGGGAATGCGCTCGATCGGGCGCTTCAGTACCCGGTCCAGCAGCGCGTAGGAATTGGACAGGTTGCGGCTGGAGGCAATCCGCAGTTGCAGGATCGGCTGGTCGGAGGTCGAGAACTTCTGCACCGTGTAGCGCTGCAGGTCGGACGGCAGGTCGGCGCGGATCGCGTCGATCTTCTCGCGCGCCTGCACGGCCTTCACCGCGACGTTCTCGCCCCACTTGAATTGCAGGAACAACTGCGCGCCGTCGGCGCGCGAGGTGGAGTTCATCTTCTGGATGCCGGGCAGCGCGGAAAGCGCATCCTCGACCGGGCGCGTGATGGTGCGCTCGACCTCCGAGGGCGTGGAGCCGACGTAGGGGATGTCCACCATCAGGAACGGCACGTCGATCGCCGGGAAATATTCCATCGGCAGGCGGAATCCGGCGATCAGGCCGATCACGACCAGCACGACGAAGAACATCACCGCCGTGACCGGACGCTTGAGGCTGAGCTCGGCCAGGTTCATGCGGGTTGCTCGTCCGCGGCCGCATCGCCCTGCCGCGCGGCGATCTTCGCCCGCTTGCGCTCGCCACGCGCCACGTACCACGCATCCGCGCGACGGTCGGCGAGGTCGTACACCACCGGGATCACCACCAGCGTCAGCAGCGTGGACACCGCGAGGCCGCCCATCACGGTGATCGCCATCGGCGAACGCACTTCCGCGCCGGCGCCCAGGCCGATCGCCAGCGGCAGGAAGCCGAGCAGCGTCGCGAGCGTCGTCATCGAGATCGGGCGCAGG
>DASVDY010000126.1:0-6503 GCA_036380855.1 Rhodanobacteraceae bacterium
ACGCGCACCGCACGCGATCAAGAGCAGCGAGAGCGCAAGCCACGGCGCGGCGAAGGGGCGCATCAGGCGAGCTCCGCCCGGCCGGCGACCAGCGGCAGGTCGCGCGACCGCCAGCGCCTGCCGCCCTCGCGCGAGAACGCCAGCCATTCGTGGTCGCCCGCCTCCATCAGCGCGGAAAGCTGCGGCAGCTCCAGCGAGAACGCCGCCGTGCTCATGCCGTCGGCCAGCACCGATTCGCGCGCCATCACGGTCACGCTGGAATAGCCCTGCGGCGACCAGCCGGTGCGCGGATTGACGATGTGGAACAGCCGGCGGTCCTGCGAGAAGAACACGCGGTAGTTGCCGGACGTGGACAGCGCGGCGTTGCGCACCTGCAGGACGGCCGCCACGCGGTTCACGTCGTGCGGATCCACGATGCCGACATTCCAGTGCCGTTGCGGATCGCTTCCGCAGAGGGCGCGGATGTCGCCGCCGGCATCAACCAGCGCGTACTCGATGCCCGCCGCGCGCAACGCGGCGATGCCCTGGTCCACCACGTAGCCCTTGGCGATGCCATCCAGCGTCAGCGCCATGCCCGGCCGCAGCAACCGCGCGCCGAGCGCATCCAGTTGCAGCCCACGATAGCCCACATGCCGTTCGCGTGCGCCGACCGCGGCGCGTTCGTCCGGATTGACCGCGGCAGCGCCGCGCAGGGTTTCGTAATAGCGCAACACCGGCAGCACGGTCGCGTCGAAAGCGCCGGCGGTAAGTGCGGACAGCGATTGCGCCTGCCGCAGGACCGCGTGCAGGTGCGGCGGCACCAGCGCGAGCGATCCGTCGCGATTCAGCCGCGCCAGCGGACTGGCCGGATCGAAGCGGGTCAGTTCGGCGGCCGCGGCCGCCATCCGCGCGAACGCCGCCTCGATCGCCACGCCAGCCGCCTGCATGTCGACGGCGAGGCAGGTGATGGCCACCGAGGTCTGCATCAGCGTGCGTTCGCGGCGCACCTGCCACAGGTTCGCGCCGCGCTTCAGCACCGCCCAGCCGCCGCCGGCCAGCACGCCGCCGGCGACTGCGCATTGCACGGCCTGCTTCAGCCAGCGTCGGCGCGCGGGCGAGCGCAGATCATCCGTATCGTGGGCTTGCATGGGGAGTGTCCCGGGCGTGGGTTGCGATGCGCGGTTTTCAGGCTGCGGTCGCGTCCGCCGGTGTGTGCGCGAAAGCTTCGCCGGACTCGGGTACGCGTACGCCGAGGCGCCGCTGCAACAGCGGGCTCGTCGAGGTGTATTGCAGGGCCACCCTGTCGGCGGGGCGCAGGTGCGCGTGCACGGCGAACGCGCACAACGCCGCTTCGTGGAAACCCGACAGGATCAGTTTCTTCTTGCCCGGATAGGTGTTGATGTCGCCGACCGCAAACACGCCCGGTAGCGAGGTCTGGAAGGTGGCGGGATCCACCACCAGTTGCTGGCGCTCCAGCGCCAGTCCCCAGTCGGCGATCGGACCCAGCGCCGGATGCAGGCCCCAGCACACGAGCAATTGCGAGGCCTCGATGCGCCGGACCATGCCGCTGCGGGTACGCAGGCGGATGCCGCGCAGTGCGCCCTCGACGCCTTCCAGTCCGACGATGTCGCCCTCGCACGTTTGCATGCGCCCCTGCTCGCACAGCGTGCGCATGCGCGCGACGCTCGCGGGCGCGGCGCGGAACGTGGGCGAGCGGTGCACCAGCACCAGGCTGCGCACGCGGTCAACGAGGGCCAGCGTCCAGTCCAGCGCGGCATCGCCGCCGCCGGCGATCACCAGGTCCGCGCCATCGAACTGCTCCGGCCGCGTCACCTTGTAATGCAGGGTGCGGCCGACCAGCGGCGCGGCCCCGGGAAGGTCGAGCGTGCGCGGTGCGAACGCGCCCAGCCCCGCGGCGATGACCACGGCGCCGGCGTCGAACGCCAGGCCCGCGTCGGTGCGCAACACGAACCGCCCCCCGGGCATGCGCTCGAGTGAGGTGACGGTATGGCCAAGATGGAAGCGCGGAGCGAACGGCCGGATCTGCTGCTGCAGGCGTTCGATCAATTCGCGCCCGCTGCACACCGGGACCGCCGGGATGTCGTACATCGGCTTGTCCGGATACAACTCGGCGCACTGGCCGCCCGGGTGCGGCACCGAGTCCACCACGTGCGCGCCCAGGCCGAGCAGGCCCAGTTCGAATACCTGGAACAGCCCTGCCGGACCCGCACCGATGATGACGGTGTCGCAACTGACCATGTAATCGATCCGCCCGCTGGACGACACGGATCATCCGCGCGCCGCGACGGGACGGATTGATTTCGATCACACGCGAGCCGGATCGGGGCGAACGGCTTGTCCGCCCTCGCGCCGGCGGGGAAGCACGGCCGGCCGTGGCCGGCCGGAGGGTGTTACGGGCTCAGCTTCTGCACGATCGCGAGCGCATCGGTGACGTGCTGGTCGGGCTTGATGTGGTCCTCCGTCGAGGACAACGCGCTGACGATCCTGCCGTCCTTCGCGATCACGAACGTGGTGCGCGGGATGAAGCCGTGCGTCACCGCCTGGCCGCGCACGTCCGTCACGCCCGCTTGCGGCGGGATCAGTTTCAGGCCATACGATGCCGCGATCTTGCCGTCCGCGTCCGAGGCCACCGGGAACTTGCCGGCGCAGTAATCCGGATCGGAGGAGAACTCGTTGAGCCGCTGGATCGAATCGGCCGACACGCCGATGATGGTCGCGCCCGCGGCCTTGAACTTGTCCGCCTGCGTGGCGAAGGTGTGCGCCTCGAGGTCGCAGCCGCCGGTGTAGGCGGCCGGATAGAAATACACCACCACCGGGCCCTTCTTCAGCGCGTCCTTCAGGGAAAAGGTGAAGTCCTTGCCCGCCTGGCTGGCGGTGGCCGTGAAATCGGGCGCGGCCGCGCCTGCCTTCAGCATCGCGAAAGCCGGCACCGCCAGCAGCAGCGCGGCGGCGAAGGCGAGTGCACCCACAAGGCGTTTTTTCATTGGACAGTCCTCCCGGCAAGTCATCAACCTAGCACGATGACCGCCGGGAGTGCGTTCGGCTTACAGCGCGGAGAGGAACGCCACCAGGTCGCTCTTCTGCTGGTCGGTCATGCCGATGTTGAAGCGCGTGTTGTAGAAGTCCACCACGTCCATCAGCGTGGCCGCCGAGCCGTTGTGGAAATACGGCGCGCGCGCGGCCAGCCCGCGCAGGTTCGGGCCCTTGAACTTGCCGATGTCGGCCCACTTGCCGGTCAGCAGGGCAAGGCCCGGATCGGTGGTCTGCACCGTCTGGCCGGTGCTGTTGTTGCGCAACGTGTAGAGCGGCATGTCGGGCGTGCGCCGGCTGCCGTCGGCGATCCCGATGTTGAGCGGCGCGCCGACCGAATGGTTGCCGATGTTCGGCGCGTTGTGGCAGGTGCCGCAGGTGCCCTCGATCACCGGCTTGCCGGTCGCGTCATTGAGCCCCGCCACGCCGCTGATCTCGATCTTCATCGAGTCGAACAGCGCCTCGCCGCGCGCGATCGCCGCGCGCTGCTGCGCGCCGGGCGCAAGCTGGAACCGCGCGAGCGGGTCGTTCCAGTGGTCGAACAGGCGCATCACCTTCGGATCGAACGGCTCCAGCGTGGGGTCGTTGCCGAGCGGATCGTTGATGCCGATCCAGAACCGCTGCTGGGCGAGGAAGTCCGCGCCGCCCATGCCGCCATGGTCGTCGAGCATGCCGGCCAGCCGGTCGGAAACCTGCGCGGTGACGAGGTGCGATTCGAAATCCACGATCGCGTCCAGCGTCGCCTGGTCGGGCGTGGCCGTGGCCTGCTCGTGGCCGAGGATCGCGTGCAGGGCCTGCGAGGAAAGGCTGCTGCGGACGTCCTCGAAGTCCAGGCCCTGGTCCATCGGTGGCTGGAACGGCGCGAAGGTTTCGCGGCCGTCCCACATCATCGCGCTGTCCCAGATCAGGTTGGTGGCCGGCAGCGGGCGCCGGAACAGCGAGAGCTGGGCGGCGCTCGCATAGCGGTAGGGATCGTCCACCGCGACCAGGGTGAACTCCGCGTTCGCCGGGATCGGCAGGCCGACCCGGATCACGCCGCGACTGAGCAGCATCGAGAACGCGCTTTCGCGCGCGGCCAGGGTGGACACGTCCGCCTGCGGCGAATCGGCGCCGTCCACCAGCGCGAAGATCGGATCGAGCCCGTTGGTGGCGTTGAAGCGCTGGCGCACCTCGGCCGGCGTGATCGTCCAGCCTTCGGCCTGCCGGTGGCAGGAATTGCAGGTGCGGCCGTTGCTGCCGAGGCTCTTGAAGAACGGATTGCTCGTGTCAATCCGGCCGCTCGGCGTGGCGGTCTCCAGCATGCCGGAAGGATCCGGCGTGACCAGCATGCCCCCTGCCGGTTGGGGATGCATCAGCAGGGGCCGCGGCGATTGCGCCGGGGCTGCCGAGAACACGGCAAGCAGCAGGACCGCGGCGGTGATTCGGGTGCGCCGGAGCGGCCGGCGAGGACTGCGGAAGGCCATGCGGATGTACTCCCTTGGGCTGTGCGAATGCGGCGTACCCTTCGCAGAACACCGGTCGGGAGAAAAATGCGACACCCGGGCCGATCGTCAGACCGGTCGCCAACCCGGGTAGCCGGATGCAAAAGACAGCCCGGATGCAGCGCAGCGGAAAATCCGGGGCCGGCATGTAGCCCGGATGCAGCGCAGCGGAATCCGGGGGGGTGATCGGCAGGCGACCCGGATTCCGTTTCACTCCATCCGGGCTACTTCACTTCATCCGGGCTGCGTCGGCGGCCCCTCAATGCAAAACGCGGCACGCACCGACCGGCTTGCCCAGCGCCGCCTGCGCGTTGGTCAGCACCGGATGCGCCTGCAGGCGATCCGCGGCGATCACCGCACGCGCCGCCTGCGCCTGCGCGCCCGCCGCAGCGCAATCGCCCGTGCGCGCGGTCGCCACCGCCAGCCAGAGCTGCGCAGCGAGCCGGCGCGGATGCGACGGCTGCCATTCCGCGCCCGCGCGCCGGATGGCATCGGCCAGCCGTTCGCGCGCCTCGGCCGGACGGCCCTGCAGCAACTCGGCCTGCGCAAGCAGCGTGTGCACCCACAGCAGCATCGGATCTTCGCGCGTCGAGACTTCGGCAAGATCGCGATCCACCCTTGCCTGCAGGTCGCGCGGGCACTGCGGCCCGGGCGACTGCGTGCAGGCCAGCAACAGGCGCGCCTCGGCGATCAGGGGAGGCACCTTCCACGCGCGCGTGCGCAGGCCGGCGATCGCGCCCGGCAGCAACGCACGAGCCACCTCCGGCTTGCCTTCGAGCAACGCGATGCCGGCCAGTTCGCTGTCCACGCGGCCGACGCGCATCCGGTTTGCGGGATCCGTGCCGTAGAGTGCGCGCGCCTGAAGGTAAAGCCGACGCGCGCCGGCGAGATCGCCCTGCTCGACCACGCCGAACGCCGTGGCCTCCAGCGAATCGCCGTTGAGCGCGCTGGTCGTGCCGAACCCGCTCGAGGAAAGCGTCTGCGCCAGCTTGCAGTTGGCTGCCGCCGCGACGCGGTCGTCGCGCAGGCCATCCAGCACGCACGCCTTCTGCGCCGCGTACACCTGCGTGACCTGCGGCACGCGGCCGATGCGCGCGTACATCGCCAGCGCCTGCGCGAACAGTTCGTGCGCGTGCGTCCAGTGGCCGGCGCGCCATTCGGCCGACGCCCAGCCGGCCAGCGCCAGCGTGGTCTCGTTGCTGTCGGGCCCGAAGTGCGCGAGCTCGAAGCGGTAGGTCTTCTGCCACATCGTGCTCGCCTCGTCGTAGCGCTCCAGGCCCTCCAGCGCGGAAGCGACGTCGTTGTAGCCGATGCCCACGCGCGGATCGTCCGGCCCCCACGCGGCGATCCTCTCCGACAAGGCTTCCCGGCTGAGTTGCAGCGCGGTTTCGGCATGGCCCTCGATACCTTCCACCGCCGCCAGCGGTCCGAGCAGGTCAATCAGCGCCTCGCCATGGATGTTCTCGTCCAGCAACCGCTGGCGGGCGAGGCGCAGGTCCCTGCCGCCGGCGGCATAGTCCTCGCTGCGCACTTCGGCGTAACCGCGCGCGGTGAGCGCCCGGATCGCGTTGATGTCGGTGGGCGACAGCGTGCTGTCGGAAAGCGCGACGGCGCGGTCGGCCAGCTTGCGCGATTGCGCGATGTCGCCGAGGTTTTCGTACAGGCGCGAGAACATCGCCAGCAGGTCCACGCGCTGGCCGGCATCGAGCTGCGCGGACTGGTCGAGCTTGGCCACGCCGGCGGCGAGCAGTTCGCCGAGCGTCGGCTGTTTCGATTGCTCGGTGCCGTAGCGCAGCGGCGCGAACAGGCTCTCCACGAAATTCCGCACCATGTTGGCGCGCGCGGCCTGCACGCGCGCAACGTGCGCCTGCCACAGCGCGGCGCCCAGCGAAACGAAGATCGCCAGCAGCAACGCGACGGTCACCACCACGCCGCCGCGATGGCGCGCGATGAACTTGCCGGTGCGATACCAGCGCGAAGGCGGATGCGCCA
>DASVDY010000127.1:0-22623 GCA_036380855.1 Rhodanobacteraceae bacterium
TGGCCTGTTGTCCAAGGAATCGTCGGTGCTGCTGCCGGTCTACGCGTTCCTGGTGGAATGTACTCTGCTCGGTTTTGCATCACGGAGCAGGCCGCGCGACCGGCGGATGCTGGGACTGTACGTCTTCGTGTTGTTGCTGCCCGCCGCGCTGGGCCTGGCATGGCTGCTGCCCGGAATACTCCGCCCTGCGGCATGGGACGGCCGCAGCTTCACGCTTGGCGAACGCCTGCTGACCGAAGGGCGCGTGCTGGTGAAGTACCTGCGCTGGACGCTGTTCCCGGATCCGGTCTCGCTGAGCCTGTACCACGACGAGATGCCGCTCTCGACCGGGCTGTTCAAACCCTGGACGACACTGCCGGCCATTCTTTTCCTTGCCGCACTGCTCGGACTTGCGGCGTGGCTGCGCAAGCGGCGCCCGCTGATCTCGCTCGGTATCCTGTGGTTCTTCGCCGCGCAATTGCTGACGGCCACTGTCATACCGCTGGAACTGGTCTACGAGCATCGCAACTACTTCGCCTCGATCGGTGTGCTGCTCGCGGCGTTTGCGATCCTGCTCGGACTGCGGCGCAGCATCGCCCTGCCGATCGTGCGCGGCGCGCTGGTGGCGGTATTGCTGATGTGGTGCGCGGGCGTGACGTTCCTGCGCGCGCAGGACTGGTCCGATCCGTTGCGGCTGGCCCTGACCGAAGCCAACCGCCACCCCGATTCACCGCGCGCCAATTACGAGGCCGGGCGGCTGCTGATCATCGCTTCCGATTACGAACCCGGCGCCGCGCTGGACAAGGCGATGTTCTACCTGAAGCGGTCCGGTTCGATACCCGGATCGTCAACCCTGCCGGAGCAGGCGATGATCATGGTGGGCACCCACGAAAGCCGGGCGAACGATACGGCGGTGTGGAACGAGATGATCGCCAAGCTGCGCAGCCAGCCGACCATGCAGGAAGACATCTCCGCCCTGATCTCGCTGACGCAGTGCCGCTACAAGGGCGATTGCCATTTCGACACGGCCCCCCTGCAGAGAGCATTCCTGGCCGCGCTTTCGCGCCCCAGCCCCATCGCCAGGCTGTACGCCGCGTACGCCGACTTCGCGCACGACCTGTTGAACGACGATGCGCTGGCCATCCAGAACATGCGCGAGGCGGTGCGCAAGGCTCCTTCCGAACCGGCTTACCGCATCCAGCTCACGCACTGGCTGGCCATTCACGGCATGACCGACGAGGCTGTGCGCCAGATAGACGCGCTGCGTCGCATGGACAGCCTGGGCCGGCTCGACGGGCAGATCGCCTCGCTGGAGCAGGAAACCGAGCGCGGCGGGCCGCCGTTGAAGCATTGAATCGCCGAGATCGAGCGTAGCGATCCATGACAAAGCGCTTGGCCATTCCCAGCAGCGTTCTCGTGCGCAACACGGTGCTTGCGACCGGCTGGCAGGGAATACGCGTCGCGCTGCAAGCGGTGTGGGTGGTCCTGCTCGCACGCGCAGTGGGTCCCGGCGATTACGGCTCCTTTGCCGGCATGGCGGGACTCGCCGCCGCAATGGGCTCTTTGACCGGTCTGGGGTTCGGCATGTTGATGGTGCAGGATGCCTCGCGGGATCGTGGACACTTTTCGATCGCGTGGAAACGCGCATTCCAGATGACCCTTGCCAGCGGCATCGGGCTCTGGGCAATCTACATGGTGGTTGCCCCGCTGCTGTTCCGGACGCACATGGGCCTGTGGTCGTATGCAGCGATCGGCCTGCCGGAACTGATCTGCTTTCCGATCACCATTGTCGCCGCGTATGCGTTCCAGTTGCACGAGCGGATGGGTTGGGCGGGCGCCCTGTTTACCCTGATCACGATCGGCAACCTGATCGCAGTCACCGCATTCCTGCTTGCTGCGCCGGCCAAGGCGCTGGCGTTCTACCTGCCCTTTCATGCCGCAGGTTCGATCCTCGCCGCAGGCTGCGCCGTCGCGTTCGTGATCCGCCTGCTCGCCCCATCCAGCGCGGCTTTTTCGTTGACGCGCCGCGACATGCGCGAAGGATTCGGATTCTCGCTGATGCGGATCGCGGATACGGGGATGACGTCGCTCGACAAGACCCTGGTGCTTCTGCTCGCCGGGCCGCAGGTGGCGGGCATCTACAGTTCCGCCTATCGTCTCGTCGCCGTGCTGGCGATGCCTGCCACTTCGCTGGGCATGGCCGCGTTGCCGCGCCTCTTTCGCACCCACCATGCAAAGCCGGGTGAGCCCGCTCGCAAACCCGATTTCGTCGCCCTGCTGCTTGCAGCAACGGCGGCTTACGGAGTGATCGCCGCCGTGCTCGCGTATCTCTTGAGCGGAGTGTTGCCGATATTGTTTGGTACCGCATTCGAGCAGGCCGCGCAGGCGGCGCGCTGGCTGGCGATCTCGCCGCTGCTCTATGGCGTGTACGCGCTCGGCTGCAATGTCCTGGTCACCAGCCATCGCCGGACCCTGCGTATCCTGGCGCAGGCGGCGGGCATCGTCATTCTCGTCGCCAGCGCCTGGCTGTGGGTACCGAAGTTCGGGCTGAAAGGCGCGGTGGGCATGCTGCTTTTCACCCAGTGCGCGACGGCGTTGCTGCTGTGGCTGCTGGTGCGCTGGAGTCGTGATCGCGGCGAGCCCCATGCGGATTCCGAAGCCGCTTCATGACCAAGGCCTGCGGGACGATTTCAGGCTTTCAACAATTCCACCACGCTCACGCCCAGGCCGGCCAGGACCCCGGCCAGGGTTGTCGGCCTGCCATCCACTGTTACCCGTATCAGGTTCGCTGCGGTGGCGTGGCAGACGATCGCACTCTCGGCCATCGCAATGTTGGCCAGCGCGGAAGTGCAATAACTCACCACGTGCGCCGGCTTCAGCCGTGCCACGACCCATTCGGCCGGCAAAGCCTCCAGGTCGGCAGAAAGCGCGGCCCAGCCCGGCTCGAAGGAGGACACCCGGCCTTGCGCGTAGTGCGGCTTGTAGTACACGCGGCCGCCAAGCGCATTGGCGTATTCGACCGTGCGTCGGCGCAGTTCCCGCGCCCGCTCCTCGCCGACGAGCAGCTCCAGGGGCTGGTCCAGGAACACGACATCGCCGCTGGAAGCGCCTCCCTCCCCTGGCGCGCCGCCACGAAAGTCCAGTTGCCACCGAACCGGGATCTTTCCGGCGGAGACGATCCGCTCGGGATGGGTGAAGTAACCACCCGCCACGGGGCGGCAATCGATCCCGCTGAGGTGCCCGGCATAAGTTCGATAACGCGCACCGATCACAGCCGCCTTGGCGCGTTGTCGCATCCGTGCGGAGAACGATCCGAGCGGCGTGGCCGCATCGTAATAGTTGAGAATGCCGTCCTGATAGATGAACCTGCGGCTCGGTCCCGGATGGAAGAACGCATGATTGGACAGCGGGTTGAATGGATGCGGCAGGTAGAGGTCAACCGGTTTTCCGCGACTCATCAGGCAATCAATCTCGCGGCGCGCGCGAGCATATTTGCGCCATCTGGACCCGGCAGGCGATCCGCAGCCCCCTAGAAACGTCACGCTGCGCTCGGAACCGGAAACGCGGAGTTTTTCGGCCATCGGGTGGAAGACATGCAGATCGCCTTCCACCGTTGCGATCAACTCCCGCATGGGCAGAAGGTGGAATGGCGTGAAGCCGATGATGATCGCAGCCATGGGTCAGGGCGCCTGCGCGTCTTCCGGCGCGAGTTGGCGCGAGGGCTGCACGCGCGACACCGGATTTGGCGAGCCCGTCATTGCGCGAGGCAGTCCCATGTCACCGGGCTGTTCGCCTTGACCGTCCGGACGAGCTTCCGGCCTACGACACTGTCGAGGAATTTCGGAGCCAGGCCGTAGCCGGGCCGCACGCTTCTCACCGCATCGGCCGTGACCAGTTCGCCCTCGCCGAGATCCCTGACGAAATACAGGGAACGGCGGAATTTCACATTCGCCTGCTCGCTGGATTTCAGCCCGTAATCAATACGACCAAGCGCCGACCAGGCCGTACGGGCGTCCCGGCACAACGCTTCCAGCTCCGAAGGTTCCAGCGAAAAGCTGTCGTCGGGGCCGCCCCCGCTGCGATCGAGCGTGAAGTGCTTTTCGATGATGCAGGCGCCCAGCGCGACGCTCGCGATGGCAGTCGTGTTGTCGAGGGTGTGGTCGGAAAGGCCCACCACCACTCCGAACCTCGCCTGCATATCGGGCAGCGTGCGCAGGTTGTAATCGGAAGCCGGCGCGGGATAGCCACTGACGCAGTGCAGGATCGCCAACTCGCGGCAACCCCCGTCGCGTGCGGCGGCCAGTGCCTCGCCGATCTCCTCCGCATCGGCGATGCCGGTCGAGATGATCATCGGCTTGCCGGTTCCCGCGACGTATCTGATCAGCGGCAGATCCACGGCTTCGAACGATGCGATCTTGTAAGCGGGCGCATCGAGATCCTCCAGCAAATCCACCGCGGTTCTGTCGAATGGCGAACTGAAGATCGTGATGCCGAGCTTGCGCGCATGCTCGAACAGCGGCGCGTGCCACTCCCAGGGCAGATATGCTTCAGCGTAAAGATCGTAAAGCCTGCGTCCGTCCCAGAGCCCGCCATGAATGCGAAACGCGTCGTCGTCGCAATCCAGCGTGATGGTGTCCGGACGATAGGTTTGCAGCTTGACCGCGTCCGCGCCCGTCTGCTTCGCGGCTTCGATGATCCGGAAGGCTTTCTCGATGCTGCCGTCATGATTGGCCGACATTTCCGCCACCACGTAGGGCGGCTGCCCGGCGCCAATCTTCCGCCCCGCGATACTGATCGCCGGTGATTCGATTTCGGGTTTCATGTGTCAGTGCCGTTCCAGCCAGTCGCTCGCTTCCAGGGTGAAGCAGAGCACATCCAGGGGAGCGGTTCCATCCGGGGATCGCTTCTGCATGACGCCTTCCTGTGCAAAACCGAGCTTCCGGTGGAAACGCGCAGAGCGCTCGTTGCCTGCGATGGCCTCGCCCCGGATCTTGCGCAATCCGAGCGCGCCGAAAGCATGGTCCAGGGCGGCAATTCCTAGTTTGGCACCGCTGCCGGGTAGCGCGTCGGGAACCGCGTAGAAGCCCCAATCGGCAACACCCTCGTCACCGGTTTCGGTGAACTGCACGAATCCGAGTGGAGTGCCTGCTTCCTCTGCAATCAGCAGGTGCCGTCGCGGATCACGCGCGACGCGTGCGTACCATTCGCGGTGTTCGGAAGGTGAAATCTCGTGCGAAGTGTACATCCAGCGCCGAATCTCGGGATGATTCCTCCAGCGCAATACGTTCTCCAGATCGCCTTCGCACATGTCGCGCACACGCACTTCCCAAAGCCACAACACGTTTGCCAATCGCTCCGCACCGCGACCGTCGCAAATGGCTGCGGCCTTTCGTGACATGACGGAAAGCGCCTCTCCTCCAAGGCCGGCGAGCGCGTCCGGCAACGCCGCGTCCATGGATTCGACACCCCCCAGAAGCCGCGCGGCACCGGCGCGCTCCAACGCACGCGCAACACCACGCTGATTTTCGGCCGTCACGACGAGTAGCGCCGGCACGCCGAGCGCGCACCGCTCCCACGCACTGCCCCCTGCCGCGCCGATCGCCAGGTCGCACGCTGCGGTCAGCTCGGCGACATTGCCCGCTTCGACTCTTACCTCACAGGGCCAGGGCAGGCTCGCGGCTTTCATCCTGACATCATCGAGCCAGGGCGCCTGCCCACCCATGAGTACGATGAGCCGGGAGTCTGTCGGCAGATCGCTCCTGCGCAAGGCATCCAGCACGCGAGCCGTGGCGTTCAACTTGTCCACCCCGCCCATGGCGACGAGGATCGAGCGGAGCTCGCCCGTGCGCCGCCGGCGCAAGCTGTAGTCGCGCAGTGCGGCGAACTCCGGACGCAACAGGGCGTAGCGGGTCCCCGTCAGCACGCGGCAACCTTGCGGCACCAGCCCGGAGTAGGCAGCGGCGTCGCGGTCGAGCGTCTGATCCAGCAGCAGGTCGCAGTCATGCGGCCGGTCGGCAAGATCGTCCATGACCATCAGGTGCCTGCACAGCGGCCTGACTTCCCGTTCCCATGCGCGGTCCAGTGCGTAATGGTCCACGATCAGCCAATCCGGCTGGAGCGATTGCAGCGCGACGCGCGTGTCTTCGGCATCCTTGCGCCAGCTTGCTCCCAACCAGGCCGCGTGCGCGGGAAGCGGTTCGGTTTCCCGTTCGCCTGGTTCGTCCGGCTCGCCAGGCGGCAGTGCCGTCACGGCGAACCCCGCTTCGCGAACACGGACGATCAGGTTTCCCGGAAGGGCTCTGCAGATGAACCGACAGGTTGCGCCCTGTTCGCGCAAAGCCCCGGCGAGCGTGAGGCAACGCATCACATGGCCGGTGCCGATATCCAGGGATGCGTCGGTGCGAAAAACGAGGTTCATCGTCCGCCTCGCCGCGGCTAGCCCCGCCTTTCCAGCAGAAACCAGTTGATGTCGTCCTGGGGGAAATCGGGGTCGCGGTGGTAGGCGAAGCCGTAATCGATCAGCCGCAGGTCCCGATGCCGGTCGAGCAATTCGCCGCAGAAGTCCCGCTTGAACAAGCGATCGGAGTGGCCTCGGTACGGGATCGCGACCGGTGTGGGGTTGTAATACTCGCCAAGCAGGAGATAACGGCCGGTGGCCTGGTGCAGCACGTCATAGACCTTCGGCAGGCAGTCCGGTCGGATGTGGATCAGGACGCCCTTGATCAGCACCAGATCCCAATGACGGGAGGGAACGAATTCCATCAGCGAAGTCTGGTGGACGTGGCCGGCGGGCAAGAACTTGCCCAGCTCTGCCGCGGCCTGCGCATTGATCTCGATCGCGTGCTGCTCCTGCCCGGGGTACAGCAGCTTCAGCGCCCTCAGGTTCATGCCGATATTGGCACCGAATTCGATGCAGCTCTCGGGCTTGTGCGCGGACGCTAGCGCCCGCGAAAAAAAAGCGAGATTCGAGGCAAGCAGCTTTTCGCCCCTGTTGCGATCGCTGTACTCGTTCCCGAATTCGCCTGCCCAGAACGCTTCTTGTTCGGTATTGAACGCCATCTGCCCATTCCAGGATGTATTGATGTGGGTCGAAGCGCCGCATCGGATCGCAGGCGCTGCCTGGCCGCAAGCGCCGCCTATTGCGCGATGTTTGAACCGGACGCCTTGAACATCCGCTCCGCGAGGAGCCAGTCGTCCGGCGTGTCTATGTCCTGCACCCTGTAGTTCGGGAGTATCACCGCGGCAGAAGCCTGGGAAAAAATCGGAAGGCCCGCGATCCACGCCGAGCTTCGTCCCCAGTAGAACTGCGCGGCGTCATGATACGCCGGCTCCAGATCCTGCGAACGCGCGGTGAAGCATTCCGGCTGGAACATCGCCACGCGACCCTCGGCGGAAATGCGCAGCGCCCTCTGGATCGGAGCCGGGTATTTCGTCACCGCGAATGCGAAATCGCAACCTTCGCTCACCAGCAAATCGAGACCAGCCTGGAGATCGTGCGGCTGCAGGAACGGCGCGGTGGCATAAATGCAGCAGACCGGGTCGGCCGTGAGTCCATGCGCGCCGCACCACTCGACCGCATGTTTCATGACCGCCAGGGTGCCGGTCGAATCGTCCGCGAGCTCCGGCGGCCGCACGAACGGCACCTCGGCACCGGCCTGCCGGGCCACGTCCGCGATCTCCCGGTCATCGGTCGAAACGATGATCCGGTCGAAGCATCCGCTTGCACGCGCGGCTTCGATGGACCATGCAATGATCGGCTTCCCGCAGAACGGCTTGATGTTCTTGCGTGGAATGCGCTTGCTGCCGCCGCGCGCGGGGATGACGGCAATTCTCACGCCAGGGCCTTCGCGAGTGCAGCGATGACCTGGTCTTGCTGACTATCCGTCATCGCCGGGAACATCGGCAGGCTGATTGCCTCGGAGTAGTAGCGCTCCGCTTCGGGGTAATCGCCCTTCCTGAATCCCATTCGCGCGTACCAGGGCTGCAAGTGCACGGGTATGTAGTGCAGGTTCACGCCGATGCCCTGTTCGCGCAACGACTCGAACACCTCCCGATGGCTGCGCCCGATCCGCTCGAGATGCAGGCGCACGATGTAAAGATGCAAGCCGGAACGGCTGTCCGAAGGCCGCCAGGGCGTGGTTACCGGGAAGCCCGCCAGTGCCTCGTCGTAGCGATCGGCTATCGCGTGGCGCCGGTTCACGTACGTGTCCAGCCGTTGCATCTGGCTCACGCCGAGGGCCGCATGCAATTCGGTCATGCGGTAGTTGTAGCCAAGTTCGATCTGCTGGTAATACCACGGCCCATCCGGCGCATGGGTCATCTCGGCCGGGTCGCGGGTGATGCCGTGGCTGCGCAATCGCTCCATTCGGCGCGCGAGTACGGCATCGTTGGTCAACGCCATCCCGCCTTCGGCGGTGGTGATGACCTTCACGGGATGGAAGCTGAAGATCGCGATGTCGCTGAAGCGGCAATTTCCGACCGGCTCGCCGAGGTAAGTGCCGCCAATCGCGTGCGAGGCATCTTCGATGATCCTGAAGCCGTACCGCTGCGCCAGGGCATGGATGGCGGCCATGTCGCAGGACTGCCCGCCGAGGTGCACGGGCACGACGACTTTGGGCAGACGGTCCCTGGTTGCGGCGTCCGCCAGCTTGCGCTCAAGCGCTTCGACGCTCATGTTCCAGGTGCGTGGATCGATATCCACGAAATCCACGTCCGCGCCGCAATAAAGAGCGCAATTCGCCGACGCGACGAAGGTGACCGGGCTGGTCCAGAGGCGATCACCCGGACCAAGGTCCAGTGCCATGCAGGCCACGTGCAGCGCCGAAGTCGCGCTGTTCATGGCGATCGCATGCTTGACGCCGCAACGGTCCGCCACGGCCCGTTCGAAGCGAGGCACCATCGGTCCTTGCGTCAGGTAATCGGACGTAAGCACCGCCACGACCGCATCAATGTCGTCCCGGGTGACGTCCTGGCGGCCGTAGGGAATCATGCTCACGCCTCCGCCAGGCGATTGAATTCGGCGATCCGCGGAACGTCGAGGAAGTCCGGATTGGTCCCCGAGTTGTATTCGAAACCCTGGGCCACCGGTGTCCCGCTTTCGCCGATCCTGTTCACGTGGAAGTCGTTGCTGCGGGCGACGAAAGTGATGGTTGGCGCGATCACGTAATGGTCGGCGAACTCCAGCGTCAGGTGCGAATCGTCGGCCGGGCACATCACCTCGTGCAGCTTTTCGCCGGGGCGGATGCCGACGATCTTCTTTGCAATGCCCGGGGCCATGGCTTCGGCAAGATCCACGATCCGCACGGAAGGAATCTTCGGCACGAAGATTTCGCCGCCCTGCATGCGTTCGAAATTCCTGAGCACGAAATCGACGCCCTGCTGCAGGGTGATCCAGAAGCGCGTCATCCGCGCGTCGGTGATGGGCAGGTGGTCCGCGCCTGCGGCAATAAGCTTCCTGAAGAACGGAACGACTGAACCACGCGAGCCGACCACGTTGCCGTAGCGCACGACCGAGAAGATCGTGCGGTGGCCACCGGCCATGTTGTTGGCGGCCACGAACAACTTGTCCGAGGCGAGCTTGGTCGCGCCGTAAAGGTTGATGGGATTCGCTGCCTTGTCCGTGGACAGGGCGATGACCTGCTGGACCTCGTTCGCCAGTGCGGCGTGGATCACGTTCTCGGCGCCGTAGATGTTGGTCTTGATGCATTCGGTGGGGTTGTATTCCGCCGCCGGCACCTGCTTGAGCGCGGCCGCGTGGATCACGAAATCCACCCCGCGCATCGCTTGGGTAAGGCGCGCCTGATCGCGCACGTCTCCTATGAAGTAACGCATGCACGGGTCATTGAAGACCTGCTGCATTTCGTACTGCTTGAGCTCGTCCCGCGAATAGACCACGAGGCGACGCGGGCGGTAGCGCTCCAGCAGCGTCTTGACGTACTTCTTGCCGAAGGAACCAGTGCCCCCGGTGATCAGGATCGATTTCGAGTCAAACATTGCGGATCGCTCGTGGTCTTCCGGGCGACTGCGCCCGGGGCAGGTATATGGGTCGCAAGATTACCCCAACGGCATTCCCGCCCGACCGCGCTCATTGGGTCGGCGGGCGGCCATCATCGCACTTCCGGCACACCATGGCGCCGCAGGAGGCTGAGCTTCCGCCAGCCCGGCGAAAAAACCCTGGCATATTTGCGCAAGGAGATGTCGCGCGATCGTTGGGCGGCTCGCCGTAGCGCCCGCAGGTTGGCAAGCCCGCGCAAGGCACGGCTGAGAACCGGTCCGTAGATCTCCTTCCAGACTCGGCGATCGTGCTTGAACAGCGTCAGCAGCGTCCCCTCGATGGCGAGGAGCGTCAGATGCAGCGCCAGCAGCGGCCACACCAGCCAGCTCGGCGTGCAGATCACCATCACCGCGGTCTTGTTGCGCTCGCTGAAGAAGCGGCGACGGTAAGTGGTACTCAACTTGCCTGCGTTGACGCGGTTGCCGCCGAAGCTTTTCCCCTGGCGGTGGCGATAGCCGCTTGCCGCGGTGACGGTGACCGGCAACCCGCGAAGGCGCGCCAGGCAGCACAGGTACATGTCCTCCGCCATGGAACCGAACCACTCGGGAAATCCGCCCAGTTCGTTCCACAGTTCGCGCGGCAGGAACAGGCAGGCGCCGATGCCGTAGGCAACATCGCGCCGGTTGGCGTCCAGGTTCGGCACGGGGTTGTAGAAGATGTCGAGCAGGCAGCCGCGATCCACCAGCCCGCCGGTTTCCCAGTCATATTGCGGCAGGGTCGCGATGCCCGGCCGCTCCGCCGCGGCAACAGCCGCGAGCAGCGTGGCCAGCGCATCGGGAAACAGCGCGGCGTCGTTGTTGAGCAGCAGCACGTACCTGCCGCGCGCGTGCGCGACCATGCGGTTGTTGCTGACGCAGAAACCGACGTTTTCCTCGCTGGCGAGCACTTCCACCTGCGGGTAACGCTCGCGCAGGAACGCGACCGAACCATCGCCCGAGGCATCGTCGTGGACGATGATCTCCATCGGCACGTCGCCGCGTTGCGCGAGCACCGAATCCAGGCAGTCGGCCAGGATCTCTTCGCCGTTGTAATTGGCGATGCAGACCGAACAGACCGGCGCTGCAGGGCGATTCAGTGCGGGGAAGTGCTGAACCATTGCCAGGTGCGCTCCAGCCCTTCCTGCAGCGGAATCCCGGGCGCCCATCCATAAAGCCGATGCGCCAGCGCCGCGCTCATGGCGACCTTGGGGACATCCACGGCGCGGGAGGGATCGTACGTCCGCGCCAGCGTCTTGCCCGCCACGCTTTCGATTTCGTGGAGCAGCGCATTGAGGCTGATGCTGGTGCCGCTGCACGCATTGAGAAGCTGCGCGCCGGGTCGCCGCTCGCCATCCAGTACCGCCAGGCACAGGCGGACGAAATCGTCCAGGTACAGGTAATCGCGTTCGGCCGACCCGTCGCCCCAGATGTGCAAGGTTTCGCCGCGCAGGAGCTTGCCCATCGCCGCCGGGACGATGCCGAAACCGGCGCGTTCCGGCTGCCCCGGGCCATACAGGTTGGAGGGGCGCAGGATCGTCGCGGTCGCGTCGAACTGGCTGCACCACGCCGCAATGAAATGTTCGGCCGCGATCTTGCCTGCGCCGTGATACGAGCGCGGCGATACCGGCGCGGATTCGTCCGCGGCGTGACCGTTCCGGCCGCCGTACAGGGTTCCGCCCGAAGACACGTAAATCAGCGGGATTGCCGGGAACTCCTGCATCGCCTGCAGCAGGGCGAGTATCGGCCGCAGGTTCTCGTCCAGCTCGCGCAGCGGCTGCGCCGCCGAACTGCCGGGCGTCGAGGCCGAGGCAAGATGGATGACCGCGCCGCTGCGCTGCAGGAGCGGCAGGTAATCCGACGGCTCGCGGAATTCGCCGACATGGATGTCCACCGAAGCAGCGGCGTCGAAGCGGCTGCGGCTCGCCGCGATCACGCGCTGCCCGCGCGCGGCCAGCGCACGCACGAGATGGCTGCCCACGAAACCGCCGGCGCCCAGAACGAGTACTGCGTCCTTCATGCAGCCGTGTCCCCGATCAGCTCGCGATAGATCGCAACGTAGCGTCGTGCGCAATCGTCCCAGGTACCGATTTCGCGCAGCGCCCATTCGCGCGCGGCGTTGCCCATCCTTTGATTGTTGTCCGTGTCTTCCAGCGCGACCAGCGCTGCGGAATATTCGGCCGGCGATCCGCAGAGCACGCCGGTCACGCCGTCGCCCACGATGTCGGCATGCGCGGGCATGCGCGAAGCGATGATCGGCAGGCCCGAGGCCATCGCCTCGAGCATCACCTGCGGCCGTCCTTCCGCGTGCCTGCTCAAGGTCACGAGCCCCGATGCGCCCGGAAACCATTCGCCGGCCAGTTGCTCCGGCGTGGCCGAGCCGTGGTAATGCACCCACTCGGGGACTGGAATGTCTTCCTGCATCGGACCGAACAGATGCAGTTCGCGCCCTGCACCGAACAGCGGTTCGGACCATTCGAACAGCGGCCCGAGCTTGTCGGCGGTGAGACGCGTGACGGCCAGCCAGCGATGCGGTTGCGAGGGATCGAGCTCGCGATGTATTGCGTACCAGCGAGGGTCAATGCCGAACGGAACGGGAATGATCCTGGCGACATCGCCGAACATCGTCCGCAGGGGTTGTTCCATCCAGCCCGCATTCGGGCAGATCGCGACCCGATGGTGGCGCATCACGCGGCGCAACGCGGCCCGCACGAAGGGCAGCCGCAGCAGCTTCATGTCGTTGCCCAGCACGGTCAGCAGCGCGGGCTTGCCGTCCTTCGGCAGCGGCAGCGCGCATTGCAGCCAGTTGACGTGATACAGGTCCGTGCCGGTCTCCCTCCGGAACACCTCGCCAAGCATGCGCAACAGCGTGGCAGCGTTTCGGAACCCTCGCAGCGGATGCGTGCGCATCTGGTGCGAGATGCCGCCGTCCTGCATCAATTGCGACAACCAGCGCGACTGGGATTCGCTCGCAACGGATGTCACCTTCGGCGGCAGTTCTCCCGGGGGGGCCCACAGCTTCAGTTCGACGTCGTCGCGCCGCGCGAGCGCGGCCGCCATGTGGAACATGAAGATGCCGCGCCAGTCGGTGCCGTCGCGGGGATACGAGGTGCTCGCCATCAGCACGTTCATCGCGGGTTCGCCGGCTCGGAACGGACCCGATCAGCGATCATTCTGATAAGTCAGTGAGGTGATCTGCTCCGAGATCAATCCGATCAGGAACACGATCACGGCGGCGGCGAACAACAACATGCTCATGTTGGTGAAGCGGTGCTCGCTGATGTAGGTGTAGATGTAATAGCCCAGGCCGCACGCGAAGAACACGCCGCTGGCAGGCACGAACAGTTTCAGCGGGGCGTACAGCGTGGCGATCTTGAAGATGATCAGCAGGAAGCGCACGCCGTCGCGCAGCGGGCGGATGTGGCTGCGGCCCACGCGCTGCGCGGCCTTGATCGGGATGTAGGCCACCGCGTACGCGCTGCGGAAGAAGGCCATCGTGGACGTGGTCGGATAGGAGAATCCGTTCGGCAGCAGGTGCAGGAACTCGCGGAACTTGTCTGCGCGCGCGACGCGAAAGCCGGACGTGAGGTCGGCCACCTTGAAGCCGGTCATCTTCGATGCGAGCCAGTTGTAGAACGTATTGGCTAACCCGCGGCCCATCCCCGCCTGACCCGACCAGTCGCGCGCGCCGACCACCATGTCGTAGCCTTCGTCCAGCTTGGCCAGCAACCGCGCGATGTCGGCCGGAGCGTGCTGGCCGTCCGCATCCATGAACACCAGCACGTCGCCTTTCGCCGCGCGCGCGCCGCGCTTGATCGCCGCGCCGTTGCCCATCGAGTAGGGCGAAGACAGGCACTCCACGCCGTTGCGCGCGCACAGCTCGCGGGTGTTGTCGGTGGAACCGTCGTCCACCACGATGACTTGCGCGTCGGCGTGCGCCGACCGCAGCACCGGCAACAGCGAGGCCAGGGCGGCGGCCTCGTTCTTGGCGGGAAGGATGATGCTGAGCACGCGGGCTCCCCAGGAGAGTGCCGCGCGATGATAACCCGTCGCCCGGCCTGTTCGTTTGATGCCCGGTTTGGCCCTTCGGCGGTTTCAGATAAAGCCGCCGGGTTCCGGGTTCCGGCCCCGATGAAGCCGGGCCGGCCCCGGAATGACGGGAATGGGAGACTCCACTTCCTCCCATCCCGAGCCCCGGATCCCGAATCCCGAGTCCAGCATCCCGAGTCGCCAACGTGACCGCCATCCCGGTGCGCGCGGCGGCTTTTCCGCATGCTCCCGGGCGTTGCGCACGGGAATTCCCCGCCAAGACGACATTTGCGGTACATTCCGCCCGTAGTACGGGGGGTTAGCGGATACACATGGCAACACAGATGAACCCGAGCCCGTTCGCGGGCCTGACCGGCATCGGCCGCCGCCTGGCCATGGAGGGCGCGCTGTCGGAAGCCGATGCGCGCCAGGCCGTTGCCGATTCGACCCGCAGCAAGATCCCGCTGGCGACCTGGCTGGTCGAGAACGGGCTGGTGGACGGCATGCGCGTGGCGCAGGCGGTCTCGGCCGAATTCGGTGTCCCGGTCCTGGATTCCTCCGCGCTGGATTTCGCGCAACTGCCCCTGAAGATCGTCAGCGAAGACCTGATCAGCAAGCACACCGCGCTGCCGCTGTTCAAGCGCGGCAGCCGGCTGTTCGTGGGCATCGCCGATCCGACCAATTCCGCGGCGCTGGACGAGATCAAGTTCCACTCCAACTGCGCGGTGGAACCGATCCTGGTCGAGCCGGAGCTGCTCAAGCGCACCATCGAGCAGGTGATGGCGTCGCAGAACGCGGTGATGCCGGACCTCGAGGATGCCGAAGGCCTGGAGGACCTGGAACTCGGCGAGACCGGCGAGGAAGGCGAGAGCGGATTCGATGCGGTCGGCGGCGAAGACGCGCCGGTCGTGAAGTTCGTCAACAAGATCCTGGTGGATTCGATCAAGCGCGGCGCCTCGGACATCCACTTCGAACCTTACGAAGGCTATTACCGCGTGCGTGTCCGCATGGACGGCATCCTGCGCGCGGTGGCCTCGCCGCCGATCAAGCTCTCGCCGCGCATCTCTTCGCGCCTGAAGGTCATGGCGGGCCTGGACATCGCCGAGCGGCGCGTGCCGCAGGACGGCCGCATCAAGTTGAACCTGTCCAAGGGCAAGGCCATTGACTTCCGCGTCAGCACGCTGCCGACCCTGTTCGGCGAAAAAGTGGTGCTGCGCATCCTCGATGCCGCCGCGGCCCGGCTCGGCATCGAAAAGCTCGGCTACGAGGACGACCAGCGCAAGCTGTTCCAGGACGCCATCCACAAGCCGTACGGCATGGTGCTGGTGACCGGCCCGACCGGGTCGGGCAAGACGGTGTCGCTGTACACCGCGCTCAACATCCTCAATACCGAGGGACGCAACATCTCCACGGTCGAGGACCCGGTCGAAATCCGCGTCAACGGCATCAACCAGGTGCAGCAGAACGTCAAGCGCGGCATGACCTTCGCCGCGGCCCTGCGTTCGTTCCTGCGCCAGGATCCGGACGTGATCATGGTCGGCGAAATCCGCGACCTGGAAACCGCCGAGATCGCGATCAAGGCGGCGCAGACCGGCCACATGGTGCTCTCGACGCTGCACACCAACGATGCCGCGCAGACCATCGCGCGCCTGATGAACATGGGCATCGCGCCATACAACATCACCTCTTCCGTGACGCTGGTGATCGCGCAGCGCCTCGCGCGCCGGCTGCATGACTGCAAGAAGCCGATCACCCTGCCCGAACCGGCCCTGCTGGCGGAAGGCTTCAGCAAGGAAGACATTGACAAGGGCCTGCATCTTTACGACGCGGTCGGCTGTTCCGGCTGCAACGACGGTTACAAGGGGCGCGTGGGCATCTACGAAGTGATGCCGATGAACGACGACATCCAGAGGATCATCCTGGAAGGCGGCAGCGCGCTGAAGATCGCCGAGGTCGCGCGCGCCAGCGGCGTGCGCAACCTGCGCGATTCGGCACTGCTGAAGGCCCGGCAGGGCGTCACCAGCCTCGCCGAGATCAACCGCGTCACCAAGGACTAGCTCGAAGCTGCTCGTCCCTCCCCACGGGGAGGGCTCTGAAAGTTCGATGTACGGGGAACATCCATGGCTACTGCAACCGCCATCAACAAATCTTCCGGCAAGACCGCCGCGCGCGATCTGGGCGCGGCGCGCGCCGCCGTCAAGCAACTGACCGTCTACGAATGGGTCGCGCTGGACAAGCGCGGCACCAAGATGAAGGGCGAGATGCCGGCGCGCAACGCCAGCCTGGTCAAGGCCGAACTGCGCCGCCAGGGCATGAACCCGCAGTCGGTGAAGGAAAAGGCCAAGCCGCTGTTCGGCGCCGCCGGTTCCAAGGTCAAGGCGCGGGACATCGCCATCTTCAGCCGCCAGATCGCGACCATGATGGCCTCCGGCGTGCCGATGGTGCAGTCCTTCGAGATCATTGCCGGCGGCCAGCGCAACGTGCGCTTCAAGAACATGCTGACCGACGTCAAGCAGGGCATCGAGGGCGGCTCCGCGCTGCACGAGGCGCTCGGCAAGTACCCGGTGCAGTTCGACGAGCTGTACCGCAACCTGGTGCGCGCGGGCGAATCGGCGGGCGTGCTGGACACCGTGCTCGACACGGTGGCCACCTACAAGGAGCGGATGGAAGCGATCAAGGCCAAGATCAAGAAGGCCCTGTTCTATCCGGCCATGGTGCTTTGCGTGGCCCTGCTCGTCAGCGTGATCATGCTGATCTTCGTGGTGCCGGTGTTTCGCGGCGTGTTCCAGGATGCCGGCGTGGAGTTGCCCGCATTCACCCAGATGATCGTGAACGCATCGGATTTCATGAAGGCCTGGTGGCTGCCGTTCCTGATCGTGGTGGTCGGCGGCATCGTCGCGATCGTGATGGCTTACAAGCGATCGGAAAAAGCGGCGCATTTCGTGGACCGGATGTCGCTGAAGTTTCCGATCATCGGCAACATCCTGCGCCAGTCGGCGATCGCGCGCTTCGCACGCACGCTGGGCGTCACCTTCCGGGCCGGCGTGCCATTGGTGGAGGCTCTGGACGCGGTTTCCGGCGCGACCGGCAGCGTGGTCTATGGCCAGGCGGTCAAGCGCATGCGCGACGACATTGCGGTCGGCCATCAGTTGCAGCTTGCGATGCGCCAGACCGGGCTGTTTCCCAACATGGTCACCCAGATGGTCGCCATCGGCGAGGAATCCGGCGCACTGGACTCGATGCTGTTCAAGGTCGCCGAGTTCTACGAGGAAGAGGTCAACAACGCGGTGGACACGCTGTCCACCCTGCTGGAGCCTCTGATCATGGTGATCATCGGCGTGCTGGTCGGCGGCATGGTGGTCGGCCTGTACCTGCCGATCTTCAAGCTCGCCGGCGCGTTCTGATTTCCCGGCGATGACCGCACTCGCGGGCATGCCGGCCGCGGCCTGGATCGCCGCGGCCTTCGTGCTGGGCCTGCTCGTCGGCAGTTTCCTCAACGTGGTGATCCTGCGCCTGCCTGCACGCCTGATGCACGGCTGGCGCCGGGATGCCCGCGACGTGCTGGAGCTGGGCGATGCCGACGAACCGGCCCCGCCGGGCATCGTGTGGCAAGCCTCGCATTGTCCGAGCTGCAAGCACCCGCTCGCCGCGTACGAAAACATCCCGCTGCTTTCGTGGCTGGCCCTGCGCGGACGCTGCCGCCACTGCAAGGCGCCGATCTCGATCCAGTATCCGCTGGTCGAACTGCTGGCCGGCGTGCTGAGCGCGGTGGTGATCTGGCGCTTCGGTCCGACCTGGGCCGGCCTTGCTTCGCTGTTCTTCACATGGGTTCTGGTCGCCGCTGCCGGCATTGACCTGCGCACGCAGTTGCTGCCGGACCAACTCACCTTGCCGCTGCTGTGGCTGGGGCTGCTCATCGCGCTGGTGCCGCTGTTCGCCGACGCGCGCGGCGCGATCATCGGTGCGGCGGTCGGCTACCTCGCACTGTGGTGCGTGTACTGGTTCTTCAAATTGCTGACCGGCAAGGAAGGCATGGGCTACGGCGACTTCAAGCTGCTCGCGGCACTGGGAGCCTGGATGGGCCCGGTCGCGCTGCTGCCCATTATCCTGCTGTCGTCCTTCATCGGCGCGATCGTCGGCCTGATTGCGCTGCGGATGCGCGGGCAGGATCGCTCCACGCCGATCCCGTTCGGTCCCTTCCTCGCCGCCGCGGGCTGGGTGTGGTTCGTGTTCGGCGACAGCATCCTCTCCGCGTACCTGCAGTTCAGTGGCTTGAGGTAATCGCCATGGGCCGCCGCTATGTCGTCGCGCTGACCGGCGGAGTGGCAGCCGGCAAGAGCGAAGCGGCGCGGCGGTTCGAAGCGTTGGGCGTGAATGTCCACGACGCCGATGTCGCCGCGCGGGCGGTGGTGGCGCGCGGCGAACCGGCGCTGGCGGAAATCGAGGCCGCGTTCGGCGCGGGCGTGTTGGATTCGGATGGCTCGCTGGACCGCCGCGCGATGCGCGAACGCGTGTTCGCCGATCCGCAGGCGCGCGCGCAGCTGGAGGCGATCGTGCATCCACGCGTGAACGAATGGCTGCGGCGGCGCATCGCCGCCGACCGGGGGCCATATTGCATCCTCGCGATCCCGCTGCTGGCGGAAACCTGGCCGCAATACGCCTTCGTGGATCGCGTGCTGGTCGTGGATGCCCCGGACGAACTGCGCATCGCGCGATTGATGCAGCGCGATCGAGTGACGCGCGAGCAGGCGCGACAAACCCTGGCCGCGCAGGTTTCACGCGAGCAGCGGCTGGCGCTGGCGCAGGACGTGATCGTGAACGACGGCGACGCGGCCCATCTGGATGCCGCAGTCAATGCGCTGCATGCGCGCTATCTCGAACTGGCCTCGCACAAGCGCGTGTCGTAGGCGCGCGCCTGCGTGCGACGCTCTTTCCTCGAGAAGAATTGAGTGGAGGTGGGTGACAAGCGCCGTCCATGGCCAGGAGTTCCGCAGTCGCCTGCAAGAAGGCTCCTGCGACGGCACGGTATCCATAGTCATTCCGGGGCCAAGGCGAACCCGGAGTCCGCCCTCCCATATCCCGAAAAGCAGATTCCGGATCGCTGCTCCGCAGCGTCCGGAATGACGGCGGGAGGTCGCCTGCAAGCAGGCTCCTGCAAATGGCGTACGCGTGCGCACGCCATGTTGTCGCGCGCAGGCGCGCTCCTACATGAAAGCGCTGATTCCCGCCACGCCCTGCGCGCCGGCCGCGCGCGCGCGATCCAGGTCGGCGGGGCCGATGCCGCCGAGCGCGTAGACCGGCAGGCGCGCTTCGCGCACGAGTTCCGCGAAGCGGTCCCAGCCGAGTGGCGATGCGCCGGGGTGACTCGCCGTCGCACGCACCGGCGAGAGGGTGGCGAAGTCGGCGCCTATCGTCGCCGCGCGCTCGAGTTCGTCGGCATCGTGGCAGGACGCACCCACCCATTGCGCCCCAGGCAAAGGGCGCCGATCCAGCTCGCGCAATTGCGACGCGCGCAGATGCACGCCAATGCCAAGTTCTCGCGCGAGTTCGACGTCGGCGTTGACCAGCAGGCGGCTTTTCAAGTCCGGTGTCTGCTCGAGCATCGCCACTGCCGTTGCGCGCATGGCATCGCGATCCCGTCCGGGTGTTCGCAGTTGGAGCAGCGAACGACGTCCCTCCTCAGCCGCCAGGCGCTTCGCGCCTGTCTTCCTCGCCCCGGTGGGGAGAGGGGAAACAACAGAGCCTCCCGGCGCAGGTTCGCGGCTTTTCCCCCTCTCCCCCGTGGGAAGAGGGTCGGGGTGAGGGAGCGCGCGGCACGCGTCCAGTCCTGCCGGCGTAATGGCGTAAAAGGCCGGAAGCCGCAGCGCCGTCACGATCGGCCGGTCCGCCGCGGGCATTTGCGCCGGCACCATGTCCTCGACCGGCACCCAGCGCAGCGGGTGGCCTTCGCGCGCGTGCGGATCGCCCTCCCACGCCGTCACGCGCAACACATGCAGTCGGACGGACTTTTCGGGATAGCGCCACGGCAGCGAGATCAGCGGTGCGAAAGCGCGGGCCTCGATGCCGAGTTCCTCGCGCAGTTCGCGCACCAACGCGCGCCCGACGGTTTCACCGGGTTCCAGCTTGCCGCCGGGGAATTCCCACAGGCCGGCCAGATGCTTGCCCGGCAGGCGCTGCATCAGCAGCACGCGGCCGCGCGCGTCGGTCAACACGCCGGCGGCGACTTCGGTGGCCGACTCGGACGAGCCCATCAGGCAAAAGGCACCGGGTCGCGGCTTTCGCCGGGATGACGAGCGATGGATGCACGTTGGTAATCCACGAAGTCGAACGCGAACGCATGCCGCGCGTCGGCGGGATGATGCACGCGCGCCGTTTCGCGCCAGTCGTGTGGATCGAAAGCGGGGAAGAACGTGTCCGCATCCGGCGTTTCGGTGTCCACCCAGGTCAGCAGCAGGTGCGTGGCGCGCGGCAGGGCGAGCGCATACACCTCGCCGCCGCCGACAACCACCAGTTCTTCGATTCCGGGTCCTGGCCCGTCGGGAAATGACGCCGCGAGCGCCTCGTCGAATGAATGCACCACCTGCTGGCCCGGAAACGGCGCCGCGTCCGCGCGCGTCAACACCAGGTTGAGACGCCCTGGCAACGCGCGGCCGATCGCCAGCGCGGTCTTCCGGCCCATCAATACCGGCTTGCCGAGAGTCAGCGCCTTGAAGCGCTTCAGATCATCGGGAAGGTGCCAGGGCATGGCGCCATTGCGGCCGATGGCGCGCCGGCGATCCAGCGCGGCGAGCAGACTGATTTTCGCTGGGTAATCCGGTTTCACTGCATTCCTGCGCCAAGGTTGTTCCGGACCCACGCTCCCTCACCCAACCCTCTCCCCCGAACAGAAAGCCGTACGGGGGAGAGGGCAATACCCGAGCACTCCCGGCTACACGGCAATCGGGGCGCGAATGGCAGGATACGGATCGTAATCGCGGATCGCGATGTCGTCGTAGGTGAAATCGAAGATCGAACTCACGTCCGGATTCAGCACCAGCTTCGGCAGCGCGCGCGGCGTGCGGGTCAACTGCTCGCGTGCCTGATCGAGATGGTTGAGATACAGGTGCGCGTCGCCGAGCGTGTGCACGAATTCGCCCGGCGCGAGCCGGGTTACCTGCGCGATCATGCAGGTCAGCAGCGCGTAGCTTGCGATGTTGAACGGCACGCCGAGGAACACGTCCGCCGAGCGCTGGTAAAGCTGGCACGACAGCTTGCCGTCGGCGACGTAGAACTGGAACAGCGCGTGGCATGGCGCCAGCGCCATCTTCTCCAGTTCGCCGACGTTCCATGCGCTGACGATCAGTCGCCGCGAATCCGGGTTGCTCCTGATCTGCGCGATCACTTGCGAGATCTGGTCGATCGTGCGGCCATCCGCCGCCTGCCAGGAGCGCCACTGCCTGCCGTACACCGGCCCGAGCTCGCCGTTTTCGTCGGCCCACTCGTCCCAGATGGTGACACCGTGCTCGTTCAGGTACCGGACGTTGGTATCGCCGCGCAGGAACCAGAGCAACTCGTGCACGATGGAGCGGGTGTGCAGTTTCTTGGTGGTCAGCAGCGGGAAGCCCGCCGCGAGGTCGAAGCGCATCTGCCTTCCGAACACCGACAGCGTGCCGGTGCCGGTACGGTCGTCCTTGCGGGCGCCGTGGTCGAGGATGTCGCGCAGCAGGTCGAGGTAGGCGTGCATGGGCGAGACGCAAATGGGGAACCGGATCGGGACGAGCATAGCAACGATGCTTACTCATTTCCGTACCGCTTCGCATTTCCCCTTTCCACCCGCCGCTCCCTGCGAGCGCTGCCGATTTTTTGAACACATTCCCTGCACATATGGGTTACCCTTGGGCGAATTTCGCTCCACAGGGGTATGTATCTCTCATGAATGCCATGCAACCCGCCGTCTCCAAGACCCGCTCGTTCTCGACCGTCTTCCTGATCGAGATGTGGGAGCGCTTCGGCTATTACGGCATGCAGGCGCTGATCATCTATTACATGGTCGAGCGGCTGGGCTTCCAGGACACCCCGGCCAACCTGACCTGGGGCGCGGCGGCGGCATTGATCTACGTCTCGCCCGCGATCGGCGGCTGGGTCGGCGACAAGTTCCTGGGCACGCGCCGCACGATGCTGCTGGGCGCGATCGTGCTGAGCGTCGGTTACGCGCTGATGGTGGTGCCCGCGGCGTCTTCCGCCTTCCTGTTCCTGGCGCTGGGCGTGATCGTGGTCGGCAACGGCCTGTTCAAGGCCAACGCCGGCAACCTGGTGCGCAAGATCTACGAGGGCGACGATTCCAAGATCGATAGCGCCTTCACGCTCTACTACATGGCGGTCAACATCGGCTCGACCTTCTCGATGCTGCTGACTCCCGTCATCAAGAATTACTTCAACGCGCCCTACCACGGGCAGCTGGCCGTGCTCGGATCCGGCGCCTCGCACCTGTTCGGCGACGGGCTCGGCTGGCACATCGCCTTCGCTGTGTGCGCCGCGGGCCTGCTGGTGGGCCTCGGCAATTACGCGGTGATGCGGCACACCCTGAGCCACATCGGCTCGGAGCCC
>DASVDY010000128.1:0-18430 GCA_036380855.1 Rhodanobacteraceae bacterium
CCACGGCCGCCCGGCCCACACCGGCAGGTTGGACGCGCACACGCCGCAGCCTTCCAGGCGCACGCAGATTTCCTTCGCGCCCGGACTCGGCACCGGCACGCGCTCCAGGGCGATGCGGCCATCGCCGCGCATGACCGCGGCATTCATGGCTTCGGTGTTCATGCGGCATGGGCCCCGGCGGTGGCGTGCTCCGGCTGCGCCGACTGCTCGCGCAGCCAGTCGTGGAGGTGTGCGATGCCGTCTTCCACCGACACCCGCGCGCGCCAGCCGGTGGCGGCCTGGAAGGCGCGCGTGTCGGACACGTAGTAACGCTGGTCGCCGACCCGCCACGGCGCGTGCACGACGCGCGGCGCGTGGCCCTGCAATTTCTCGATCCGCGCCAGCAGTTCCAGCAGGCTGAGCGTGTGCTGCGGGCCGCCGCCGATGTTGAAGGCGCGGCCGCGCAGCTCCGGCATCTTCGCCTGCGCGGCGAGGAAGGCCTCGACAAGGTCGTCCACGTAAAGGATGTCGCGCACCTGCCGGCCGTCGCCGTACACCGTGATGGTGCGGCCCTCCAGTGCGCGGATCAGGAAGTGCGCCACCCAACCCTGGTCCTCGGTGCCGAACTGGTGCGGGCCGTAGATGCAGCTCATGCGCAGCACCACGGTGTTGAGCCCGAAGCTGCGCGCGTAGTCCAGCACGTACTGGTCGGCGCCGCCCTTCGAACAACCGTACGGGCTGTGGAAATCCAGCGGCCGTCGCTCGGAGATGCCGGACTCGCGCAGGTGGCTGTAACGCGGCTGGTAGCGCGTCGGCGTGGTTTCCAGTTCCACGTCGGCGAGCGCGCCGTACACCTTGTTGGTGGAGGTGAACACCAGCGAGGGCGGATGCCGCGCGGTGCGGATCGCCTCCAGCAGGTTGAGCGTGCCGCGCAGGTTCACCTCGAAATCCGCGAGCGGATCGGTCAGGCTGGACGTGACCGCGACTTGCGCCGCGAAATGGAACACGTGCGAGGCGCCGTTCACCGCCTCGCGCAGGTTGTGCGCGTCGCGGGTGTCGCCGATGCGCACCTGCACGGCGTCGCCGAAGCGCTCGCGCAGCCAGTGCAGGTTGCGCTCCACGCCGGGGCGCGAGAGATTGTCGTAGATCGTGACCGGCCGCCCTTCCGACAGCAGTCGCGCGGCGAGGTTGGCGCCCACGAAGCCGGCGCCGCCGGTAATCAGGACGGGCGATCGGGCCGGTGGCGTGCTCACAGGCGCAACCCCCTCTTGGCAAGTTCCTCGGCGGCCGCGTCCACGCGGTCGAACGCGCGCTGGCCCATCATCCACTCCACCAGTTCGCCCAGGCCTTCGGTGAGCGACACCTGCGGCGTGTAGCCCAGCAGTTGCCCCGCGAGCGAAACGTCGGCGAAGCAGTGGCGGATGTCGCCCACGCGCACCTTGCGCGTGATCTGCGGCGGCAGGTCCTCGATCGCCAGCGCCTGCGCCATCGCGGCGGCGACGCCCAGGATCGAGATCGAACGCCCGCTGCCGATGTTCACCACGCTGCCGCCGATGTCGTCGGTCTGCAGCGCGAGACGACAGGCGCGCGCGACGTCGCGCACGTTGACGAAGTCGCGCCGTTGCAGGCCGTCCTCGAAGATCATCGGCGCGCGCTGGTTCAGGTAGCGCGAGGCGAAGATCGCCAGCACGCCGGTGTAGGGATTGGACAGCGCCTGGCGCGTACCGTAGATGTTGAAGAAGCGCAGCGCCACCGCGGGAATGCCGTAGGCGTGGCCGATCATCAGGCACAGGCGTTCCTGGTCGAGCTTGGACAGCGCGTACACCGAAGACGGCGCGCTCGGCTTTTCTTCCGGCGTCGGCAGCGGGATCAGCGGCTGGCCGTCGGCACCGCGCAATTCGAAGTCGCCCTCGCGCAAGGCGTCCGGCGAACGTTCGGGCGGATCCACCAGCGTGCCGTCCGCCGCGCGGCAGCGGCCCTCGCCGTACACGCTCATGCTCGAGGCCACGATCAGCCGCTGCACCGGCGCGGCGCTCAACGCCTCCAGCAACACCGCGGTGCCGCGGTTGTTGACGTCGGTGTAGCGCTCGATCTCGTACATGCTCTGGCCGACGCCGACCGCGGCGGCGAAATGGAACACCGCGTCCACCCCGCGCAGCGCGCGATTGACCGCGGCGCGGTCGCGCACGTCGCCGCGCACCAGCTCGACGTCGGGATGGAGGTAGGCGGGGCGCGCAATGGAATCGCCGTGCACCTGCGGATCGAGGTTGTCCAGCACGCGCACCTTGTAGCCATGCTCGAGCAACTCGTCGGCAAGGTGCGAGCCGACGAAGCCGGCACCGCCGGTGATCAGCACCTGGCCGGACGTCACGCCCGCGCCGGCGTGGACGCTACGCGGGGACACTGCTCACCTCCGCGACCGGTTCGGCTTCGCTCAGCACCTGGTCGAACCAGGCGATCGTGCGGCGCAGGCCTTCCTCGAGCGGCGTGCGCGGCACCCAGCCGAGCGTCGCTTTGGCGAGCCCGATGTCCGGGCAGCGCCGGGTCGGGTCGTCCACCGGCATCGGCCGGTGCACGATGCGCGAGCGCGAGCCGGTGAGGTCGATGATGCGTTGGGCGAGGTCAATCACCGTAACCTCGCCGGGGTTGCCGAGATTGAGCGGCCCGGTCATGCCGGGTGCGGCGAACATGAATTTGCAGATGCCCTCGATCAGGTCGTCCACGTAGCAGAACGAGCGCGTCTGGCTGCCGTCGCCATGCACCGTGAGCGGCTCGTTGCGCAGCGCCTGCACGATGAAGTTGGACACCACGCGGCCGTCGTCGAGCTGCATCTGCGGCCCGAAGGTGTTGAAGATGCGCGCCACCTTGATCTGCACGCCGTGCATGCGCTGGAAGTCGAAGAACGCCGCCTCCGCGGCGCGCTTGCCCTCGTCGTAGCAGGCGCGCGGACCGATCGGCGACACCGCGCCGCGATAGTTCTCGCGTTGCGGGTGCACCTCCGGCTCGCCGTACACCTCGCTGGTGGAGGCCTGGAAGATGCGCGACTTGTGCAGCATCGCCTGGCGCAGCATGTTGAGCGCGCCGTCGGTGCAGGTGCGCAAGGTCTTTTCCGGATCGCGCTGGTACTGCGGCGGCGAAGCGCAGCAGGCCATGTTGAAGATGAAATCGGCTTCCACGCCGATCGGGGCGATGATGTCGTGCTTGATGAAGCGGAATGCGTCGCGCGCGAGCAACGGCGCGACGTTGCGCAGGCTGCCCGAGGAAAGATTGTCTATCGCGGTGACGTGGAAGCCTTCGTCCAGCAGCCTGCTGCACAGATGACTGCCGAGAAAACCCGCGCCCCCGGTGACTACCGCCCGCCTTTGCGTCGAAGATCCGTTCCTTGCCGATGCCTTCATCCTGAAGTTCCTTGTGCGGCGCTTCCATGAGCCGCTGACGTGTGTACGGCAGCAAGATGCGTGCCGCGAATCGCCATCCAGGCCGCAATTTCATCCCCATGGGCGCGCATCCGTGCGCAAGGTAAGTCAGGCAGGAACATACATCCCCGAAGTGAAGAGCGCGTGTGCGCGCGCGAGGTGCAGCGGCAATTCCGGATGCGGCAAATCCGCGTGAACGGATGGGTAATCCTTTTCGGGCGCGCGTGTAACTCTTCCACAACGCCGAGCCGGATCACGCGCGCTTCCGCAATCGCGTTCCCTCCCGGCGCGCGCGCTGGCGCAAGTACGCCAGCACGGCTTTTTCGATCTGGCTCAGCCCGCGCCCGCGCTGCGCGGTTGCGCGCTCGAACGCGGCGCGCAGGCGCGCGGCTTCCTCGCGCGATTCGTAGGCCTGCATGATCGCCGGGTGCACGTAGGCGCGCCGGCACACCGCCGGCGTGTTGCCCAGTTCCGCCGCGGCGCGTGCGATGGCCGCGCGCAACATCGCTTCCGAGGCCTTGCCGTGCGCGATCAGCGCGCCGGCCACGCTCACGGTCGCGGCCCACGTGCGGAAGTCCTTGGCGGTGAAGCCGTTGCCCACGATTTCGCGGAGGTATTCGTTGACCTCGTTCGAGCCGACGCGGTGCAGCGCGCCCTGCTCGTCGCGGTACTGGAACAGGTGCTGGCCCGGCAGGTCCTCGCAACGGCGCACCACCCGCGCCACGCGCGCATCGGTCAGGGCCACCTGGTGTTCCTTGCCGGACTTGCCGCGGAAATGCAGCAGCACCTCGTCACCGCGCACGCGGGCGTGCCGGCCGCGCAGGGTGCTCAATCCGTATGAGCGATTGGCTTTGGCGTATTCCTCGTTGCCGATGCGCACGTGGGTGCGATCGAGCAGGCGCAGGATCGTGGCCAGCACGCGTTCGCGCACCAGGCCGCTGCGGCGCAGGTCGCGGGCGATGCGCGCGCGCAGTTTGGGCAGGGCGCGCGCGAAATCCAGCGTGCGCTCGAACTTGGTCGCGTCGCGCCAGGTTTTCCAGTCCGGATGGTAGCGATACTGCTTGCGGCCGCGTGCGTCGCGCGCCGTGGCCTGGACGTGGCCATTGGGGCTGCGGCAGATCCACACGTCCGTGTAGGCCGGCGGAATGGCAAGCGCACGGATCCGGGCCAGCACGCGCTCGTCGCGGATCGGGCGTCCGCGCCGGTCCAGATACACGAAATGCCTGCCGCGCCGCTGCCGGCTGTAGCCCGGTTCGGTATCGGAAACATAGGACAGTCGGGAGCGGCGGTTCGGCATGGGGTACTGACGGCTTTCCGCACCTGGCGGCATCGGCGGACAGCGCGGTTGCAATCGCACGCCATGGCACTGCGATTGCTTCCAGCGTGCGGGGCCAATCAAGGAACGGAGTCAAGCATGAAAACACGTCAAGGGATGATGATCGTCGCGGCCGGTTGCCTGCTGAGCACGGCCGCGTGGAGCGCGTCGTCGGCGGATACGAGCTTCGCGAAGAAGGCCGCCCAGGGCGGACTGGCCGAAGTCGCGATGGGCCAGCTCGCCGAGAGCCATGCGCAAAGTGCCGACGTGAAAGCGTTCGGGCAGAAGATGGTGCAGGACCACGGCGCCGCGAACGACAAGCTGAAGTCCGCCGCGGAACAGGAGCACATCCAGCTCCCGACCGAACCCTCCTCCAGGGACCAGGCCACCATCAACCATCTGTCCTCGCTGCACGGCGCGGCGTTCGACAAGGCCTACGCGAAAACGATGGTGAAGGACCACAGGAAGGACATTTCCGAGTTCAGGCACGAAGCCCGGCACGGCACCAGCTCGCCGATCCAGACCTTTGCCAAGGCCACGCTGCCCACCTTGCAGGAACACCTGCAGATGGCGGAAAAGTTGCCGGGCGCGGCGGCCACGCCGAACGGCCAGTAGGGCGGCGCGGCCGGGCGAAGTGAAACTTCGCCCCGCAGCCGGGGCGCGCTAAGCTTCTGCTCCGCTCTTTGCCCGGGCCGCCCGCTTGCCGACCGACATCTACAAGGTTTTCCACATCGAGGCCGCGCACCGCCTGCCGAACGTGCCGGAAGGCCACAAGTGCGCGCGCCTGCACGGACATTCGTTCCGGGTGGAAATCCATTTGCGCGGCGAGCCCGATCCGCACCTTGGCTGGGTGATGGATTTCGCCGACCTGAAAACCGTGTTCGCACCGGTGATGGACGCGCTCGACCATCGGTACCTCAACGAGGTCCCCGGCCTGGAAAACCCGACCAGCGAACGACTGGCGCAGTGGATCTGGCAGCGGCTGCATCCGGCACTGCCGCTGCTGCAGGAGGTGCACGTCCAGGAGACCTGCACCGCCGGGGCGAGGTATCGCGGCCCGTAGTCGGGCCCAGGACTGAGGACTCGGGACGGGACTCGGGACTCGGGAAGAACGTACCCCCTGCCTCCATCATTGAGAGTAAAGACACTGGGTCCCGGCTTTCGCCGGGATGACGGAAGTGTGGTGCTTTCACTTCGACTCGCGGATCCGCGGCTGGGGGCTGGGGGCTGGGGGCTGGGGGCTGGGGGCTGGGGGCTGGGGGCTGGGGATTCTGGCGCATCGCACCACGCTTTCAAATCGCCCGACGTGGTTGTTTTACGCCATATATTGGGACGGCCCCTGAACGCCGCGGGGAATTATTGTTGCATCGCAGCATGAAGTGAGGTACAGTGTGTGCCATCCACCCGAACCCCGTGAGGGCACCGACATGTACGCACAGTGGCAGCAACAGACTCTCGACCTCGGCAAGCAGCTCGCCGAGCAGTCCTACAAGGCCCAGTTGACGGCGCTGCGCGGCTTCGCGCAGATCCAGGACCTGCAGGTCAAGGCGCTGGAAGCGCAGGTGAAGGCCAATCTGGCGTTCGTGGCCGACTCGCTGGCCGCGCGCGAAATCGAAGACGTCAGCGCGCTGTGGCCGAAGGGCCTGGATTTCGCGCGCAACAGCGCCGAAGCCGCCTACGAAGTGAGCCAGCAGACGCTGGGCATCGCGCAGAAGACCGCCGAAGAAATCGGCGAGCTGACCCGCAGCGGCGTCAAGGCCGCCAACGATGCGGCCGGCAACGGCGCCAAGAAGGCGACGCGCGCGGCCTGAGCCGAAGCAAAGTACCAAGAAAAAAGTGCGGGCAGGACGTCCGCTTCCATGCGCAGGATGTGCATCAAGAACTCGCGCGCGCGAACTCCCCCTCCCTCCCGCTGCGCGATCCCCGACCGGACGTCTTCCCTGACGTCCGGTTTTTTTTTCGGGAGGCGGAAGACGGAAACGCGAACAGCGCAAGCCCACCCGTCGTCATTCCGGGGCTGTCCTGACGCAGTCCGGACAGAACCCGGAATCTGCTTCTATTTCGTCACTGCTCCCGAGTCCCGAGTCCCGAGTCCCGAGTCCCGGCTCTCAAAACCTTCCCGCCTGGTAATCCTGCATAGCCTGCACGATCTGCTCGGGCGTGTTCATCACGAATGGACCGTACTTGGCGACCGGCTCGTTGAGCGGCTTGCCGGCGACCAGCAGCACGCGCGCGGGCTTGTCACCGGCCACCAGCGCGACCGAATCGCCCGGTGAGAGCACGCCCAGCTCGCTGCGTGCGAGCGTTTCCGCACCGACCTGCACGCCGTCGCCTTCGAACACGTAGGCGAAGCCGTTGTGCGTGGCGGGAATCGGTATTTCCACCTGCGCGCCGGGCTGCAGCGCGACGTCCAGGTACACAGGTTCCGTGGCGACGCCGCTGACCGGCCCGTGCGCGCCCAGCAGCTCGCCCGCGACCACTCTCACGCGAACGCCTTGCGCGGGTTCGACCGCCGGGATCTTCTCCGGCGCGATGTCCTGGTAGCGCGGCGCGGTCATCTTGTCTTTCGCCGGCAGGTTCACCCAGAGCTGGAACCCGCGCATCAGGCCATGGTCTTGCTCGGGCATCTCCGAATGCACGATGCCGCGGCCGGCGGTCATCCACTGCACGCTGCCCGACTCCAGCAGGCCCTCGTTGCCGGCGTTGTCGCGGTGGCGCATGCGGCCGTCCAGCATGTAGGTGACGGTCTCGAAGCCGCGGTGCGGATGGCTCGGGAAGCCGGCAATGTAATCGGTGGCCGAATCCGAACCGAATTCGTCCAGCATCAGGAACGGATCCAGCATTTCCAGTGCGCGCTGGCCGATCACGCGGGTCAGCTTGACGCCGGCGCCATCGCTGGTCGGGATGCCGCGCACGCGGCGGGTGATGGTGCGGGAAGTCATGGCGATCTCCGGGTGTGTCTTGGACCTGCAAGATGGACCCGCCGCACCCAAAAGCCAATGTACGCCGCGCGAACGCAGCGTTTCGCCCTAGGGACGCAGCCAGCGGAAGGCCCGCCGCAACTCCGCCTCGCCGTCCTGCGCGTACCAGCGCCCGTGGGCCAGGACCACCTGCTGCGGATGCCAGGCCAGCATGCGCTGGAAGCAGTCGCGGGCGGCGGCGCGATCCCTGAAGGTGAAACGCATGTCCAGCGGCGTCTTGCCGTCCGGGTCGAGCACGCCGCCGAAGCGCGCGATCGCGCGCATGCCGCGCGTCAGTTTCGGCGCCTCGAAGTTCTCGATCAGGTCGGTGAGGACCAGCGTCGCGCTGGCCCGGTGCAGGAACACCGCTTCGGTGAAGACGCGGCTGCCGCGGAACAGCAGTTGGTCGAGATCGTCCGACCACGCCGGCGGCGGCGCATCGTCGAGATCGCAATCGAAATCCGCCGCGATGCGCTGCGAGGCGGCGCGTTCGCGCACGCCCGGCGAAGCCCAGGCCAGCGCCTGCGGATAGCGCGCCTTCCATGCGGCGATGTGCGCGTAATGCAGCTTGTTGGGCGACACCAGGTGCCGCACCGGACCGAGCGCATCGATCGCGGCGAACAGCGCCTCGTCGGGCGCGATCGGCGAATGGCACCAGAGCCCGCCGCCGGCCAGCCGGATGATCGTCATGCGCGTGGTGAAGGGAGCGCTCATGCCGAGCGGCGCAGCCATGCGCACGATCGGACCGTCCGCGATCCAAACGTCCGCCGCGACGGGTTTCAGGACATTGACGGGTTCATACAACGCGGATGCGCTCACGCCAGTGATTCCCGGCCGTCGGTTGTCGCTAGTGGAATCCTGGCGTCATTTCCGCGCAAGCGAATTCCCCTGTCGTTTCGGGCGTCAGATCAAACCCCGAATCCCGAATCCCGAATCCCGAATCCCCAGTCCCCAGTCCCAGTCCCCATCCCGGGACTAATGCACCCAGCGACCGCCGCGTCGTGCCGGCAAATTCGCGAACGCACTGGAGGACGCGCCACCACCGGCGGTGCGCTCGCGTTCGGACGGGGGATGCACGCGCCAGTAGTGTGCCAGCGCATTCACCGTCTCCGGAATCTGGGCAAGACAGGCTTCGTACTCGTTGTCGTCGAGCTTCTCGATCGGCACGTCGGCGGCGAGGATGCCGTCGTCCACCGCCAGCGCCATGATCGGCCCGAGCAATTCCATCAGGTCGGTATCTTCGGCCAGCCGCGTTTCCCACATCGCCGCGCGCAGATCAATCCCACGCGAGAAACCTTCGCACCAGCCTGCCGCGGAGAGATCTCCGGGCTCGTCGTTCTCGGCGGCAAGCTCGCCCAGCACCGGTTCGTAGTTGTCGCCTTCCAGTTCGGTCGGGATCGAATCGTTGAGCTTCGCGAGCAGCCCGAGGATCTCGCGGCCCTGCTCGGGATCCTCGAACGGCGCCTGCAAGACTTCCGGCAGCCATTCCTCGGGCAGCGCGGGTTCCGGCCCGATGGCCAGCGCGGTCAGCAGCCCGTGCACGCCATCCAGCAACAGGCCCTCGCCGTTGCGCTGCGCGTGCGCGCGCAGGAAGCGGTCGAGCTGTTCCAGTTCGCTGTCGGGCAGGCTGCCTTGCGGTTCGGCTTCTGCACTCACGCTTGTTCCTCGTCTGCAAGCTCTAACGTCACCGGCACATGGTCGGAGGGCCGTTCCCAGGTGCGTGGCGTGCGGTCTATGCCAGCGGATTTCAACTCATTCCGCAAGCCCGCGCTCACGAGGATCAGGTCAATGCGCAACCCCAGGTTGCGGCGGAACGCGCCCTGCCGGTAATCCCACCAACTGTAGTGCCCGTCTTCCGTGCTGAACACGCGGAACGAATCGGCCAAGCCGAGTTCCATGATGCCGCGCAACGCCTCGCGCTCGGGCGTCGAACACAGCACCTGCTCGTGCCAGGCTTCCGGATCGTGCACGTCGCGATCTTCCGGCGCGATATTGAAGTCGCCCATCACCGCCAGCCGCGAATGCGCTGCAAGTTCGCGCCGCAGGAACTCGCGCACGTGCGACAGCCAGTGCAGCTTGTGCGCGTACTTCTCGCTGCCGACGCTCTGCCCGTTCACCACGTACAGATTCACCACGCGCAGCGCCCGATCGCCCTCGCCGACGGTCGCGGCCAGGATGCGCCGCGCCGGGTCGTCCAGCCCGTCCACGTCGGTGACGATGTCGCGCAGCGGCTCGCGGCTGAGGATCGCCACGCCGTTGTAGCTCTTCTGTCCGGAGAACACGCATTCGTAACCGAGCGCGCGCACGGCCTCGTGCGGAAACTTCTCGTCGGGCAGCTTGGTTTCCTGCAACGACAGCACGTCCGGCCTCGCCTCGCTGCACCAGCGCTCGACGTGCGGCCAGCGCACGTTGAGCGAGTTGACGTTCCAGGAGGCGATCTTCATGGCCGCATTGTAGCGGTCGCGCGCAGGCGCGCTCCTGGCGCCTCGATCAGGATCCATGCAACAGGCCGTAGCTTTTCAGCAGCGCATCCGGCTGCGGCTCGCGGCCGCGGAAGGCGATGAAGGATTGCAGCGCCGGGCGCGTCGCGCCCACGCCCAGCACCTCGTCGCGGAAGCGTTTGCCGGTTGCGGGGTCAATCGCGCTTCCGCCGGCCTCGGCGCGTTCCTCGAAGGCACCGAATGCATCGGCCGAGAGCAGTTCGGCCCACAGGTAACTGTAGTACCCGGCCGAGTAGCCGCCGGAGAATATGTGCGTGAACGCGTGCGGGAAGCGCTGCCACGCCGGCGGATGCATCACCGATACTTCGTTGCGCACGTCCTCCAGCACTTCCATCGCGCGCGCGCCGCGTTGCGGGTCGTAGTCGCGGTGCAGCAGGAAATCGAACAAGCCGAACTCCAGTTGCCGCACCAGGAACAGCCCGGCATGGAAATATCGCGCCGCCAGCATGCGCTCGAACAGCGCCTGCGGCAGCGACTCGCCGGTCTTGTAGTGGCGCGCGAAGCCGTCCAGCGCTTCGCGATTCCAGCCGAAGTTCTCCATGAACTGGCTGGGCAGTTCGACCGCGTCCCATTCCACGCCGTCAATGCCGCCGACCGAGGGAATGTCCACCTGCGTGAGCATATGGTGCAGGCCGTGGCCGAATTCGTGGAACAGCGTCAGCACGTCATCGTGCGTCAGCAAGGCGGGCGCGTCGCGCGTGGGCGGCGGGAAGTTGCAGGTGAGGAATGCGATCGGCAGCGACCGCGATACGCCATCGCGAAAGCGCGACCGGCACACGTCCATCCACGCACCGCCGCGCTTGCCGGTGCGGGCGTAAAGATCCAGATAGCAGCCGGCGATCGTGTTGCCCCGGGCGTCGCGCACGTCGTAATAGCGCACGTCCGGGTGCCATGCGTCCACGCCTTCGCGCGCCTGCAGGCGGATGCCGTAGAGCTTTTCCGCCAGCCCGAACAGGCCTTCCATCACGGCCGGCGCGGGAAAATAGGGTTTGAGTTCTTCCTCGTCCAGCTCGTAACGCGCGCGGCGCAATTTCTCCGACGCGTAACCGACGTCCCAGGCTTCCAGTGTGTCCATGCCGAGCTGGTCGCGCGCGAAGTCGCGCAACTCCTCGATTTCGCGCTGCGCGACGGGTTTGGCACGGCGAACGAGGTCGTGCAGGAACTCCAGCACCGCCTGCGGCGACTCGGCCATCTTGGTCGCGAGCGATTCTTCCGCCGCGTTGGCGAAGCCGAGCAACTGCGCGGCTTCGTGGCGCAATGCGAGGATCTTCTCGATGCGCTGCGAGTTGTCGTACTTGCCCGCATCCGGCCCCTGGTCCGAGGCGCGCGTCTGGTAGGCCCAGTACACGCGCTCGCGCAATTGGCGATTGTCGGCATAGGTGAGCACCGCCTGCACGCTCGGCTGTTTCACCGTGACCAGGAAACCTTCCAGCTCGCGCTCGCGCGCGTACTCGCGCAGCACCGCAAGGCCCGATTCGGGAATCCCGGCGAGATCGCGCTCGTCGGTGATGTGTTCGTGCCAGGCGTCCGAAGCATCCAGCACCGCGTTGGCGAAGGCGGTCGTGATTTGCGCCAGCTCGTTGGCGATTTCGCGGAACCGGGTGCGCGCGGGCTCTTCCAGCGCCACGCCGGCGAGCCTGAAATCGCGCAGCGCGTGTTCGACCGCGGCGCGTTGCGCGCGCGGCGCCTGCTCGAAACCCGGAGCGCGCGCAATGCCGTCCACCGCTTCGAACAGCGCGCGATTCTGGCCCAGCTCCGAGGAGAACTCCGTGATCTTCTCCAGTGCGCTGGAATAGGCCTCGCGCAACTCGGGCGTGTCGGCGACCGAATGCAGGTGCGACACCGGCGCCCAGGCACGCGCCAGCCGCTGCTCCAGCCGCTCCTGTTCCAGCATCACGTGATCGAAGTCGCGCGGCGCGTCCGCCGCGGTCATCTCGACGACGCGCGCGCGGTAGTCGGCGAGGATCGCCTCGATCGCCGGCAGTACGTGTTCGGGACGGATGGACGAGAACGCCGGCAGCGGCGACTCGGCGAGCAGCGGGTTGGCCTCGGTCATAAAGCTCTCCATGGAACCGGTCAGCGTGGCGTTGCACGGGGCGAAAATCAAGCCGCTCGGCTAGGATTTGCCCGTGACGAACGGCATTGATCCCGAAGCGCTGCGCGCGCTGCTCCGACGCAGCGAGATGTTCCAGCACCTGCGCGGGCGCCATCTCGACGCGCTGGCGCGCGAGATGGCGTGGTTCTCGCTGCCCGGCGGCGCGCCGCTGTTCGATGCCGGCGCTCCGTCGGACTCGATGTACGTGGTGAAAGCCGGCAGCCTCGGCGCGTTCGGCGTGCCGCGCTCGGGCGGCGCGCCGCGACTGCTGGGCGTGATCCCGCGCGGCAACACCATAGGCGAACTCGGCCTGGTGACCGGCCAGCCGCGCGAGACCAGCGTGCGCGCGCTGCGCGATTCGGAATTGCTGCGGCTTTCGCGCGCCGGTTTCGACGAACTCGTGCGCAGGCATCCGGAGACCATGCTGGGCGCGGCGCGCAGCGCCACGTCGCAACTGCTGGCCCGCATGCAGGAGCGCGGCAAGGGCGAACCGGTGGACGCGCCGCGGACCTTCGCGATCCTGCCGTTCGACCGCAACGTCAAGGTCCGCGAGTTCGCGGAAAGCCTGCGCAGGCAGATGCTGGTGCACGGCGGCTGCCTGCTGATCGACTCCGCGCTCGGCGCCGGCCGCAGCACCGACTGGTTCGCGCAGCGCGAGAGCGAAGTGCGCTTCGTGCTGTACCTGGACGACGGCGACGAGGACTGGCGGCGGCTGTGCCAGCGCCAGGCCGACTCGCTGCTGCTGGTGGTGGATGCCGAGTGCAAGCCCGGCGCCTGGCGCAACGACGAGGCCATCAGCGCCGAGCACGTGCGTGCGCGGCCGCGGCACCTCATCCTGCTGCAGCCGCACCCGCGTTTCATCTATGGCGCCGCGCGCGGCTGGCGCCTCGCGCTGCACGATGGCGAGCTGCGCCATCATCACGCCCGGCACGGCAAGGACATCGAGCGCATCGCGCGCCTGTTGAGCGGCAACGGCACCGGCCTGGTGCTGTCCGGCGGCGGCGCGCGCGGGTTCGCGCAGATCGGCGTGATCCGCGCGCTGCGCGAAGCGGGCATCGTGGTGGACAGCGTGGTCGGCACCAGCATCGGCGCGATCATCGGCGCCGGGGTCGCCTACGAATGGGACGATGCGAAGATGCGCGAGGCCTACAAGCGCGCGCTGGTGGACGGCAAGCCGCTGTCCGACTGGACGCTGCCGCTGGTCGCGCTGACGCGCGGTGCGCGCACCACCATGCTGCTGCGCGAAGCGTTCGGCGAGATTGACATCGAGGACCTGCCGCTGGATTTCGCCTGCCTCTCCGCCGACCTCACCAAGGGTGCGGCGGCGATCCACCGCGAAGGCCTGCTGTGGCGCTGGTTGCGCGCCTCCGGCGCGGTGCCGGGCATCCTGCCGCCGCTGTTGCACAGGGGCCACGTCTACGTGGACGGCGCGGTGATCAACAACCTGCCCACCGACGTGATGAGCGACGACGGCCTGCGCCGGATCCTGGCCGTGGACATCAGCGCGGACGACATGCTGACCGCGCGCGTGGACGAGGCCGAATCGCCACGCTGGCCGGCGTTGTGGGCGCAGCGCCGCGTGGGCTGCCGGCCCAACGCGTTCGCGATCCTGGTGCGCGCGGGCATGCTCAATTCCGAAGCCGGCAGCGTGCGCCGGCGCGAGCTGGCAAGCCTGCTGCTGCGCCCGCACCTGGAAGCGATCGGCCTGCTCGACTGGCATGAATTCGAGCGCGCGATCGAAGCCGGCTACGGCTACACGGTGAACGCGCTGGAAGAGAACGTGTTTTAGAGGAATCTTTGAATAAGCTGCTGCGCTCGGCTCTTCAGAGATTCCTAGCGCGTCAGGAACTTCGCCAGCCAATCGGCGAAGCCGCGGTACGGCGGCCGCATCAGCGCAAACCCGGACAGCCGCGATTGCCGGAACACCGCCATGCGGTGCGAGAAGGTCAGGAATCCGGCGTGTCCATGGTAACTGCCCATGCCGGAGGTGCCGACGCCGCCGAACGGCAGGCGCGACTGCACGAAGTGCAGCACCGTGTCATTGACGCACACGCCGCCAGCGATGCACGACTCCAGCACGCGCCGCGTGCGCGCGCGATCGTGGTCGAAGTGATACAGCGCCAGCGGACGCGGACGCGCATTCACGTACTCGATGGCGTCCTCCAGGTTTTTGTACGCGACAATCGGCAGGATCGGGCCGAAGATTTCCTCGCGCATCACGCGCAGGTCATCCTTCGCATCCAGCACCAGCGTGGGCGCCAGCACGCGCGAAGCATCGTCGTTCGCCGACTCGTCCGGCAGCGTAACCACCGTCGCACCGGCCGCGCGCGCCTCGTCCAGGTAGCCGCGCAAGCGCGCGTACTGCGCTTCGTTGATGATGCTGGCGTAGTCGGGCGACTCGCGCAGCGCCGGATAATGGCGCGCCACGTAGTCGCGCAGGTGGCGCACGAATTCGTCGCGCGCGGCCTGCGGCAGCAGCACGTAATCGGCGGCGATGCAGGTTTGTCCCGCGTTGAGCAGCTTGCCCGCGGCGATGCGCTCGGCCGCGGTCTTCGGCGGATAGCCCGGTGCGACGATCGCCGGCGACTTGCCGCCCAGCTCCAGCGTCACCGGCGTCAGGTTCGGCGCCGCCGCGGCCATCACCTTCGCGCCGATCGCGGTGGAGCCGGTAAAGAACAGGTGATCGAACGGCAGCGCGGCGAATTCGGCGGCGACCCAGCCGTCGCCCTGCACCACCGCCACCCGCTCGCGCGGGAAGACTTCCGACAGCAGTTCGTGCAGCAGCGCCGAGGTGCGCGGCGTGCGTTCGGAGGGCTTCAGCATCGCGTGATTGCCGGCGGCCAGCGCATCCACCAGCGGGATCAGCGCGAGGTTCACCGGATAATTCCACGGCGCGATGATGCCGACCACGCCGACGGGTTTGAAGATGATTTCGCTGCGCGCCGGCAGGAACAGCCAGTTGGTGCCGACCCGCCGCGGGCGCATCCAGCGCCTGAGGTGCCTGCGCGCGTGGTCAATGGCGTGCAGCACGGTCATGCCGTCGCTGAGCAGCGTCTCCTGGCGCGGACGGCGGCCGAAGTCCGCGCTCACGGCCCGCGCAAAGTCCTCCAGCCGCGCCTTGAACGCCATGCGCAGCCGCGCGAGATCGTCCATGCGTTGCGCGTAATCGGGTTGCCTTGCACGCCAGGCATCGCGCTGCGATTGCAGAAGTGCGATCAGGTCGCCCGCATTGGTGGCCTTCATGGAATCACCTTTTTCGGTCGCCCATCGCGTGAGCTCAGGGCGGGCAAGCGCGAAGTCGAGGGCACGGGTGCAATGTGCTTCGACTCCGCTTGCTGCGCAAGCTACGCTCAGCACGAACGGATCTCCCAAAGAGCTGCTTTACATGCACAACATCCGGCTTTTCAAGAACATCCATCCCAGGCTCGGCGCGCGCGTCTATGTGGACCCGGCCGCCAGCCTGATCGGCGACGTGGAACTTGGCGATGACGTTTCATTGTGGCCGGGCGCGGTGGTGCGCGGCGACGTCGAGCGCATCCGCATCGGCGCGCGCACCAACGTGCAGGATGGCGCGGTGTTGCACGTCACCCACGACGGCCCGTATTCGCCGGGGGGCTTTCCCTGCATCGTCGGTGCGGACGTGACCATCGGCCACGCGGCGGTCGTGCACGCCTGCACGATCGAGGACGCCTGCCTGATCGGCATGCATTCCACCATCCTGGACGGCGCGATCGTGCGCCGGCACGCGATGGTCGGCGCCGGCGCGCTGGTTGCGCCGGGCAAGGTCGTCGGCGAGGGCGAACTGTGGCTGGGCAATCCGGCGCGCTGCGTGCGCAAGCTCAGCAACGCCGAGATCGAGCAGTTGCATTATTCGGCCGCGCACTACGTGCGGTTGAAGGACGTGTATCTCGGGAATCCGCAACCAGCTTGTTCTTGACTTCATTCCGGGGCCGCGCGAAGCGCAGAACCCGGAATCTGTCTTGGAAAGAAAAGGCGAGATTCCGGGTTCTGGCCTTCGGCCAGCCCCGGAATGACGAGAATCTTGTTTCTGGCGCAACGCGCGCCACGCCGCATCGGTGTCCGGCCGCGCGAAAGCCCCAATCCCGTCGGGCGGGTTTCAACCCGCCATTCGCGCCGGCGGGTCAAGACCCGCCCTACGCCATTCGCAACGCGCGCCACGCCGCATCGGTGTCCGGGCGCACGAAAACCCCAGTCCCGTAGGGCGGGTTTCAACCCGCCATTCGCGCCGGCGGGTCAGGACCCACCCTGCGGCATTCGCAACGCGCGCCACGCCGCATCGGTGTCCGGGCGCACGCCGTGCCAGTGTGCGAACGAATCGGCGGCGGTTTCGACCAGCATCCCGAGGCCGTCGCACACGCGCGATGCGCCCGCATCGCGGGCCCAGGCCATGAACGGTTGCGCCGCCTTGCCGTAGGCCAGGTCATAGGCCGCGGTGGCGCTTGCAACCAGCGATGGCGGCAACCGCATCGCCTCGCCCAGCACGCCGGCCGAGGTCGCATTCAGGACCAGATCGAATGCACCGCAACGGTCCAGCGCATGCCATTCGGAAATGCACACACGCGCAGGCCGCGCCAGCGTCCCGGCCAGTGCGCGGGCACGCTCCGGCGTGCGATTGGCCACGATCAGTTCGCGCACGCCGGCGTCCAGCAACGCCCAGGCGACCGCCTGCGCCGCGCCGCCCGCGCCCAGCAGCAGCACGCGGCGATCGCCCAATTCGATGCGGTGTCTTTCGCGCAAGTCGCGGATCAGCCCTGCGCCGTCGGTGTTGTGCGCTTCGAGCGTGCCGTCGGCCTGGCGCGTCAGCACGTTCGCCACACCGGCGCGCCGGGCGGCTTGCGTGCGGCTGCCGGCCAGATCGAAGGCCAGCCGCTTGTCGGGCAGGGTGACGTTCGCGCCACGGCCGCCCCGCGAAAAAAATTCGCACGCGATGTCCGCGAAACGCCCGGGCGGGGCATCGGTCGCGGTGTACTCAAGCTCGATGCCGCACTGGGCGCCGAGCAGCGCATGCAGCCGCGGCGACTGTGAGTGCGCGATCGGATGGCCGAAGACGGTGAAGCGCTCTGCCTGTTTCATCGCGCGGAGTCTAGGGTTCCCGGTGGATTTCGTCATTCCGGCGCAAGCCGGACCCCGGTGACTTGCTCAGCCTTGAATCCATCAAGCCGCTGGATCCCGGCTTTCGCCGGGACGACGAAGAATGGCCAAGTCGCAACTCGTGAGATGCCCCGGGCGCAAGATTCGCGCACCTTCGATCAGGAGCCTGCCATGCAAACCTTCCGCAATGTCCGTCGCGAACCCGATGCGCTCACGCTCGCCGCCATCGCCTGGCTCGCCGCCGGCCTGGTGCTGCTGGGGCTGACGCCGTTGCCGCTGCACGATCCGCGCTACGGCTGGTCGCTGGCGTTCTGGTTGCTCGTCGCACCGGTGGTCCTGCTCGCGTCGCGCCATTGCGCGCGACTTCCCTGAACGCGGATAACGGAGCTCCCGGCCACGGACGGCATCTTCGATCAGGCAGCCACGCCGCTGCGCTTGCGCTCCATCCGGCGCAGGAACTCCTGCATGATCCGGCGGTAGAGCTCGGCGCCGAGGTGCTCGTCCTCGACGCCGGCGTCAATCGAGGGATTGTCGTTCACCTCGATCACCACCAGCCGATCGTTGGTCTGCTTGATGTCCACGCCGTAAAGGCCGTCGCCGATCGGGGCGGTCGCGCGCAGTGCAAGCTTCACCACTTCCGGCGGCGCGCTGCCTACCGCCATGGTCTCGAAGCCGCCGGAGCGCGCCGCGCCGCGCGCGGCTTGGTTGTAGATCTGCCAATGACCGCGCGACATGTAGTAACGGCACGCATACAGCGCCTCGTGATGGAGCACGCCCACGCGCCAGTCGTATTCGGTGTAGAGGAATTCCTGCGCGATCAGCAGCGCCGTACTCTGGAACAACTGCGCCGCCGCGCGCTCCAGTTGCGGCACGTCCTCGACCTTCACCACGCCCCGCGAGAACGAGCCATCCGGGATCTTCAGCACCAGCGGGAAGCTCATCTTCTCCGGCAGCGCCTTCAACTGCTTGGCGTCGTCGCGGAAGAGGATCTCCGAACGCGGCACCGCGATCTTCTTGGCCCGCAGCAGGTCGTGCAGGTAGATCTTGTTGGT
>DASVDY010000129.1:0-14135 GCA_036380855.1 Rhodanobacteraceae bacterium
ACCTCGACACGGCCATCCATGGCCTGCGATTTCGAGCGGCCTGCCCTGCGTCTTCGACGCGATTTGTTCGCACGGTCCCACAGAGCGGCTTTGTAGGAGCCTGCGTGCAGGCGATCTGCGGCCGTGGGACGGCGCGGAAAAAGAAATGGATGGCGTGCTCGGATGAACGAAGGTGGCGCACTTCGTGCGCGACCCCTCATCCGGCGCTGCGCGCCACCTTCTCCCTCAAGGGGAGAAGGGAACAGCGAAAACGAGCAACGCGATCGCCATTGAACAATCCAGCACGCGTGCTAGTCTCTGCCGGCATGATCCGCCGCGTGTTTTCGATCTTCCTGTTGGCGCTCGCGCCGTGCGCCGCGCTCGCGCAACAACCGGTTTCGGCAGTGCGGCCCGAAGTGCATCCGGGCGAGGCGGCGCTGGTCGCGGAAGTCGCGGCCGACACCGGCAAGGATCCCGCCGCCTTGACGAAGTTGCTGGACGGCGCGCAGTACCAGCAGAGCATCATTGACGCGATGACGCGGCCGGCGGAATCGAAGCCGTGGAGCGAATACCGGCCGATCTTCCTGACGCCTGCGCGGATCGACGGCGGCATCGCCTTCTACAACGAACATCGCGCGCTGCTCGACAAGATCAGTGCCCGGTACGGGGTTCCTGCGCCGATCATCGTCGCGATCCTGGGCGTGGAAACCCGGTACGGCAAGATCACCGGGCATTACCGCGTGCTGGATGCGCTGGTCACGCTGGCATTCCACTACCCGCAGCGAGCGGCGTATTTCCGCGACGAGCTCAAGACCTTGCTGGAGCTGCCGGACAACAAGCTTGCCGGGCCGCTCGATACCTTGCAGGGCTCCTATGCCGGTGCGCAGGGCTGGGGCCAGTTCATGCCCTCCAGCATCCGCGATTACGCGGTGGACGAGGACGGCGACGGTCGCATTGACCTGATGAATTCGCTGCCGGACATCGTCGCCAGCGTCGCGAATTATTTTGCCGGCCATGGCTGGCAGGCCGGTGCGCCGGTCGCGTTGCGCGCACTGCAGGGCGCCGCGCCCGATCCGGTGCCCGAATACGCCAACCAACCGCCGGCCGCGCCGGTCGAGCAGTTCACCGCCGCCGGCTACGCGCCAAGTGCCGCGGTGGATCCGGGCCTGCCGGCAAGCCTGCTGACGCTGCAAGGCGAGCAGGGTAGCGAATACTGGCTCACCTTCCAGAACTTCTACGTGATCACCCGCTACAACAAGAGTCCGCGTTACGCGATGGCGGTGATGCAACTGGCGCAACAGATCGAGCAGGGGGCCTCGCAGTCAATCGAGACGGCGACGGCGGAAGCGGCGCGATGAGTGCGCGCGTCGCGCGGCTCGCGCTGCTCGCGTCCATTTGCGGAATGCTTGCCGCCTGCGGGAGTTCCCCCACCCGCGAACGCGCGCGCGGCACTTCGCCCGCCGTTTCCAGTGGTACGCAAGCCTCGGGCGAATTCCGCGACGACGTGGAATTGCCGCAGTCGCGCCGCTACCGGCAGCAGGAAGATTCCACCCCCGACGGGGCCGGCATTGACATCGCCTCCCTGCCCGAGCCGGTGCCCAGGGCCGAACCGCGCGCGCGCTACGGCAACAAGTCGCCCTACACCGTGCGCGGCGAGACCTATCGCGTGCTGCCGACGGCCGCCGGTTACGACGAACGCGGCATCGCCTCGTATTACGGCAGCAAGTTCCACGGCTACATGACCAGCGACTTCGAGAAGTACGACATGTATGCCTTCAGCGCGGCCAGCAAGGTGCTGCCATTGCCGAGCTACGCGCGCGTCACCAACCTCGAGAACGGCAAAAGCGTGATCGTGCGCATCAACGACCGCGGCCCGTTCGCGGAAAATCGGATCATCGACCTGTCCTACGCCGCCGCGGTGCGGATCGGCATCTGGCCCAAGGGCACGGGCCTGGTCGAAGTGCGGGGCATTGATCCCGCGCGCTGGCATGCGGAACCCGAGTTGCCGCCCACGGTCACAGCCCAGGCGGGCGGCGCCCCGAAACTGTACCTGCAGGTCGGCGCGTTCGGCGACCCGGCCAATGCCGAAAGGTTGGCGCAACGATTGCGCGGCCAGGATGTCGGCGCCGTGCGCGTGGTGGACGCGCAGGTCGGCGGAAGGGATCTCAAGCGCGTGCAGATCGGCCCGCTGGCCGATGCGGACGCGGCCGATCGCGTCACGGAGAAGATCTCGGCAATGGGTTTGCCGCATGCGCAGGTCGCAGTACAGTAGCGGCTTTTCGCCCAGAGTTGTCGCCTGCACGCAGGCCCCTACAGCACCGGAACCTCGAATGAAACTTCTGCGTCACCTGCTGCTCCTTTCCGCATTCGCCTTCCCCGGCGTGGTCCTCGCCCAGGCATTGCCGCCGAAGCCGGCGACGCAATTGCCGCCCAGGCCCACCGCGATCCCGATCCCGCAGGCGCCGATCCCGCCGCCTCCGACGTTCGACGCGCACAGCTGGGTGCTGATGGATTACACCAGCGGCCAGATACTGGCTTCCAGCAACCCGGACAAGCGCGAGCAGCCGGCCTCGCTCACCAAGATCATGACCGACTACGTGGTGTCGGCCGAGATCGGCGCGGGCAAGGTGCACATGGATGATCCCGTGTTCATCAGCGAGCACGCTTGGAAAGCCGGCGGCGCGGGTACCGACGGTTCCACCAGTTTCCTCGCGGTGAATTCGAAGGTGCCGCTGAAGGACCTGCTGTACGGCATGATCATCCAGTCCGGCAACGACGCGGCCATCGCGCTGGCCGAACACGTGGCCGGTTCCGAGGACACCTTCGCCGCGCTGATGAACGCCTATGCACAGCGGCTGGGCATGACCAACACGCATTTCGTCAATGCTTCGGGCTACCCCGTCGCCGATCACTACAGCACCGCGCGCGACATCGCGATCCTCTCGCGCGCGCTGATCCACGATTTCCCGGCCGACTACAAGATTTCCGCGATCAAGGAATTCCAGTGGAACGGCATCACCCAGCACAACCGCAACACGTTGCTGTGGCGCGACTCCAGCGTGGACGGCATCAAGACCGGCCACACCGCCGAAGCAGGCTTCTGCCTCGCCGCTTCGGCAAAGCGCGGCAATGAGCGCATGATCGCGGTGGTGATGGGCGCGCCCAGCGACCGCGCCCGCGCGGACGACGCCGAAACGCTGCTCGAATACGGCTTCCGCTTCTACGAAACCCACAAGCTGTATGCGGGCGGCAAGCCGCTGGCCGCGCCGAAACTGTGGAAGGGCGAAGCCGACAATTTGCCGCTCGGGCTGGCTTCCGATGCGGTCATCACCATTCCGCGCGGCAAGTACGGCGAGTTGAAGGCGACGCTGGACATGCCCGCCCGCCTGGTCGCCCCGTACAAGCAGGGCCAGCAGGTCGGCATGCTGCACGTGACGCTGGACGGCAAGCCGGTGCTGGATTCGCCGCTGGTGGTGCTGCACGAGGCGCCGCAGGGCGGCTTTTTCAAGCGCCTGTGGGACGCCATCCTGCTGTGGTTCCATGGCAAGGACACCGGCACCACCACCACCAATGCGCCGAGCGTGACGGTGGCGCAGCCCACCGAAGTCACGCCGAACACGCAGTGAAGGGCGTCCCGTTCGCGCCAAGGCGCGAACGGGCACCGCCTCTTTCCCGGCGTTCGCCTTTAAATCCGGAGCGGGCGCCACGATCTAGGCGTCCATGCGCGATCTAGAAAACATCCACCCCGGCGAGGGCCAGGGCTTCCAGTTCCCCGGCAGCTTCGAAATCACCGCGATGGGCAACGCTTCCGCCAACCTGCGCGAGCGCGTGCCCGAAATCCTGCGCGGCCTGGGCTTGAGCGTGCTCGAGGCCTCGTTGCGTGAACGGCCCTCGCGCGAAGGCAACTATGTCGCGGTGACCGCGACCTTTACCTGCCCGACCCGCGAGAAATACGACGCCGCGCACGCGGCGCTGCGGGCCGATCCGGATATCCGGTACACGCTGTGAGCGGGGCTGGGGCTGGGAGCCGGGGCGCAAAACTCGATTGCACCGCTCTCTTGCGAGCCTTTCGGACCGCAGCGGCGTGCCTTGCGGTACGTTCGAGGCGATTGAACCGGTCACGTCTGTCCCCAACTCCGAATCGGCACTTCTGATTTGACGCGATGTCCGAGCCCCAGCCCCCAGCCCCCAGCCTCCAGCCCCTGTTGATCCGCCACCTCGGCCGCCAGCCCTACGCCCCGGTCTGGGAGGCCATGCGCGCGTTCACCGATGCGCGCGGCAGCGATACGCCGGACGAGCTGTGGCTGCTGGAGCACGATCCGGTGTTCACGTTGGGCCAGGCCGGCAGGATGGAGCACGTGCTGGCGCCCGGCGACATCCCGGTGATCCCGGTGGACCGCGGTGGGCAGGTGACCTACCACGGCCCAGGCCAGATCGTGGGCTACCCGCTGCTGGACCTGCGCCGGCTCGGGATCGGCGTGCGCGAACTGGTCAGCCGGATCGAGCAGGCCGTCATTGACACGCTGGCGCACTGGAACATCGAGGCCCTGCGTCGCGAAGGGGCGCCGGGCGTTTACGTCGCCGGCGCCAAGATCGCTGCGCTGGGCCTGCGGGTGCGGCGCGGCTGCACCTTCCACGGGCTGGCGTTCAACGTCAACATGGACCTGGAGCCGTTCCGGCGCATCAATCCCTGCGGTTACCAGGGCTTGCAGGTCACGCAGGTGGTAGACTTGGGCGGTGCATCTTCCCTGCGTCGGATCGAAGAGGTGCTGGTGACGGAGCTGTGCCGCCAGTTCGGCCTCGAAGCGCGCACCGTTGAACCCGTGTTGCCTCCCATTGTCCAATCAGGTCTTGCAATCGTCCGCGATTGCAAGGATCAAACAACGGACACTCCTGTCCGCACCATTATTTGCAATCATCCCTGATTGCGAAGATCAAACAGCGGACATCCCTGTCCGCACTTTCTAGAATGGCCGATTCCTGGCACTCGCCGTCGCAGACATGAGCGAACCCACCTCCAATCGCATTCCCATCATCGTCGCCGGCGAGAAGCTGGCGGGCGAGGACAAGATTGCGCGCAACCGCGCGCAGTTCGACGCGGCTGCGCCCATGTTGCGCAAGCCTTCCTGGATCCGCGTGCGCCTGCCGCAGGGCAACGCCGTGCAGCATTTGAAGGCGAAGTTGCGCGCCAACGCGCTGGTCACGGTCTGCGAAGAGGCGTCGTGTCCCAACATCCACGAGTGCTTCAGCAAGGGCACCGCGACCTTCATGATCCTGGGCGAGGTCTGCACCCGCCGCTGCTCGTTCTGCGACGTCGCGCACGGCCGGCCCAAGGCTCCCGATCCGCTGGAGCCGGTGCGCCTGGCGCATACCATCCGCGACATGGGCCTGCGCTACGTCGTGATCACCTCGGTGGATCGCGACGACCTGCGCGACGGCGGCGCGGCGCACTTCGCCGCCTGCATCCGCATGGCGCGGCAGGAAAGTCCGAAGCTCAAGATCGAGATCCTGACGCCGGACTTTCGCGGCAAGGGCCGGATGGAACGCGCGCTGGAGGTGCTCGCGGGCGATCCGCCGGACGTGTTCAACCACAACCTGGAAACCGTGCGCGAGTTGTACCGCGAAGTGCGCCCGGGCGCCGATTACGACTGGTCGCTGCAGCTGCTGCGCGCGTTCAAGGCGCAGCATCCGGACATCCCGACCAAGTCCGGCATCATGCTGGGCCTGGGCGAGACCAAGGAGCAGGTACTCGGGGCCTTGCGCGATTTACGTGCGCATGACGTGGACATGATTACGATCGGCCAGTACCTGCAACCCTCGCCCCACCACCATCCGGTGCTGCGTTACTGGACGCCGCAGGAATTCGACGAGCTGCACGACGAGGGGATGGCGATGGGGTTCACCCACGTCGCTTCCGGCCCGCTGGTGCGTTCTTCCTATCATGCGGACCAACAAGCTCACCAAGCCGGCTTCGTCGAGGAAGTCGCGTAGTTTCCAAGAGACCTCTATGACCAAGCGTCTTCTACTGATCCTCGTGCTGTGCCTGGGCGTGTTCGGCGCCGCGCATGCCGACCAGTCCTGCCCGGCCACCGCGGCCAGCACCGCGGCGATTGCGCCACCGCCGACCGACGTCATCACGAATGCGCCGGTGCTGAAACCCACCGCCGACCAGGCCGAAGCCGGCGTGCTGGCTGCGCGCCTGCTGACGCGCTTCCATTACGAGTCGTTGCCGCTCGACGACGCGATGTCGCGCAAGATCTTCAAGGGCTACTTCGACGCGCTCGACAGCGACCGGCTGTTTTTCACGCAAGCCGACATTGACCACTTCTCCGCCGACCGCACCAAGCTGGACGATGCGATCTGGAACGGCGACCTGTCCGCGCCGTACGCGATCTTCAATCTTTACGAGAAGCGCGCCGGCGAGCGCACCCAGTTCGCGCTGGATCTCCTCAAGAAGGGCTTCGACCTCAAGCGCGAGGAGAGCTACCAGCCCGACCGCGACAAGGCGGCCTGGGCCAAGGATGCCGCCGCGTTGAACGACGTCTGGCGCAAGCGCGTCAAGAACGACTGGATCCGCCTGAAGCTGGCCGGGCAGAGCGACGACGACATCCGCAAGACGCTGTCCAAGCGCTACGCCAACTTCCTCGATCGCGTGCACCAACTGGACTCGCAGGACGTGTTCCAGACGTTCATGAACTCGTACGCGATGGCGATCGACCCGCACAGCAACTACTTCGGTCCGCGCGCGTCCGCCAATTTCGACATCGCCATGAAGCTGTCGCTGGACGGCATCGGTGCGGTGCTGCAGCAACACGAGGATTACACCCTGATCCGCGAGATCGTGCCGGGCGGGCCGGCCGCGAAATCCGGCAAGCTGGACGTGGGCGACAAGATCGTCGGCGTGGGCCAGGGCCCGTGCGGCGCGATCACCGACGTGGTCGGCTGGCGCATTGACGACGTGGTGGACAAGATCCGCGGCCCCAAGGGCAGCACGGTCCGGCTGGAGGTGATCCCGGGCGAAGGCGGCCAGGATGCCAAGCACCAGGTCGTCACGCTGGTGCGCAACAAGGTCACCATCGCCGAACAGGCGGCCAAGAAATCCATCATCACGGTCCAGGCGGGCGGCGTCACCCACCGCATCGGCGTGATCACGCTGCCCACCTTCTACGAGGATTTCGAGGCGCGCAGGCGGGGCGACCCCGATTACAAGAGCGCCACGCGCGACGTCGCAAAGCTGCTGGGCGAACTGAAAGCCGAGAAGGTGGACGGCATCGTGATGGACGTGCGCGACAACGGCGGCGGCTCGCTGGCCGAAGCCACCGAGCTTACCGGCCTGTTCATCAACAAGGGCCCGGTGGTGCAGGTGCGCGACGCGCGCGGCCACGTCGAGGAGCAGACCGATACCGATACCGGCATGGTCTGGAGCGGCCCGCTCGCGGTACTCGTCAACCGCGGCTCGGCCTCGGCCACGGAAATCTTCGCCGCCGCGATCCAGGATTACGGCCGCGGCGTGATCGTCGGCGAAAAGACCTTCGGCAAGGGCACGGTGCAGAACCTCACCGACCTGGACCAGCTCGCGCAGAACGAGAAGCCGACCTTCGGCGAGCTGAAGATGACCATCGCCGAGTTCTTCCGCATTGACGGGGGTTCCACCCAGTTGCACGGTGTCACGCCGGACATCCAGTTCCCGCACAGCGTGGACTTCGCCGATTTCGGCGAATCCTCCTACGACAATGCGCTGCCGTGGACGCAGATCGCGCCGGCGACCTACAAACCGGTGGCGAACCTCAAGCCGCTGGTCCCGCTGCTCACGCAGATGCACGACAAGCGCGCGGCCAAGGATCCTTCCTGGCAATTGCTGCTGGACGAACTGGCCGCCGCGCGCAAGTTGCACGACCAGAAGATCGTGTCGCTGGATTACTCGGTGCGCGACGCCGAGCGCAAGAAACTCGACGCGCAGGAAGCCGCATTCAAGGCGCGGCGCGAGGCGCTGGGCGATGCTTCCGCCGCCAACCTGCGGCCGGACGACGGCCTGCAGCCGGGCGAGCGCAGCATCAAGAGCGACCTCGCGCGCGAGAAGGCGGCCAAGAATGCCAAGGATGCCGAACTCGACGAGACCGCGCACATCCTGGCCGACGAGGTGGACCTGATCCGCGGCAATACCAAGCTCGCCTCGGAAGTGTTGCCGTACAAGGGCGCGCTGAACGGCGTGGCGGATTCCGAGTGACGACAGGATGTCGTCATCCCGGCCAGCACATGGAGGTGCGCTGAGCCGGGATCCAGTGACCTGGTTCGACCCCTTGTGGATGCGAACCATGTCGTCATCCCGGCCAGCACATGGAGGTGCGTTGGGCCGGGATCCAGTGACCTCGATCGCTTTGCGGATGCGAACGGGCCGCTAGCGCGGATAGCGCGCCCGCAAGAACGCGAAGAACGCGCGCAGCGATTGCGCTTCGCCGCCGCGCGGCTTGCCCGGGCGCTCGCTGTCGTTCCAGGCGTACACGTCCACGTGCAGCCACGGGATCGTGGAAGGCACGAAGCGCTCCAGGTACAGCGCGGCGGTGATCGCGCCGGCGTGGCGCGAAGAACCGGTGTTGACCAGGTCGGCCACGTGCGAGGCCAGCATCGTGCGGTAGGGATGCCACAGCGGCAGCCGCCACAGCGGATCGTGCTGCGCGCGCGAGGCCGCCAGCAGGGCCTCCGCGCAGGAATCGTCGTTGGCGAACAGCGCCGGCAGGTCGGGGCCGAGCGCCACGCGCGCGGCGCCGGTGAGCGTGGCGAAATCCACCAGCAGGTCGGGCTTCTCCTCCACGCACGCGGCCAGCGCATCGCACAGCACCAGCCGGCCTTCGGCGTCGGTGTTGTCCACCTCCACGGTCACGCCGGCGCGGGTGCGGATCACCTCGCCGGGGCGCATGGCGCTCCCGGAGATCGCGTTGTCCACCGCGGGGATGACCAGCAGAAGGCGCACCGGCAACCTTGCGGCCATCACGAGTTGCGCCAGCGCGATCGCGTGCGCGGCGCCGCCCATGTCCTTCTTCATCCAGCGCATGCCATCGGCGGTCTTGATGCTCAGGCCGCCGGAATCGAAACACACGCCCTTGCCGACGAGCGCCAGCAGCGGATCGGAAGCCTTGCCCCAGCGCAGCTCCGCCACGCGCGGCGCGTGCGCGCTGCCGCGCCCCACCGCATGCACGGTCGGGAACCCCGCCTGCAGCAGTTCGTCGCCGCTCCATTCGCGGTACTTCGCGCGATGCCCGCGCGCCAGCGCGCGGATGGCATCGCACAGTTGCGGCGGATCCATGTCCTCGCTGGGCGTGTTGATCAGGTCGCGCACCTTGCAGACGGCGTCCGCCAGCGGCGCAACCGCATCCAGCACTTCGCGCGGCAGATTCAGGCGCGGCGGCGTGGGCGGTTCGGCGACATACCGCGAGAATCGGTAGGCGCCCAGCGCCCAGCCGAGTGCGGCATCGGCGGGCGAAACGAGGTCGTTGTCCAGGCGGTAATCGCCCGCCGGCAGCAGGGAAGGGAATGCGCCCAGTGCGAGCATCGGCGCGGAGGCGTCCACGCCGGCCAGCACGCGCGCGGCGTCACCATGCGCATCGGGGAGCATGCAGAAGGTGCCGGGGCTGGCGTTGAAGCCGCTGGCGCGTGCCCAGCGACGCTCGCGCGCGGAAAGTTTCTTTTCGCGCGCGGGCCAGTGGGCGCGATCCAACGCCTCCAGCGGCAATGCGCGGGTTTTGCGGGCGAGCTCGGCGAGCCCCCTCATCAACTCGTTCTCACGCGCATCAATTGGCTCTCAATTGCAGCACCTGGCCCACTTGCAGGACGTCGTTCTTGAGGTCGTTCCACTTGCGCAGGTCGGCGACGCTCAGCGAATACCTGCGCGCAATCTTCGAGAGTGTATCGCCTTTGTCCACCGTGTAGCGGGCCGGGCGGTCGGGATCCACCACGGAATCCACCGGCGTGACCGCCCCGTTCGAGGCTACCAGCACGGGATTGGACGGTGCCACGGCCTCGGCATGCTTGACGCTGGGGTCGGCCGGGGTGCGCGCCGAGGGCGTGACTTTGGCGTCGGCAACCTGTGCCGCCGCGGCGACGGTGGAAGAAGGCGCGACGGTCGGCAAGGCTGGCGCGGGTTGGGCCGCCTGCGCGGCGGCGACCGCTTCGGCGTGGGTTTCCTGCGAAGCGGGCAGCCCTTCGCTCACCATCTTTTCCGTGACCATCGCCAGTTGCTGGTCCGGCGACTGCAACGAGGCGTCGGCGTAGGGCAGCAGGCCGTGTTCGCGCATCAGCTTTTTCGCATCATCGCTGGAGAGGAAGTCCATGAACCGCGCGACATCCGCCGAGTGCGGGTTGTTCGGGTTCGTGGCCAGGTAGATCGCGGTGTACAGCGGATAGCTGCCGTCGGCGATGGTGGTCGGCGTCGGCATCACCCCCTCGATCGGGATGATCTTCACCTTGTGGTTGTCGCGCACGCCCGAAAGCGAGGAGAGCCCCAATGCTTTCGGGTCCAGCGCGACGCCCTGTTCCAGCGTATCCACGTTGATGTAGGAGCGCGGCATCACGATCGGCGCGTTGCCGCGCCCGAACAGCAGCCGGCGCAGACTGTACTCGCTGCCGTCGAGGGGGCTGGCGATCGTGTAGAGGTCAATCGGTTCGTCCCTGCCGCCGAGCTCGCTCCAGTTGGTGATCTTGCCCCAGTAGATGTCGTGCAACTGCTTGAGGGTGATGTCGTGCACCGGATTGTCCGGCGAGGTGATCATCACCAGCGCGTCCCACGCCACCGGCGTGAAGGTGAGCCCGGCTTCCTGCGTACGGCCGGGGAAGCCCGGGCGCGCGCTGGCGGCGATGTCGGCCGTGCCGTTGAGCGTGGCGTCAATGCCGGAAACGGTGTTGAACGGCTGCACGTCCACGTGGCCCTTGCCGTCGTCCTCGTAGGCTTCCGCGATCGCGTCCACCAGTCCGCGCGAGGTGGCCAGGTCGCCGCGGATCACCAGCGGCGCACCGCCCGAATCACGGTGGTGCCCGGATTTCCCGTGGCGGGTCTTGGCGAGGGCGGACTGGCTGGCCGCGCCCAGGCAGAGCAGCGCGGCGGCGGCGATCACGGAGAAGGGGCGCGTGGACATACAGAGGCTTCCGTCAGGATTGGATGCGCTCGGGTTCGAGCAGCCGGATTATCGCCCGCCGTGCGATTGCGCGCGTGAATGCGTCCGCAGTTTTGAGTCGCGCACGCCGGATGCGCATCGCGTCACATCCGGCGTGCGCGCGGGATCACTGCATGGACACTTGCGCGATCTGCCCGTCGCGCACGATGGTCAGGATCAACTGCCGCGGATGCATGGCCAGCGCCCGCCGCAACGTGGCAAGGTTGGGCGTGGCGACGTTGTTCACGCCGATCACGATGTCGCCGCCTTCAAGGCCCTGCTGCGCGGCGCGGCTGCCGTCCTGCACGTCGCCGATGCCCACGCCGTTGATGCCCTGCTGGCGCACGCTGCCCGGCAGGTCCACGAAGGACGCGCCGGCGAGCCGCGGGTCCAGCGAGCTGCCGGCCAGGGTGTTGGCGTCGGCGGCGAGCGTGGCCTTCACCTGCAGGTGCTTGCTGCCGCGCTCGACGTCCAGCGTCAGCGTGGTGCCCAGCGGTTTCAGGCCCTGCGCGTTGCGCAGGTCCTGCGCGTCGTTGATCGGTTTGCCGTCCACCGCGACCACCAGGTCGCCGGGTTTCAATCCGGCCTTCGCCCCCGGCGAATCCGGCGTCACTTCGGTGATCAGAGCACCCTGGCGCGCCGTGGTGCCGAGCGCCTGGGCGACCTGCGGGGTGAGGTCCTGCGCTTCCACGCCGAGGCTGCCTCGGCTGACGTGGCCGGTCTTGATCAATTGCTGCATCACCGAGACGGCGAGATCGGAGGGAATCGCGAAGCCCAGGCCGGCGCTGGCGCCGGAAGGCGAATAGATCATCGAATTGATGCCGACCAGTTCGCCGGCGAGGTTCACCAGCGCGCCGCCGGAATTGCCCGGGTTGATCGAGGCGTCGGTCTGGATGTAGTTCTGGAAGCCGTTGCTGCGCAGATCCTGTCGCTGCAGCCCGGAGATGATGCCGGAGGTGGCCGACTGGCCCAGGCCGAACGGGTCGCCGATCGCGACCACGAAATCGCCTACCCGCACCTTCTTCGAATCGGCGATCGGCAGCGCTGTCAGGTTCCTGGCCTGGATCTGGATCACCGCGATGTCGGTGGCGGGATCCGCGCCGATCAGCTTGGCCTTGAAGTTGCGCCCGTCGGTGAGCGTCACGCGGATGTCGTCGGCGCCGGAGACCACGTGGTTGTTGGTGAGGATGTAGCCCTTGCCCGCGTCCACGATCACGCCCGAGCCCAGCGACTGTTCCACCTGCTCGCGCGAGGGCAGGTTCGGGATCCCGAAGAACTGGCGCATGATCGGATCGGAGAAGAACGGGTCCACCACGCGGCGGTGGGTGGTCGAGGAGATGTTCACCACCGCTGGCGACACCTTCGACAGCATCGGCGCCAGCGATGGGAGCGGCTGGCCATTGACCGCCGGCGGCAGCGTGCCGGCGTTGCCGCAGCCGGCCAGGGCGAACAACGCGAGCAGCGCGGCAATGGAAAGGGTGCGTCGGAAACGGGCAATGGAGGGCATGCGGGTTCCTTTTCGTGTCCTGGATCGGCATGGGACTGCGCCGCACCCGTCGGGGTTCGGCGCAAACCCGAAGTTGTACACCCGTCCGGGCATGAAATGCTGGCTGGCAGCTTTACACGGAAGCCCGGGCAGCGTAAGGTCAAGCTCCGCGCGCAATCACAACATCTTGTGTCCGAGCCCGTCGGGGTTTACCAAGGCTTGGGTTGCGGTGCAACAAGGCGGAATGGGGAGGCGAAGGCGGATTGCGGCATTTCCAGGCGCGCAGGCCGCCTGCTTTCCCGGATGAATCCAGGCCCCGCGCAGGCAAGCGCGGCGGCAGCGGCATTGCGCAGGAAGCGAACACACCCATGAATCCCGGACAAGACAAGCGGCGAACGAAACAACATGCGAACCAGCAAGCGGAGGGGACACGGATGAGCACGGTGCGCGCGGAGAATCTTTCACGGATGGCGGTGGAAATCCCCTTGCAGCCGGCTTCGTACGACATCTGGGACAAGAAGTACCGGCTGAAGACCAAGCAGGGCGCGCCGGTGGACCTCACCATTGACGACACCTACCAGCGCGTCGCGCGCGCGCTGGCGGAAGTGGAGTCCACGCCGGAACTGCGCGAGCACTGGTACGAGCGTTTCCTGTGGGCGCTGCGCCGCGGGGCAATCCCCGCCGGCCGCATCACGTCCAACGCCGGCGCGCGCGAGCACAAGCCCAAGACCTCCACGATCAACTGCACGGTGTCGGGCACCGTGCGCGACTCCATGGACGACATTCTGGAGAAGGTGCACGAGGCCGGTCTCACCCTGAAGGCCGGCTGCGGCATCGGCTACGAATTCTCGACGCTGCGCCCGCGCGGCGCGTACGTCTCGGGCGCCGGCGCCTACACCTCGGGCCCGCTGTCGTTCATGGATATCTACGACAAGATGTGCTTCACCGTGTCTTCTGCCGGCGGCCGCCGCGGCGCGCAGATGGGCACCTTCGACGTCTCGCATCCGGACGTGCGCGAATTCATCCGCGCCAAGCGCGAGGACGGGCGCCTGCGCCAGTTCAACCTCAGCCTGCTGATCACCGACGACTTCATGCAGGCGGTGGAAGCCGACGGCGACTGGCCGCTGACCTTCCCGATCCACGTCAAGGAGAAGGACGAGTTCGACTTCACCGACGCCGCGAAAGTGGTCTGGCGCGAATGGCCGGTGCACGAGAACTACATCGTGCGCGACGACGGCCTGGTCGCCTGCAAGGTGTACGGGCACCTGAAGGCCCGGCACCTGTGGGACATGATCATGGTCTCGACCTACGACTACGCCGAGCCCGGCTTCATCCTGATTGACCGCGTCAACGAGATGAACAACAACTGGTGGTGCGAGAATATCCGCGCCACCAACCCCTGCGGCGAACAGCCGCTGCCGCCCTACGGCTCGTGCCTGCTGGGCTCGGTCAACCTCACCACCTTCGTGCGCGACCCGTTCGGCCCGAAGGCGCGCTTCGACTGGGACGAATACAAGGAAGTG
>DASVDY010000130.1:0-16422 GCA_036380855.1 Rhodanobacteraceae bacterium
GTTGCACCCCGTTCGTCCTGATCCGGAATTCCATCTTGCTGGACCTCCCTGGAAACCCAGGCTCCCGCCATTGTCGGATGCGCGGGCCGGGACGCATTGATCCTGGTCACGACGGAGCAAGACGGCGTGGACGGGCAGCGCTGACAGGCCTCGCCAAAAACCGCATCGCGTGCGCTTCGCCGCAACGCGCTTGCGCGGATGCGATCGGACGTGCGCCGGCGCGATTACCTGCTGGATCCTCTTCGCGAGAGGTCGGCAAGGGGGTCGGCTGGCCGCCGCGTAGTCAAAACCATCCGGCAAGCGGCCGAGTCGGTAAACTGCGCGCCGCACTCCAGCAGGCACCGTCATGAACACCGCCTCCCCCGCGGCAGCCACGCCCGCGCGCAAGTCACTCTTCGCGAACCGCGATTTCAGCCTGCTGTTCGGCGGCAGTTCGATCTCCGCTTTCGGCGACCAGTTCACGCTGGTGGCGCTGCCTTGGCTGGTGCTGAAGCTCACCGGCAATCCGGCCGCGCTCGGCATCGTGCTGGCGGTGATGGCCTTCCCGCGCGCAGCGTTCATGCTGGTCGGCGGCGCGATCGTGGATCGGATGTCGCCGCGGCGCGTGCTGCTCGGCGCGCGCGCGGTGAATGCCGCCTGCATCGTGGTGCTTGCCGCGCTGGTGCTGGCGGGCACAATCCAGATGTGGATGGTGTACCTGCTGGCGCTCGGCATCGGCCTGTCCACCGCGTTCGCGTACCCGGCCGGTTCGGCGATCCTGCCGCAACTTGTGAAGCTGGATCAGTTGCGCGCGGCGAACGCGGCGTTCATGGGCATGCGCCAGCTCAGCATGGTGGTCGGGCCCGTGCTCGCCGGTTTCGTGATCGCGCTGGGCGCGCATCATCCTTCGACCCAGGCGCTGCAGGACGAGACCGGCCTGGGGCTCGCGTTCTCCATTGACGCGGCGAGTTTCGTGTTCTCGCTCGCATCGCTTGCGATGGTGCGCATCCACGGCGACTTCCATCCGCCGAAGTCGGGCGGTGGGGTGTTCGCCAGCATCGCCGCGGGCGTGCGCTACGTGTGGGCGGACGTGCCGCTGCGGGCGTTCGTGATCTACGCGAGCTTCGTGTCGGTGTTCGTCGGCGGTCCGATCCAGGTCGGCCTGCCGGTGCTGGCGGACACGCGCCTGAACCTCGGCGCCGCCTCGCTCGGCATCCTGATGACCGCACAGGGCGTGGGCATGTTCGCCGGCAGCTTTCTTTCGGGCCTCGGCCAGAAGCTGGTGCGCGGGCACCTTGGCGTGATGGTGCTTTGCATAGACAGCATCGTCGGCCTGACGCTCGCCGCGCTGACGCTGGTGCACACGACGTACTTCGGCGCGGCGCTGCTGTTCTGCACCGGCCTGCTCGGCGGCATGGTGCAGATCGCGATCTTCACCTGGATCCAGCAGCGCGTCTCGCAAGCCATGATGGGCCGCACCATGAGCATCCTGATGTTCACCTTCATGGGGCTCGGGCCGCTGTCCGCCGCGGCTGCCGGCGCGTTGCTGAAGGTGATCTCGCTGACCGCGCTTTTCGGCGTCGCCGGCCTTGCGCTCACCGTGATCGCGCTGTGCTGCCTGGGCAGTCCCAAGATGCGCAGCATCCGGGCGATGAAGCCGGAAGCGGCGCAGGCTTGATGCCATCAGTGCCGCGCGGGCTGGCTGGCGCCACTGCGCAGCCCGCGTTCGCGTCGCCATCGGGGAATCCTCAGGGCCGCACAGCCTTGAGCGCCTCGACATCTCCCGAGACGATGAGCTCGAGATGCGCGGAAATTTTTTCCACCGGCCAATTCCACCAGGCGATTTCGAGCAGTTCGCGCACCTGTTCCGGTTCGAACCGGCGTTTGATCGGCCGCGCCGGATTGCCGCCGACGACGGTGTAGGGCTCAACGTCGCCCACGACCACCGCGCGCGACGAGACGATCGCGCCATCGCCGATCCTCACGCCCGGCATGACCAGCGCCTCGTAACCGATCCACACGTCGTTGCCGATCACCGTGTCGCCCTTGTAGGGCAGTTCGCCCGGTTTCGGCATGGCCTTTTCCCAGCCGTTGCCGAAGATCTGGAACGGATAGGTCGAGATGCCCGAGAGCTTGTGGTTGGCGCCATTCATGATGAAGCGCGCGCCACGCGCGATCGCGCAGAACTTGCCGATGACCAGCCTGTCGCCGATGAACGGATAGTGATAGAGCACGTTGCGCTCGAAATCCTCCGAATCCTCCGGGTCGTCGTAGTAGGTGTAGTCGCCGATGACGATGTTCGGGTTCTTCACCGTGTTCCTGATGAAGCACACCTGCGGGAAGCCTTCCATCGGATGCTTGTCGCGGGGGTCGGGACCTTGCATGGTTGCTCCTTTGCTTTGACGGGGGTTCCAGCCTGGCGGGTTGGCCGTGCGCGCATCGCGCAACCGCCGAAGCCCGTCTTGGCGCAAGTGGCACGTGCGTTGGGATCAGTGGGTGCCGAAAGCCGGCGGGCCGAACCAGGACACGAGCGCGTCGGCGAGTCCTTCGTCCGATCCTTCTCCCACCCACGCGACATGGCCATCCGGGCGGATCAGCACCGCCGTCGCCGCCACGACCCCACCGACAACCGGCAGCTCCCACGCGCCGTGGCATTTCGCATCGAACAAGCGGACGCGATCGGCCCAGGGCGCAACGGCGCCGTCGAGCGCACCGGCTTCGCCGAAGTTGAGCAAGACCGGCTGCGCGTCGTGCAGCAATTCGAACACGCGTTTCGTTTCATTCGCGATCGCCACGTCGAGATCGGGCATGCGCCGCCCGAGCAGCGGGTGACCTTCGCCCAGGTCGTATCGGATATCCAGCCCGGACATCATGCCCGCGAAGCGCTTGCGCGCTTCTCCGGATGCGAGCAGCTCGGCCACGACGTCGCGCAACGCGACGGCGCGGTCGTCGGTGCGAAGCAATGCAACCTGCGCCATCGTGTTGCGCAGCACGCGCGCGCCGACCGGATGCCGTTCGGCGTGATAGCTGTCGAGCAGGCTGGCGGGCGATGTCCCCTTCACCACCTGCGCCAGCTTCCAGCCCAGGTTCACCGCATCCTGCACGCCGAGGTTCAGGCCCTGTCCGCCCACCGGCGAGTGCACGTGCGCGGCGTCGCCCGCCAGCAACACGCGCCGGCCGCGGTAGGCCGCGGCCTGGCGCGCCATATCGGTGAATCGCGAAATCCACGTCGCATTCTGGACACCGTAATCGGTGCCGCACACCGCGACCAGCGCTTCGCGCAGGTCGTCCAGCGTCGGCTCGCCCTTGCCGGACTGGCGCTCGGGCACCATCACGCGCGTCGGCCCGTCGTCCTTCCAGAGGATCTCGCCGTCGCGGATCTCGTACTCCAGCTTGCCGAAGGAATACATGCCGAGCGCGCTGCGATGGATGCCCAAGGGAGGTTCGCCGGTCATCTCGACTTCGGCGATCAGGCCGCTCATCGTCGCCTCCGATCCGGGAAACGGAATACCGGACGCCTTGCGCACCGTGCTGCGTCCGCCGTCGCAGCCGACCAGGTACCGCGCGTGCAAGGTGGTCCCGTCGGAGAGGTAGACCGCGACGCCCGCACCGTCCTGCGCGAAACCCGTCACCTCGCGTCCGCGACGGATCGGAACCGACAGTTCCGCGATCCAGCCGGCCAGGATCCGTTCGATGTGGTTCTGCCACAGCCCGAGCGTGTACGGATGGCGGGTGGGGAAGCCGTCGAGGTCCAGCTTGACCGACGCGAAGCCCAGGACCTGGACCAACTGGCCTTCCGCCAGAAACCGTTCGGCGATGCCGCGCTGGTCCAGCACTTCGATGGTGCGGGCATGCAGGCCGCCTGCGCGTGCGCCGGCCAGCGCCTGGCTTACGCGCCGCTCCACGATCGCGACGTCCACGCCCGCGAGCTTCAATTCGCCCGCGAGCATCAAGCCCGTCGGGCCGCCGCCGGCGATCACCACCTCGTGTGCGGCTGCCGCGGAGAAATCGGTTCTTGAAAACGATGGTCCCAATTCGCGCCTCCAGTCACCCGTGTCCCGAAACCGGGTGGGCGATTGGACGGCGTGACCCGGGGCTTGCCGCAAGCCCCGTGCCTGCTAGGATATTGATGGTGGCGGAGGGAGCAATTCCCCCCGCCCTTTTTTTTGCCTTGTGCGGGACAGTTGTCGCAGAACCTGACCGGGCTGGCCCCTTAGCCGCGGCGGCGAACGGCCCTGCGGCTCTGCATCAACGCCGTGGCATGCAGCATCAGGAAGAACGGCACGAGGAACGCCGGGACGATCAGCAGCGGCAGGGTCGCCATCGGTGCGGTGCTGATGGCATGCGGAGCGAGCATGGCCATCGAGCCGCCGAGCCCGACGGCGACGACGAGGTCGAGCACGCCGAGCCAGTTCCAGCGGACGAACGCGGCGCTGGTGGCAAAGTCGGGTCGGCGCGCGAGGCCGAGGATCATCCACGGCGCGGCAAGCCCCACGGCCATGTCGCCCAGCCCGGCGGTCAGGGCGAACAAGCCCGGCAGCACGTTGTACGCATACAGGAACAGGAAGCCCAGGCCCGCCCATCGCCAGGCATGCATCGCCGCGACCAGGCGCAGGTCGAGCGAGAGGATGAAATCGCGGAAGGCGGAGGAGAGCCGCAGCCACGCAAAGAAGACCAGAAGTGGCGCGACCACGCCGATTGCGATGCCGGCCGGTGGCGCACCGGGCCTGCCGAGGAACAGGCCGGCGGCGCCGAGCGAGACGACCAGTGCGAACCAGAGAGCGATGACGAGAGCGATGCCGAGGCGGATCCCGCTCGTGCGCGATCCGGCCGGCTGCGGGAAGGTTGCGGTGGACATGGGTGGACTCCTGTAACTTGCATTTTGCAAGTGAGTGGCGAACGTAGCATGATGACTTGCAATTCGCAAGTCACTGGGGTGGCGGGAACCCATCGCTGCCGTCCATGCGCTGGATCATGGTCGAGCCATGGCCGCGATGACATTCGGAAGCAGTGCCCAAGGCCCGCTTACCATCCGGAGGTTTTCGGAACATGAACCCTGCAAAGGCTTTCCCGCGCTCGCAATGCGCGGTCGCCAACTCGCTGGACATCGTGGGCGACAAGTGGTCGTTGCTCGTCGTGCGCGACCTGTATTTCGGCAAGCGCACGTACAAGGAACTTGCGGATTCGCCCGAGCGCATCCCGACCAACATCCTCGCCGATCGCCTGAAGCGCCTGGAAGCCGCCGGCATCGTCACCGGCACGCCCTATCAGGAGCGCCCGGTGCGCTACGCCTACGCACTCACGCCCAAGGGCAGGGACCTGGGCGAGGTGCTGCGCGCGTTCGTGCACTGGGGCAAGCGCCACATACCGGGCACGCTGGCCCTGAATGAAGCCGATACCGGCATCGCGAACGCGAAGTCACCGCCAGCCTCACGCCGCGCGCGCGCGAAGCGCGCAAAATAGGACGTGGTTCGCGCGCGATGATCGTGCGCACTCCGGAGATTCCGATGCTCCCTTCCGTGTTCCTCGCCCACGGCAGCCCCATGAACGCGCTGGCGGACAACCGCTACACGCGGACGTGGCGCGCGTTCGGCGAGCGGGTGCGGCCGCGCGCGGTGCTGGCCGTGTCCGCGCACTGGGTGACACGCGGTACGGCGGTCACGGCGATGGAACACCCGCGCACGATCCACGATTTCGGCGGCTTCCCGCGCGAGCTGTTCGAAGTCGAATATCCGGCGCCGGGCGAGCCCCGGCTTGCGCAGCGCGTGCGTGAACTGCTGTCGCCCACGCAAGTCACGCTGGATCAGGATCAATGGGGCCTGGACCACGGCGCCTGGTCGGTGCTGCGGCACGTGTACCCCGATGCCGACATTCCGGTGGTGCAGTTGAGCCTCGATGGCGCGTTGTCCGCGCGGGAACACTACGAACTGGCGCAGCGCCTGCGGCCCTTGCGCGATGAAGGCGTGCTGGTCGCCGGCTTCGGCAACGTCGTGCACAACCTGCGGCGGCTGGACTGGAACGAGAATGCGCCGCCGGCGCCCTGGGCCGAGCATTTCAACCGCCGCGTGGACGATGCGCTGCGCTCGCACGACCACGCCGCGCTGATCGAGCCCGTGGACGACGAGGCGACGCGGCTCTCGGCGCCCACGCCCGAGCATTACTGGCCCCTGTTGTACGCGCTGGCGCAGCAGGATGACGACGAACCCGCGGAAATCCTGGTTGACGGCATCGAGCACGCCAGCATCGGCATGTTGAGCGTGGTGTTTGGTGCGTTGAACTGAGCGCCAGCGCGATCGGTCTTTTTCGAGCTGTCGTTCCCGCGTGCGCGGCAGCCGCTCCGGCCCGCCGCCACTTGCCCGCCGCTTTTCGCTACACTCGGGCGTTCAATCTACCGCTTGGGGGCGGCCATGCAGCAGCAAGTCACACCACAACCGGCTACGCCGACCACGACGATGCAGGTGCCGGTCGCGCCGCAACAGCCGGTGATGATGCCGCGGCTCCACTTCATCTCCGGCTTTCCTCGCGCGGGCACCACGCTGCTGGGCGCGATCCTGAAGCAGAATCCGCGCTTCCACGCCGGCATGACCTCGCCGGTGGGCGACATGGTCAGCGCGCTGATCGCCGAGATGAGCGGCAAGAACGATTTCTCGGTCTTCATCACCGAGCAGCAGCGGCAGGCCGTGCTGCGCGGCGTGTTCCGCAACTACTACAGCGTGTATCCGAACCTGGAAGTGGCGTTCGATACCGGCCGCATCTGGTGCAGCAAGATGCCGACGCTCGCCAACCTGTTCCCCAACGCCAAGGTGATCGCGTGCGTGCGCGAAGTGCCATGGGTGCTGGACAGCGTGGAGCGCATGGTGCGCAAGCACCCGCTCAGCGCCAGCAAGATGTTCCACTTCAATCCCAACGGCACGGTGTATTCGCGCACCGAGAGCCTGATTGACGTGGCCGGAATGGTCGGATTCTCGTTCCAGGCCACCAAGGACGCCTATTACGGCGAGTACGCGCCGGGGCGGCTGATGCTGATGACCTACGAAACGCTGACGCGCGATCCGCAGCGCGCGATCAACGCGGTGTACCAGTTCATCGGCGAGCAGCCGTTCCAGCACGATTTCGAGAACATCCAGTATGACGAGCCGGAGTTCGACTCGCGGCTCGGGTTGCCGGGCCTTCACAAGGTCAAGCCGAAGGTGACCGTGACCAAGCGCGAGAGCGTGTTGCCGCCGGACCTGTTCAACCGCTTCGTCAAGGATTCGTTCTGGCTGGATCCAAGTACCAACATCCGGCGCATCCCGATCATCTGAGCGGGCCAGCTGCCGGGTGCCGGACCAGGTCCGGGTTTTGCCTTCGCTTGCGACGGTTCAAGAGGCTGTTTCGATGACCCTGCAAGTTCGCCACGACTCCGCCAGGCATGAATTCAGCGTGGAAGTGGAGGGCTACATCGGCTCACTCGACTACGACCTGCGCGGCAACACGATGACGATCACGCACACGCTGGTGCCGGAAGCGATCGGTGGTCGCGGCATCGCCGCGGAACTGACGCGCTCGGCGCTGGAGTCCGCGCGCGCGGAAGGCTGGAAGGTCGTGCCGATGTGTTCGTACGCCGCGGCGTACATGCGCCGGCATCCGGAGTACGCGGATCTCTTGTAGGGCGGGTTTCAACCCGCCGGTGCGGACGATGGCGGGTCAAGACCCGCCCTACCAACGCGAACCGTGTAGGCCGGGTTTCAACCCGCCATTCCGAACCGGGCGAACGAAGGCGGGTCAAGACCCGCCCTACAGGGCCCAGAGCCCCACCAGCACCGCGCTCGCCAGCAGGAACGGCAGCGACCATGCGTGGAATTTCCACGCGATCCGCGGCGAGCCGTCCAGTCGCAGGGCGATCAGGTTGGCCAGCGACCCGATCATCCATCCCGATCCGCCGACGTTCACGGCGACCGCCAGCAGCGTGAGATCGTGCGTGTAGTGCTGCAACAGCACCGCCGCAGGCACGTTGCTGATCAGTTGCGACAAAACGATGCCGCCGCCGTACAGCACGCGCGGATCGCGCCAGTCCAGCGCGTGCAGGTGCGCGTCCACCGCCGGCACTGCGGCGAGGTGGCCAAGGCCCGTGAACATCGCAGCGAAGGTCACCAGCAGCAGCCAGTCCACACCGACCAAAGCGCGGCGGAAGAACACCAGCCCGATCGCCAGCACGGCCAGCATCGCCTGCCAGGCGAAACCCCACTGCAGCGCCGCGACCATCCCGGCCAGCAGCAGGGCCGACGCGATCGCGAGGGGCGCGTTCAGCGTCGGCGGCTGCATCGCGCCTTCGTCCAGCTGCAACGGCGTGGCCGGAAAGGCGAACATGCACAGCAGCAGCAACATGCCGAGCAGGATTGCGCCGGCCGGCGCAAGCGCCACGACGTAGCCTGCAAACGAGAGGCCGGAGTGCTGCCACAGCAGCAGGTTCTGCGGATTGCCGATCGGGCTGAAGGTGGAGCCTGCATTCACCGCCAGCGCCTCGAAGATCACCAGCCGCTGGCGCGGGATCCTGGCGATGCCGTCCAGCGCCAGCGTCAGCGGCACGATCAGGAACAGAGCGACGTCGTTGGTCAGCACCGAAGCGAGTGCCGCGGAAAGCAGCACCAGCACGATCGCGAGCGCGCGCACGTCGTGCAGGCGCGCGACCAGGTGCAGCGCCCAGCGCTGGATCGCGCCGCTGGTGCGCACGCCCTGGGTCAGGATCAGCAAGCCCGTGAGGCCGGCCAGCGTCGGCACGTCCAGCCACTGCAGGTACGCGCGCGCGGGACGCGGATCGTAGATCGCCAGCGCCACGGCCAGCAGCAGCAACGCCTGCAGCAACCGGTCGCGCTTCAGTCGTTGCAACGCCATGGCGAATGCGGACAAGGGTTTTCCCCCGAAGGACGCGTCATGCTGCCTGAACGCGATTTGCGGCGTAAAGGGCGACCCGCATTCGCGCACGCCCTGCGTTCACGGCGGCCCGGGCATCATCGCGCCGATGGGCAAGGCGATCACATGGACGATTCGCGCCGTGCTGCTGGTCGTGGTGGTCGGCGCGGTGGTCGAATTCTTCCTTTCCGGCGCGGAACATCAGTTCACGCTGGAGAATTACCGGCACTACCGCGCGGCGTTGAATGCATTGCAGGCCGCGCACCCCTGGGAACTGGGACTTTCCTATTTCGCCGCGTTCGTGGTGGTGGTCGCGTTGTCGCTGCCGGCGATGACCCTGATGACCCTGGCTGCCGGCGCGATCTTCGGCGTGGTGGAAGGCAGCGTGATCGTGTCGTTCGGCTCGGCAATCGGCGCGACGCTGGCCATGCTGGCCGCGCGCTTCGTGTTCAAGGACGTCGTGCGCCGGCGCTTCGCGCACCGGCTGCAGCGCGTGGATGCCGGGATCGAGCGCGAAGGCGCGTTCTATCTCCTGAGCATGCGACTGGTGCCGGTGTTCCCGTTCTTCATGGTCAACATCCTGATGGGGCTCACGCACATCCGCGTGTTCACCTATTACTGGGTGTCGCAGCTCGGCATGCTGGCAGGCACCGTGGTGTACGTGAACGCGGGCACGCGCATCGCCAGCGCGAAGACGCTGCAGGGCCTGATCTCGATCCCGCTGATCGTGTCGCTGGCGCTGCTGGCGGTGCTGCCGTGGGCCTCGCGCTGGATCATCAAGCGCATCCTGCGCATGCGCCACGAGTGGCGCTGGCACCATCGCCTGTTCGGCGAGGGCAGCCCGCTGCGCTGGATCTTCCCCGACACCGCCGCCGAGGTGGATCGCGTGCGCGCCAGGCGCGCAGACCAGACGAGCGACCGCGACGAGCCGCCGCGCGCATGACGCCCGGCACATACGTCCGCCCCACCGTTGGGTAATGCTTGGCCGTCCATCGTCGCAGTTATGATGCGGCGCTTGCTTGCCTGCCGGGGAATGCCATGAACCTGCCTCGTCTCGTTGGTCCCGCCTTGTTGTTGTCTTTCGGCGCGAGCGTGCTCGCTGCCGGTGCGGCGTTGCCGCAAGCGGCCCATGCCGCAGTGCAGGCGGGCGCGCAATCCGCGCCATCAGCGTTCGGTGACCTGCACTGGCGCTTGATCGGCCCGTTCCGCGCCGGCCGCACGCTTGCCGTGACCGGCGTGCCGGGCCAGCCGAAACATTTCTATTTCGGGTCGGTGAACGGCGGCGTGTGGGAAACCAACGATGCCGGACGCACCTGGAACCCGATCTTCGACAGCGAAGACGTCGGCTCGATCGGCGCGATCGCGGTGGCGCCCTCGAACCCGAAGGTGATCTACGTCGGCAGCGGCGAATCGGACATGCGCTCGGACATCGCGCAGGGCGACGGGATGTACAAGTCCACTGACGGCGGCAGGACCTGGTCGCACATCGGCCTCACCGACTCGCAGCAGATCGCGATGATCCGCGTGAATCCACATGACGCGAACACCGTTTTCGTCGCAGCGCTCGGCCACCCGTATGGGCCGAACGCGCAGCGCGGCGTGTTCAAGTCCAGCGATGGCGGCAAGACCTGGAACAAGGTGCTGGGTCCGAACGACGACACCGGCGCGGTGGACATCATCTTCGATCCGCGCGATGCGGACACGATCTATGCCGCGCTGTGGCAGGTGCGGCGTCCGCCGTGGAGCGTGTATCCGCCGGCCAGCGGCCCCGGTTCGGGCCTGTACAAATCCACCGACGGCGGCGCGCACTGGACGCAGCTCACCGATGGCTTCGCGCACAAGAACGTCGGTCGCATCGGCATCGCCATTTCCAACGCCGCGCCGGATCGCATCTATGCGATCGTGGATTCCGATGACGGCGGCCTGTATCGCTCCGACGATGCCGGCGCGCACTGGAACAAGGTGAGCGACGATCCGCGCATCTGGCAGCGCGGCTGGTACTTCGGCCAGATCACTGCCGATCCGAAGGATCCGGATCGCGTGTATGCGATGAACACGATCCTGCTGCGCAGCGACGATGGCGGCAAGACGTTCCTGCCGGCCAAGGGCGATCCGACCGGCGACGATTACCACGAGCTGTGGATTGACCCCAACAATCCGGACAGCCAGATCCTGGGCGTGGACCAGGGCGCGGTGGTCACGCTCAACGGCGGCAAGACCTGGTCGAGCTGGTTCAACCAGCCGACCGCGCAGCTCTATCACGTCTCCACCGACAACAGCTTCCCGTACAAGGTGTACGGCGCGCAGCAGGATTCCGGCGCGGTCGGTTTGCCGAGCCGCGCGCCTTATCACGATCGCATCAGCATGGAGCAGTTCCGCGAAATCACCGCCGGCGGCGAGAGCGGCATGATCGCGCCCGACCCCAAGGATCCCGACATCGTCTACGGCGGCACCGTCGAGAAGCTCGACCTGAAAACGCAGCAGACGCGCGACGTGGATCCCACGCTCGCCGATCCCGACATCTACCGCCACACCTGGACGTTGCCGCTGGCCTTCAACGCCAAGGATCATGGCGTGCTGTATTTCGGCAACCAGAAACTCTGGCGCACCGACGACGGCGGCGAACACTGGGCCGCGATCAGCCCCGACCTCTCGCGTTCCGATCCGGGCGTGCCGGCGAATCTCAACGACATCACCGCCGCGGACAACCTGCATGAGGGTCCGCGTCGCGGCGTGGTGTACGCGATCGGCTCTTCGCCGCTCGATGCGAATCTGCTGTGGGTCGGCACCGACGACGGCCTGATCTGGCGAACCGGCGACGAGGGCGCGCATTGGGACAACGTGACGCCGCCGCAGCTCACGGCGTGGTCCAAGGTCGGCGTCATCGAGCCTTCGCATTTCGACGCGAACACCGCGTACGCCACCGTGGACCGGCATCGCCTGGACGACCGCAAACCCTACATCTATCGCACGCGCGATGGCGGGAAAACCTGGGCCTTGATCGTCACCGGCATCCGCAACGGCGATTTCGTCAATGTCGTGCGCGAAGATCCGACGCGCAAGGGTTTGTTGTACGCCGGCACCGAGCTTGGCATGTACGTGTCGTTCGACGATGGCGATCACTGGCGGTCGTTGCAGCAGAACCTGCCACGCACGTCGGTGCGCGACATTGACGTCAAGAACGACGACCTGGTGATCGCCACGCACGGCCGCGGCTTCTGGATCATGGACGACGTGAGCGCGTTGCGGCAGATGGACGGCCACACCGTCGCGACGCGGCTGTTCAGGCCGGCCGCGGCGTACCGCGTGCGCACGCCGGGCTTCACCGGCACGCCGATGCCGCGCGACGAACCCACCGCGGAGAATCCGCCGTGGGGTGCGTACGTTGACTACGAGCTGGCCGCCAAACCCGCCAAGCCGGTCGAGCTTTCGATTTACGATGCAAGCGGCAAGCTGGTGCGGCATTACTCGAGCGCGGACCAGCCGAAGGCACCGGATCTTTCGAAGATCAACATGACGCCGGACTGGATGCGCGTGCCGAGCGCATTGCAGGCGACGCCGGGCCTGCATCGCTTCGTGTGGCCGTTGCGCTACGCGCCGCCGGCCGCGCTCGCTGATGGCGACCCGTTTGCGAACGGCGCGTGGGCGCCGCCGGGCTCCTACACCGTCGAGCTCAAGGTGGACGGAAAGACGTTCAAGCAGCCGCTGACCGTGCTCGCCGATCCGCGCGTGCACCTGCCGCAGGCCGCGTTCGACCAGCAATTTGCGCTGGCGCAACAGGTGGAAGGCCTGATGGTCAAGCTCGCGGCCGCGCAGGCGCAGGCCGGCACCCTGCACAAGCAACTGCAGGCCGCGCACAAGGGCGCGAGCGGCGATCTCGCCGACGCGATCGCGGCGCTGGATGCAAAAGTGGTCGCCATCGCGGGTATCACCGAGGCGCCGAACCACTTCAATGCGTGGACGCTGGCGCCGCCCGGCACCGACAACTTCCACTTCCTGGATGGTGCCATCGGTTCGCTGATGCAGGCGGTGGACGGCGGCGCGGACGCGGCGCCCTCGCCGGACGCGCGCGCCGGCTACGCGGCGCTGTCTTCCAGACTGGACGGCGTGCTGGCGAACTGGAACGCGATCAGGACCGGCGAGGTGTCGGCCTTGAACGCGAGGCTGAAGGCGGCAGGGCACAAGCCGGTAGGCGCGGCGGAGGGCAAGGCCGGGCGCTGACGCCACCCCTCGCGCGCGGGAGTATTCTGGAGGCGATGCAAGCGTGCCGGCGGCCTCGCCGCCGGCCGCGAACAGACAAGGAAATCGCCAACTGCCAGGAGGCTCGTATGAACAGGAGTGTTTCGATCGGGCATCATTCCATTTTTGCATTCGCGCTTGTCGTCGCCGCGCTGCCCGCCGTGGCGAAGAATGCTTCCCCCAGCGATGCGCAGATGATCGCGAGCGCCAGACGCGCGGCGCCGGCCGCCGTGGCCAAGGACGCAACCATTGTCGCCATGGATGCCAACGGCAAGATGCGCACCCTGCACCAGGGGCATAACGGGTTCACCTGCATGCCCGATTCGCCCTCGACACCGGGGCCGGATCCGATGTGCATGGACGCGAATGCATTCGCGTGGGCAGGTGCGTGGGTTTCGCACAAGCCGCCGGCAACGGGGAAGATCGGATTCATGTACATGCTGCAGGGCGGCACCGACGCCAGCAACACCGATCCCTACGCGACGAAGCCGAGCGCCAGCAACCACTGGATCAAGACCGGCCCGCACGTGATGGTCGTCGGCGCCGACCAGGCCTTCTACGACCAGTATCCCAAGGACGCCAATCCCGACACCAGGGCGCCCTACGTGATGTGGGCCGGCACGCCATACCAGCACCTGATGGTGCCGGTGAAGTGACGCGCCGCACGCGTGCGTGAAAAAGCCGGCGCTTGCGCGCCGGCTTTGGCTGGGGCTGGCCGCATCGGACCTGCGATGCGGAGGCGCCCCGCCGCCGAATCACCAGCTGAAGCCGGCGCCCACGCCGCCGGAGGTGTCGCCTCCGCCGAAGGATGCGCCGATGGAAACGCTCGCCTTGTGATCGGAGAACATGTGCTGGTAGCCGATCGAAGCGGCCGACTGGCCGTTGTAGGTGCCGGCACCGAAGCCGACCCGGTTGTCGCCGGCAAGCCCTGCGGTGTTGATCGCCATCTGCGAGGCGGCCGCACCCATCGCGCCGAGGTTGTCAATGCGCTTGTCCTGCTGCTGGAAGCGTGCGTCCACCTGTTGCGCGAAGGCGGACAGGTCGGCGTCAAACGCGCTGGCGATCTGCTTGTCGGTATAGGCCTTGGCGGAAGCGAGCGTTGCCGCATCGCCGGCATCGGCATAGGTCTTCGCCGACGCGAGCGCCTCATCCACTTGGGCCTTGTTGGCGGCATCGGTGGAAGCCACCCCCGGCGCAACATTGGACACCACCGTACCTCCGGCGCCTTGGAGGGTCACACTGGTTCCGCTGTCCTGATCGTAGATCACGGCGTTGGGATCGCTTCCTGAGACGCCCGCGATCGCCGCATTCAGCTGCGCGAGATTGACCGCATCGGTATCGGCGGTGCCGGCGGCCACATTGGTGATCTGCCGTTCCCCGCCGGGGCTGCCGACCGACACCGTATTGGCGCGATCCGCCAGCGAGTTGTCGCCGATGGCAATGGCATTGTTCGCCGTAACGCTGGCGAGATAGCCTATCGCGATGGACTGGTCGCCACCCGCGATGGTTCCGGATCCGACGGCGATGCTGGTGATGCCGCTCGCCTCACTGTCTTCCCCGACCGCGACGCTGCCGTCTCCTTCGGCATGGCTGTAGGCGCCGAACGCCGTACTTTCGAATCCGGAAGCCACGGAACGGGTGCCGATAGCTGTTCCGTAATCCGAAGGTGCCTGCGCGCCGCTGCCGAATACGGAGGATTCGGTTCCCTCGGCAAGCGCGAATTCCCCGGGGTCCACCTTGCCGTTGCTGTTCACGTCGTACCAGCCGCCCATTGCGGTGCTGTGTTCGCCTGATGCGGTTGCCGCGGAGCCGATCGCCGTACTGGAATCGCCGCTCGCCTGGGCCGCGGCACCGAATGCGCTTGATTCGTTGCCGCTGGCGGTCGTTGATTCGCCGGAATTGAACGCGCCGTCGTCATTGAGATCAAGCCAACCGCCCAGCGCGGTGCTGGACACGCCAAAGGCCTGGCTGTTGTAGCCAAATGCGCTGCTTCGCAGCCCGGTGGAGAAACTCCCGGTGCCCATCGCGGAGCTGAAGTCGCCGCTGGCATAGCTGTTGGTGCCGACAGCCGTGGCCCCGCTGCCATGGGCATCGGCACGATAGCCCAACGCGCTGCCGGATGCCCGATCTGCGCGAGCACCCGAGCCGATGGCGGTGCTGCTTCTGCCAAGAGCCTGGGCGTTTGCGCCGAGCGCGCTCGATTCGAAGCCGTTCGCATAACTGTGAAATCCGATAGCCGTCGCGCCGCCCCCGACGGCCAGCGCTGCAATGCCGAAAGCGCTGGATTCGGGGCCGGTGGCGGCGGTGTACTCGCCCGGGTCCGGAGTGGCATCGGAATTGAAATCCATCCACCCGCCATTGGCGATGCTGTAGTCGCCCGTCGCCTTGCTCTGGTATCCCGAAGCGGTACTGTTGACGCCGCCCGCGATGCTGCCGGAACCGATCGCCGTGCCGTGCGCGCCTGTCGCAACGCTGAAGCCGCCAAGTGCGATGGAGCCGACGCCACTGGCATAGCTGTCCACGCCAATGGCGGTGCTGTAGTCGCCGAACGCCCTGCTCGAATAGCCGGACGCGGTGCTGGCGTCTCCCTTAGCGCTGCTGCCGGGGCCGAATGCAGTGGAATTGATCCCGGCCGCCGAAGCGTCGGTCCCGCAGGCCACGGCACCAGTCCCGGCGGCGACGGCTCCCGTGGGACCGGTGCAGGTTTCGCCGGCGTGGGAAACGATGGGTGCAGCGAGCGCGAGCAGCAAGGCCGCCGAAAGAATGGAAGGGCGTGTTGCACGAAGCGTGCGAATGGATGATCTGCAGTTTTGCGCGGAGGCCAGTTCCGACGCCACGGCAACTTGCCGCAGCGAGGCGTTCCAGATCACGGAATAGATTCGCTTGTTCATCATGATCCCCATGAAAAGAAGACCGGCGCGCGGCCGCGCTGCCGGATCGGCGCGGCGCGCAGGGCCCGCCATTGCCGACCTTCACATGAACAACATTCGGGGGGAGATTGCGACATTGCGGAGCGAACAGGTCCGCAACAGGGCGTCGCAGAGCGACTCAATATCCCACGCGCACAACGTGTCCGCTGGCGGGGCTTGCTTGCAGATCCATGATCCGCGAGAGCGTCGTGTAGGCGCGAGCCTCAGTGTCCCCCGCCCACCGCGGGGCCGGCCTTGTGCACGAAGGGAGGCCTGGCCAGCCAGATCACCGCGATCAGGCCGAGGATGATCCAGCCGAAGATGTAGAACAGGTTGTCGAAGGAAATCTGCACGCCCTGTTGCGAGATGGCGCGGTTGATGCCGGCGGCGAACTGCTGCGCGT
>DASVDY010000131.1:0-7022 GCA_036380855.1 Rhodanobacteraceae bacterium
TCGCCATGGATGGCGGCGCGCACGGCGAGTTCGCTGATCTTGCCCGAGCGCGTGCGGGGAATGTCCGAGACCGCGAGGATCTTCGCGGGCACGTGGCGGGGGGTGGTGTTGGCGCGGATCTGCCCCTTGATGCGCTCGCAAAGCGCCTCGTCGAGTTCCACGCCCGTCGCCAGCCGCACGAACAGGATCACGCGCTCGTCGCCCTGCCAGCGCTGGCCGACCGCCACGGATTCCAGCACTTCCGGCAATTGTTCGACCTGGCGGTAGATCTCCGCGGTGCCGATGCGCACGCCGCCGGGATTGAGCGTGGCATCCGAGCGCCCGTAGATGATGAGGCCGTCGTGTTGCGTGAGTTCGGCGCGGTCGCCATGGCACCACACGCCGGGTACCTTCGAGAAGTACGCGGCACGATATTTTTCGCCGTCCGGGTCGTTCCAGAACGCAACCGGCATGGACGGGAACGGCGCGGTGCAGGCGAGTTCGCCGGGTTGTCCGCGCACGGGCTTGCCGTCGTCGTCCAGAATCTCCACCTTCATGCCCAGTCCGCGGCACTGCAGTTCGCCGCGCCACACCGGCATCAGCGGGTTGCCCAGCGCGAAGCAGGAGATGATGTCGGTGCCGCCGGAGATGGACGACAGCAGCACGTTTTCCTTCACGTCGCGGTAGACGTATTCGAAGCTCTCGGGCGACAGCGGCGAGCCCGTGGACAGGATGGTCTTCAGCGCGAGCAGCTTGTGGGTTTCGCGCGGTTTCACGCCCATCTTGGCGGTGGCGTCGATCCATTTGGCGCTGGTGCCGAACACGCTGATGCCGATTTCGTCGGCGAGGTTCCACAGCGCATTGCCGTCGGGATGCGTGGGCGAACCATCGTACAGGACCACCGCTGCGCCCACCGCGAGCGAGGACACCAGCCAGTTCCACATCATCCAGCCGCAGGTCGTGTAATAGAAGATACGGTCTTCGCGCTTGACGTCGGTGTGCAGCACCAGTTCCTTCAGGTGTTGCAGCAGCGTGCCGCCGGCGCCGTGCACGATGCACTTGGGAACGCCGGTGGTGCCGGAGGAATACATGATGTAAACGGGGTGCTCGAATTCGGTGGGCAGGAACTCCAGCGGATGATCCTTGCCGCCGGCGAACTCGTTCCAACCCACCGCATTGCGGAAGCCGTCCAGATGCGGCGGGTCGCCCGAGTAGGGGATCACCACGCAGCGCTCGATGGAAGGGATCGCAGCCAGCACCTCGCGCACCTTCGCGAGGCAATCGTGGCGCTTGCCGCCGTAGGGATAGGCATCGGCGCAGAACAGCACCTTCGGCTCGATCTGGCCGAAGCGATCCACCACGCCGTTCACGCCGAAATCCGGCGAACACGAAGACCAGATCGCGCCCAGCGAGGTCGCCGCCAGCATCGCAATGATGGTTTCCGGCAGGTTCGGCAGGAAACCTGCGACCCGGTCGCCTTTCACCACCCCCGTTTCCTTCAAGGCATGCGCCACGCGTCCGACCTGCGCGTGCAACTGCGCGTAGGACAGCTCGCGTGCGTGCCCCCACTCGTTGCGGAAGATCAGCGCCGGCCTGTCGTCGCCGAAGCGCAGCAGGTTCTGGGCGAAGTTCAGCCGTACGTTCGGAAACCAGTGCGCGCCGGGCATGGAGCTCGCGTCCGTGAGCACCGGCTCGTGGTCCCCGCTGGCGCGGATGCCGCAAAATTCCCACACCAGCGGCCAGAACTTCTCCGGATAGCGCACCGAGAAATCGTAGAGCGGCGCATAGCGCCTGATATCTTCATTGCCGGTGCGCTCCGAAACGAACCGGACGAAACGGTTCATGTTGGCGCGCTCAATGCGTTCGGCGCCGGCTCGCCAGAGCGGGGAATCGGGATTCATCAGTGAGAGGTAAGTTGCTGGAACTGCGTGAATTGTAGCCGATGCGCCCATCTGTGATCGCGCTCGCAGGCATCCCACGACTCTTTAACACGACCTCTGCGGAAGCGCCTCTAGACTCGCTGCTCGTCCATTCCTCACGCGACCTTCATCATGTCAAATCGCTCGATCGTCGCCGCCGCCGCGCTGACTGCCGTGGTGGGGCTTTCCGCTTCCATCGCCGTTTCGCTCGGCTCCGACGCGAAACATCCGACCCTCCACCCGGCCGCCCTCTCCAGCGCGGGTGCAAGCCGCCACGCGCAGGACACAAAGGCCACTGCCGCCATGCATGCAGGCTCGAGCGCCGCCCGGCCGAACCGGGCCGCCGCGACCGGCGCTGCCGCCGCGACGCTTGCCGGGGCCGGCGCCCTTGGCGCTGGCTCCAATTCTGGCACGGGACCGTCTGCCTCGACCCCCACGCTGGTCACGACCCAGGGATCGGCGCACACGCTGGCCCAGGGCGCGCAAAAAGCTACGCCGGTGTCCGTCAGCGAAGACCAGGCGATGCAGGCCATCTTCAAGGGTGGCATGTGGCTGCCGAATGCGACCGGCGGGCGCGAGTACGCGAAATACGATCATCACCTGGTCCACGACAACGGCGACTGGACCTGGGTGGGCAAGGTGCAGACCGCACACGGCCTTCAATCGGCCGTGATCACCTTCGGCAAGAATGCCGTGTTCGGCCGAATCCCGCAGGCGAGCGGCGACGCCTTGCGCCTGGTGACCGCAGACGGCCAGAAGCTGCTGGTGCAAACCGACGGCAGCAAGATGGCGGCATCGGCCGTGAACCGGCAGTTGTACGCACACCAGGACTTCAAGGTGCCCCACCACAGGGCGGTAGGTTCTTCCACGCGAGCCGCTTCGGCGACCACGACTCGCACCGCGACTGCGGCCTCGGCGCAGACAACGGCCAGCGCTTCCACCAGCGGCGGCCCGACCATTGATGTGATGGTTGCCTACACGAGTGGTTTCGCCAGTGCGCAGGGCAGCACTTCCGCGGCGCTCACGCGCATCAACAACCTGGTGGATGTCGCCAACCAGGCCTATGCCGACAGCGGCGTGAACCAGCGCATCCGCCTGGTGCACACCATGCAGGTGAGCTACACCGACACCAACGACGATACCAAGGCGCTCGACGACGTCACCGGCAACGACGGCAATGGCAACAGCGTGCCGGTTCCGTCCGCCCTGCAGGGCATTGCCTCCGCGCGCGCGCAGTACGGCGCCGACCTGGTCGTGCTGCTGCGCAAGTTCAACAATGCAGGCAACAACGGTTGCGGCGTCGGCTGGCTGATCGGCGGCGGCGAGCAGGGAATCATCCCGTCAGAAGACAATGCCTTCGGCTACTCGGTGGTGCAGGACGGCAGCGACGCCGGCTATTACTGCCTGGATTCGACCTTCGCGCACGAGCTGGGCCACAACATGGGTTCGGCCCACGATCGCGCGAATTCCACCCAGCCGGGCGCGTACGCGTACTCCTACGGATACAGGGGCAACGGAGTGGACGGGTTCGCCACGATCATGTCCTACGGCGGCGACACGCAGACCCCGCTGAACCTGTTCTCGAACCCGAATCTCTCGACCTGCCAGAACTCGCCGTGCGGCGTGGCGGACAGCTCGACCAGCTCCGCGGACAACGTGCACAGCCTGAACAACACCGCCTCGCTGATCGCGCAGTTCGAGCCGACGAAGGTGAGCTCCGCCAGCGGTGGGTCGGCTCATAACGATGTAAATGGCGACAGTAAATCCGACCTGCTCTGGCGCAGTACCGACAATGCAAGGTTCGCTTACTGGATAATGAGTGGAGCGACTCTCACCAGCAGTCGCGCTTTTGGGACCGCCACAAATTTGCAAATCGTGGCTACGGGCGATTTCAACGGCGATGGCAACACCGACATCATCTGGACCGATGGTGCCAGCCTATGGATGTGGGTGGGCAATGGAAGTGCGTTCACCAGCACCTACATGCGGCCTTATCCCGGCGGCGGTTGGAAGGTCGTGGGTACTGCGGACGTTAATGCCGACGGCAAGTCCGATCTGCTCTGGCTCAACGCATCGAATACGCTGGCAACCTGGTTGATGAACGGCACGAGCTTCAGCGCCACCTATTCGCAGTCGATGGCGGCGGGCTGGCGGTTTCTGGCGGCCGGCGATTTCGACGGAGGTGGAGAGGCTGGGGTTCTCTGGACAAACGGCACCTCCATGGCGATGTGGATGCACTTTAACAGCGGAATCTACAAGCAAGTTTCCACGCACGCTTACCCGCAGGGCTGGACTTTCGTTGGCGCCGGCGATGTGAATGGAGACGGCAAATCGGATTTGATCTGGCGAGACACCAGACCTAGTTCCTCGCGCGCTGCCTACTGGGTCATGAACGGCCCGACACTGGTTCGGTCGTGGTCCACTCCGGTTGGAGGGGCATCATGGAGCATAGGAGAGCTGGCTGACCTGAATGGGGATGGGCTACTGGATGTCGTGTGGTACAACGCAAACAGCATCGTGCTATGGGTGGGAGATGGAACAAGTTTCCACAATGAACTGATCCACTCGTATCCGACTGGCTGGGCAATGCAGAAATGAGAGCCTCAATGGCGATGGCATGATGGCTCGAGATGACTGGCAGGACGCAGTGGTGGAGATGCTCGCAATTCCACGGGGAATTCGGGGCTGCTGATGACACGTGAGGGTGGTAGCGCTTGCACGCGCTATCGCCCGCTTCTTCGACGAGCACCGCTGTGCCGTCCGCAAGACACTGAACGCACGCACAGGTTTGGTTGATTATCAGGCCAGATCATGATCGCGGGTCTAGGAACCCAATTCACTTGCAATCTGACCGAGTCAGGTCATGGATATCTGTCGTCAGCCACTCACGATGTAGAGCATTTGCGCTGGCGACGTAAGTCGGATAGTGGCGGTGGAGATTCTAATCGGTAGATCTCCGCCCGCCCAGCATTGCACGCATAGCGCCCAGAACCCGAGCCACATCCCCATCCGTCAACTTCGGAGATAGCGGCAGGCTGACCGTCTGGCGGCCCAGCCGCATGGCGTTGGGCCACTGTTCCGGGCTCCAGCCGAACCGTTGCTGATAGTACGGATGTTCGGGTATCGAAAGGTAGTGCACGCCGGTGCCGATCCGGCGCGCGTTCATCGCATCAAGGAAACCATCGCGCGAGATGCCGCAACGGGCCTCATCCACCATGATCGTGAACAGGTGATGGGCGTGCCGGGTGTCGGGTTCCGGCCGCGCGGGCAATCCGATCGGCAAATCCGCAAGCGCTTCCATGTATTGGTTCCAGATCTGTTCCCTGCGGTGCCAGTTGCGTTCCACCCGCGCGAGCTGGTGGATGCCGATGGCCGCCTGCAGGTCCATCATGTTGTACTTGAACCCGGCTTCGACCACCTGGTAATGCTTGTAGCCCTGGTCGCCGAAACGGTGCCAGGCGTCCTTGCTCATGCCGTGCAGCGCAAGCACCTTGGCGCGCGCGATGAGCGCCTCGTCGCGCCCGACGATCATGCCGCCTTCGCCGGTGACAACATTCTTTGTCGCGTAGAAACTGAAGCAGCCGAAGTCGCCGAACGTGCCGGCCTTGCGGCCGTGGTACGTCGTCTCGATGGCGTGGGCGCAGTCTTCGATCACCCGCAGGCCGTGCTTGCGCGCGATTGCCATGATCGCATCCATGTCGCAGGCGCGCCCTGCGAAGTGCACCGGAAGGATCGCGCGCGTGCGCGGCGTAATCGCCGCTTCGATCGCGGCTGGGTCGATGTTCTGGGTTGCCGGATCCACGTCCGCCAGCACCGGGGTCAGGCCGGCATGGATGATCGCGTTGACCGATGCGCAGAACGTCAGGGGCGTGGTGATGACCTCGCCGCCGGGCTCCAGGTCCGCGGCAACCATGCTGACGTGCAGCGCCGCGGTCGCGGAATTGACCGCTGCAACCTGCGCGGGCGCAAGGTGCTGGTAGGTGGCGAAATCGCGTTCGAACTGCGCCACGCGCGGCCCCGTGCCGAGCCACGCGGATTGCATGCAGGCGACGACCTCGTCTATCTCCGCTTGTTCGATCAGCGGCGAGCCGAAGATCAGGAAGGGCTCGCCATCGGTTCCGCGGTGCTCAGACATTCAAACCGATCTCGTGTGTGATCCGGTCCGGATCAGGCAAGCGCACCTTATTGAACCGCCGCTTCCAGCTCCGGCACGATCTTGAAGAGGTCGCCGACGAGACCGTAGTCGGCGATCTCGAAGATCGGGGCATCAGGATCCTTGTTGATGGCCACGATGGTACCGGCATCCTTGATGCCGGTGAGGTGCTGGATGGCGCCGGAGATGCCGATCGCGAGGTACAGCTCCGGCGCGATGATCTTGCCGGTCTGGCCGACCTGCAGATCGTTCGGCACGTAACCCGCGTCCACCGCCGCGCGCGAGGCGCCGACCGCGGCGCGCAGCTTGTCGGCGAGCTTGTAGATGATCTCGAAGTTCTCCTTCGAACCCACGCCGCGGCCGCCCGACACCACGCGCTGGGCGCTTTGCAGGTCGGGGCGATCGCTGCCCGCCTGCTGCAGGCCGACAAAGCGCGTATGCGCCGGCAGCTCGACATCCAGGTTCAAGGCTTCGATCGGCGCGACGTTGCCGGATTCGGCGGCCGCCGGCCACGAGGCCGTGCGTACCGTGCCGACGACGATCGCATCGTTCGGCGTCTCCACGTCCACGATGGCGTTGCCGGCGTAGATCGGCCGCTTGAATTTGTGCGCCCCGTCCACGGCCATGATGTCGCTGACCTGGCCCACGCCCAGCAATGCCGCCGCGCGCGGCGCGACATCCTTGCCGAAGGTCGTCGAGGGAGCCAGCAAGTGGGTGTAGCCGTTGCGCGCCGCGGCAGCGATCTGCGGCGCAAGGATCGCCGCGAGAGGGTGTGCGTTTTCCGCACGCGTGACGGTGAGCACTTTCGAAATCCCTTCCAGCTTCGCAGCGGCCGTCGCGATCGCGTCCGGCGCGTCGGCGAGCACCAGCACGTCTATGGAGTCGGGGCTCATCGCGCGCGCGCAGGTGACGCAGCGAGCCGTGGCGGCGTTGAGCTGGCCGTTCAGGTGTTCGGCAACGATCAGGACTTT
>DASVDY010000132.1:0-7979 GCA_036380855.1 Rhodanobacteraceae bacterium
GGGCACCACGCGCGTGGACGTCACCTCGCAGGAGCTCTCGTTCCTGCACGCCGCGCAACGCGACACGCAGCGGCGCATTCTCGCCGCCTCGTTCGGCGGCGCCATGCTGGTCTGCGCCGCGCTGCTGTTCGCCTTCGCGCCCACGCGCGCGCCGTGGCTGGAAGGCCTGGCTCTGGGCCTGGGATTGATTGCGTTCGCGGCGGCGTGGCCGTGGCGCAAGCGCTGATTTGCCGGACTTCGGCGGCTTCGATTTTCACCTCTCCCCTTGAAGGAGAGGTCGCCGCGCGCAGCGCGGCGGGAGAGGGGTCGCACACCGAGTGCACCGCTTCGCTCCGCCAATACCACGTCCATGTCTTTTTCCGCGCCGTCCCGCGGCGCGGGTTACTTTCCTTTCGGGGAAAGTAACCAAAGCCATTGGCGCCGGGCATGACGGTCTCGCCAACATCCGGTGGCTCGACTGCCCGTCGCATCTTTGCGCCAAGCGGGCCGGCGCGAACTCGCACGTCCCTGTGCTCGGACATCGCGCCTTGCTCCCGCTTGGCCCTGCGATGCTCGCCGTCATGCGACGGCGCCGAAGCTCACTTCGACACGGCCATCCATGGCCTGCACTTCAATATTCCCCAGTGCAATCGGCTACATTTCACGCATGCGCGTCTCGTCCCACATTGACATCCCCGACTCCGAACTCACCGAGCGCTTCCTGCGCGCGGCGGGTCCCGGCGGGCAGCACGTCAACCGCACCGAGAGCGCGGTGGAACTGCGCTTCGACGTGGCGCACTCGCCCTCGCTCCCGGACGATGTTCGCGCGCGGGTGCTGGCAAGGCGCGACCGCCGGCTCACCGCCGATGGCGTGCTGGTGATCCAGGCGCAGCGCTTCCGCGACCAGGCGCGCAACCGCGAGGATGCACGCGGGCGCCTGACCGAACTTCTTCGCTCGGCGCTGCACGCGCCGAAGAAGCGCGTCGCGACCAAACCGACGCGCGCCTCGAAGGAGCGCCGGCTGGTCGGCAAGCAGAAGCGCGGCGCGATCAAGCGCAATCGTTCGCGCAACTGGAGCGCCGAGTGAGCGGTTCGCATTTTGCCCCCCACCCCAACCCTCCCCCGCGAGCGGGGGAGGGGGTTAAACCCGCCGCGTGTGAGCCGCTTCCCGCGCACCTGCCCCAAGCGATGCCGCAATTCCCGGATCATCGCTGGCGCGGGATTTTCCGCACGCTGGCGCGCCTGGGCGGCTGGCGGCTGGAAGGCGAATTCCCGGCCGTTGCGCGTGCGGTGCTGATCGCCGCGCCGCACTCGTCGTGGTGGGACGGCGTGCACGGACTGCTGTTCAAGGTGGCGCTCGGCGCGGACATCTCTTTCATGGCCAAGCGCGAGCTGTTCGCAGGCCCCCTGGGTTGGCTGCTGCGCAAGCTCGGCGGCATCCCGATCGAGCGCGCGGCCGCGCACGGCGTGGTCACGCAGATGCGCGATCTCTTCCGCACGCGCGAGAAACTGTGGCTGGGCATCACGCCGGAAGGCACGCGCAAGCGCGTCGCGCACTGGAAAAGCGGTTTCTGGCACATCGCGCGCGAAGCGGGCGTGCCGATCGTGCCGGTGTATTTCGATTACCCGCGCAAGGTGATCGGCCTGGGCCCGCTGTTCCGGCCAACCGCCGACATGGACGCCGACATAGCCGCGCTGCGGGCGTTCTATGCACCGTTCAAGGGGAAGCATCGGGGAATCTGACCCTCTCCCCCGAACCGCTCCTGGTTCGGGGGAGAGGGTAGGGTGAGGGGGCGAGGTGTCCCTTGCCTGTGGTGTCGGCGGCTCGAACTGCATTGGCCAAAGCTGCTCTTTGGGTTTGGCCTGCTCGCCCACCCCGATCACCTTTACCCCCTCACCCCACCCCTCTCCCCCAAGGCGATAAGCCGCCTCGGGGGAGAGGGTGCTTGAATCATCTTTGCGAATGCGCGGACGACTCGTACTCGCGCTGCATGGCGAGGTCCGGCTCGATCAGGTCCACGAACGCGCGCGCCTCGGGCGAGAGGTGCTTGCCCTTGCGCATCACCACGCCGTAGCTGCGCTGCGGGAAATACGCGCGCATGTTGCGCGCGACCAGCTTGCCGCGATCGGCGTCGGTCAGGCAGATGCCGGTGACGATCGAAATGCCCAGCCCCATCGCGACGTACTGCTTGATGATCTCCCAGCCGCCGACCTCGATCGCCACGGTGTAGGGCACCTTGCGCTGCTGGAACACCAGGTCCACCAGCCGGTACGTCGTCAGCCGCTGCGGCGGCAGGATCAAGCCGTAGGGCGAGAGGTCCTGCAACTGGATCGGCTCGCGCCCGGCCAGCGGATGCCCGACCGGCAGGATCAGCATCGGATCGAAACGCCGGAACGGCTGGTAAGTCAGGTCATGCGGCACGTCCAGCATCGAGCCGACCGCGAAGTCGGCCTGGTCCGAACGCAGCAACGCCAGGCCGTCGCTGCCGGTCACGTTGGCCAGTTGCAGGCGCACTTCCGGATGGCGCTCGCGATACGCCGCTACCAGCGCGGGCAGCAGGTACTGGATCGTCGAGGTCCCCGCGGCGATGGTCAGCTCGCCCGCGCCCAGACCGGACAGTGCGGAATGGAAACGCGCATCCAGCGCATCCAGCCCTTCGATCAGCGGCCGCGCCTGCTCGAACAGCGTCTGGCCGGCGCGGGTCAGGGTGACGCGCTGTCGGCGGCCGCGCTCGACCAGTTGCGTCCCGAGCTCGCGCTCCAGCGCCTGCAACTGCAGGCTCACCGACGGCGGCGACAGGAACAGCGCCTCGGCCGCCCGCGCCAAAGTGCCCAGCCGGGCGATGGTGACGAACGCGCGCAACTGCCGGTAACGGCTGCCCTTGTAATAGAAGCGCGCCGCCTCGCCATCGCGCTCCGGGCGTGCCCTGGGTTTGGCTTTACGGGTCACCTTCGCGGCCATTTCGACCTGGCTTGTTTCAAACGTGTTTGATTTTCCCAAAGTATCGGATTGACACGTTTGCTTTGTCAACGTGTGATTTGGAACTTACCCTCGAAAGCCACGAAGCTGATTGAGGGAAACGGCCATGGCCGTCGCAATGGAACTGCTGCAAAACCGCAGCGGAATGCAGATCCTGGGACCCGCACACCCGGCGCTGCGTGAAATCCTCACCCCGGAAGCACTGGCGCTGCTGGCGGACCTGCACCGCCGTTTCGAGCCCCGCCGCCAGGCGCTGCTGGCCGAACGGGCCCGGATGCAGGCGCGTTGCGACTCCGGCGAGCTGCCGGATTTCCGCCCCGACACGCGGGACATCCGTTGCGGCGAATGGGCCGTGGCGCCGATCCCGGCCGCGCTCGCCGACCGTCGCGTGGAGATCACCGGCCCGACCGAGCGCAAGACCGTGATCAACGCGCTGAACTCCGGCGCCAACGTGTTCATGGCCGACTTCGAGGATTCGACCACACCTACCTGGGCCAACCTGCTGGAAGGCCAGCTCAACCTGCGCGACGCGGTGAACGGCAACATTTCCTACGACGCGCCGAACGGCCGCACGTATCGGCTGAACGCGCAGACCGCAATCCTGATGGTGCGCCCGCGTGGCTGGCACCTGCCGGAGCGCCATCTGGAGATGGACGGCGAACCGGTTTCCGGCGCGCTGTTCGATTTCGCGCTGTTCGCTTTCCACAACGCGCGTGCGTTGGCGGCCCGCGACCGCGGGCCGTACTTTTATCTGCCGAAGTTGCAGTCCATGGAAGAAGCCGCGCTCTGGGACGCGGTGATGGAACACACCGAGCGCGCGCTGAAGCTGCCGGTCGGCGGTTTCAAGGCGACGGTGCTGATCGAGACGCTGCCTGCCGCGTTCCAGATGGACGAGATCCTTTTCGCGCTGCGCCGGCGCGCGGTAGGCCTCAACTGCGGGCGCTGGGATTACATCTTTTCCTACATCAAGACGCTGCGCGCGCACCGCGACCGCGTGCTGCCCGAGCGCGGTCAGGTGCAGATGACCGTGTCGTTCCTGCGCCGCTACTCGCAATGGCTGATCCGCACCTGTCATCGCCGCGGCGCGTTCGCGATGGGCGGCATGGCCGCGCAGATCCCGATCCGCACCGACGAGATAGCCAACGAGGTCGCGCTGCAGAAGGTGCGCGACGACAAGCTGCGCGAGGTGCGCGACGGCCATGACGGCACCTGGGTCGCGCATCCGGCGCTGGTGCCGGTTGCGCGCGAAGTGTTCGACGCGCACATGCCGACACCGAATCAACTGCACGTCGAGCGCAACGACGTGCACGTCACCCGCGACGCGTTGCTCGCGCCGTGCGGCGGCACGATCACGCGCGCGGGCTTCGACAACAATGTCGAGGTGTGCCTGCGCTATCTCGCCGCCTGGCTCGACGGCCTGGGTTGCGTGCCGATCCACCACCTGATGGAGGACGCCGCCACCGCCGAGATCGCGCGCGCGCAGTTGTGGCAGTGGCTGCACCACGACGAGGCGCAGCCGCTGTGCTTCGACGATGGCTCGCCGATCACGCCCAGGGCATTCGACCGCGCGTTGGCTGCATTCGCGCACGAACTGCGCGGCAGCGACCTGCCCGGCGCCGCGCGGGCGGACAAGGCCGCCGCGCTGATCGGCGAACTCACCCATGCGTCCAGGCTCGCCGAGTTCCTGACGCTGCGGGCGTACGAGCGGTTGTGATGACGTGCTCGCGCGCTTTGCTTTTGTCCGTCATCCCGGCGCAAGCCGGGACCCAGTGGCTTTGGCTGTGCCAGGGAGAGTTGCTGGATTCCGGGTTCCGCACTCGCGCGGCCCGGAGTGGCGCATGTTGATTCCCTTCCAAAGGAGACCGTGTCCGATGAAGCCCACCACCCTCCCCACCGCCGAGAAACTGCAACTGGACTGGAACAACAACACGCGCTGGCATGGCGTGCAGCGCCCCTATTCGGGCGAAGACGTCGCGCGGCTGCGCGGCACCGTGCGCATCGAACATTCGCTGGCGCGACGCGGCGCCGAACGCCTGTGGCGCGAGCTGCATTCGGAGCCGTTCGTCAACGCGCTCGGCGCGCTCACCGGCAACCAGGCGATGCAGCAGGTGAAGGCCGGGCTGCGCGCGATCTACGTGTCCGGCTGGCAGGTCGCGGCCGATGCCAATTCCGCCGGCGCGATGTATCCGGACCAGTCGCTGTATCCGGCCGATTCGGTGCCGGAGGTGGTGCGGCGGATCAACAACACGCTGTTGCGCGCCGACCAGATCGCGCACGCCGAAGGCGACGACGGCACCGACTGGCTGGCGCCGATCGTGGCCGATGCGGAAGCCGGTTTCGGCGGCGTGCTGAATGCGTATGAATTGATGAAGGCGATGATCGAGGCCGGCGCCGCGGCGGTGCACTTCGAAGACCAGCTCGCCAGTGCCAAGAAGTGCGGCCACATGGGCGGCAAGGTGCTGGTGCCCACGCGCGAAGCCGTGCAGAAATTGATCGCGGCAAGACTCGCGGCGGATGTCGCCGGCGTGCCGACCCTGATCGTCGCACGCACCGATGCGATGGGCGCGGGCCTGCTCACTTCCGACGTGGACGAAAACGACCGCGCCTTCTGCACCGGCGGCCGCACGGTCGAGGGCTTCTTCGAAACGAAGCCCGGCATCGAACAGGCGATCAGCCGCGGGCTGGCCTACGCCCCCTACGCGGACCTGGTGTGGTGCGAAACCTCGAAGCCCGATCTCGTGCAGGCGGAGCAGTTTGCGCAGGCCATCCGCGCGCGCTATCCGGACAAGCTGCTGGCCTACAACTGCTCGCCCTCGTTCAACTGGAAGCAGAACCTGGATGCGGCGACGATTGCGTCATTCCAGAAACAACTCGGCGAGATGGGCTACAAGTTCCAGTTCATCACCCTGGCCGGCTTCCACGCGCTCAACCATTCGATGTTCGCGCTGGCGCGCGACTACCGCGAGCGCCAGATGGCCGCCTACGTGGAACTGCAGGAAGCCGAGTTCGCCGCGGAAAAAGACGGCTACACCGCCGCCCGCCACCAGCGCGAGGTCGGCACCGGCTACTTCGACACCCTCAACCAGGTGATCGCCGGCGGCGCGTCGTCGCTGTCGGCGCTGAAGGGTTCCACCGAGCAGGCCCAGTTCACGCGCAGCGCGGCGTAGCGGCCGGACGGCAATGCATTTTGCTCCCGTCGTCACGCCGACGACGCGGGGAAAGGCACTGGGTTCCGGCTTGCGCCGGAATGACGGAGGTTTGAAGCTCACTGTCGGCCGCAAAAACCTGCCACCGTCGTCCCAACCAAACCCACCGCCGTCGTCCCGGCGAAAGCCGGACAAATTCGTCTGGAACGAATTTGAACGACCGAAGGTCGGCCCGAAGGGCAAAGTCCATGGACGGACTTTGTAATCCAGTGACCCTGAAACCCCACCGCCACCGCGAGGAAAGGCACTGGGTTCCGGCTTGCGCCGGAATGACGGAGGTTTGAAGCTCACTGTCGGCGGCCGGAGCTCCCGGCCCCGGACGGCGGCGGTTTGCCTGGGCCCGGTGACTTTTTGTTTCCGCTCGAAGTTGCCGGATTCCGGCACGCAAATCACCCCACTTCGGGCCCGGATATTGCTGTACTATCGGAACCCATACGCCTCAAGGGGGAGGCTCTCGTGTCTCACCCACAATCCCAGGCAGCCTTCGAACCTGCCGCTTCGCACCCTGCGCCGCGCACCACGCGGCTGCCCCGGCAGTTGTCGGAGCAGGAATTCTCGCTGCTGGCCTCCGCCGGCGAGCGCCGCGAACTGCAGCCCGGCCAGACCGTGTTCAAGCGCGGCGAATACGGCCGCGCCATGTTCGTGATTGACAGCGGCCGCGTGCTGCTGGAATTCGCCGGCGACCTCCCCGACAAGCTGATCGGCCCGCGCGAGTACTTCGGCGAGCTCGCCCTGTTCGTCGGCAACCACGCCCGCTCGGGCGGCGCGATGGCCGCCGAGTCCTGCGTGCTTTACGTGATCGAGCAGGCCGCCTTCGAGGAACTGCTTTCGCGCGCGCCGGAAACGCTGGCGATGTTCATGCGCCGCTCGTTCGCCTACCTGGTGGCCAGCGAGCAACAGTTGATCGCCAATTACAAGCGCCGCAACGAAGACCTGATCCAGACGCTCGATTCGCTGCGCCAGACCCAGGACCAGCTCCACCTCGCGCGCCGCCAGATCTGCACCGACGACCTCACCGGCCTGTGCAACCGCCGCGGCCTGTACCGCTACATCGAAAGCATGGGCGAGATGCGCGATCGCGATCGCATGCTCGGCCTGCTGCTGATTGACCTGGACCACTTCAAGCAGATCAACGATCGCGCCGGCCACCTGGTCGGCGACGACGTGCTGCGTGCGGTCGCCGCCGAAGTGCAGGATGCCGCCGCCGCGACCGACCTGCCCTGCCGGCTGGGCGGCGACGAATTCGCGCTGCTCACCCAGGTGCGCGACCAGCGCGAACTGAACGACCGCGCGCTACGCATCGCCGAAGGCGTGCGCCAGTTGCGCTTCCGCGGCACCCCGCCGGACCTGCACGTGTCGGTGAGCGTGGGCGGCAGCCTGTGCCGCGACGAGGCCGGCTGGTCGGTGTGGTACAGCGAAGCCGACTGCGCGCTCTACCACGTCAAGGGTTCCGGCGGCGACGGCGCGCACGTGCTGATGTAAGAATTGTATGCAGGCGCCCGAATGCGGCTGCCGGCAAGCCTTGAACCCGATACCGGGTCGCGAAAAAATACCAGTGGCGCCGCGGTTTTCCTTCTGCCCGTCAGCAGGAAGGCACGAAGCGTCGCATGAGGGTCCGGGTTCCCGCGCGGGGACTCCAACAAGAAGATCAGCCGGACCTTCGCCCGATCTCTCCCTCGAGAGGCGGGCTTCGCTACAGGGGCTTTGCACATGAACGCCGAAATACACCACCTCGAACCGCCAACGCGCTCCGGCCAGCACGCCACGCCGCGGCTGCGCACGCTGGTGGTGTGCGACATCGCCGATTCCACCGC
>DASVDY010000133.1:0-4527 GCA_036380855.1 Rhodanobacteraceae bacterium
GGCGACTTCGACACCTGGAGCCCCGGGTATCTCATGTTCATCGCGGCGATGCACAACGGCATCAGCCGGCTGTACGAGACGTTCGGCAACGGCGGCGCCGACACGCAAGAGCGCATCCTGGCCCCGGACGAATACGCGCGCACCTGGTACAAGCCCAACCCGCCGCTGCCGAAGGTGCTGTGGTCGCAACGCGACAACAACAACTACGAGGAGAGTGGACTGCTGACGGCCTTGCACTACTTCGCGGAGAACGGCCAGAAGTTCCTGAACAACTTCTGGTTGAAATCCAAGCGATCGATCGAGAAGCCGCAACTGGCCGGACCGGCTGCCTACGTGTTCACCGCTGACGAGGCCCACAAGGGCGCGCAGGCGCAATTGCTGCGCGTGCTGATGAAGCAGCATGTCGAGATCAGCAAGGCTGGCGCGCCGTTCACCGTGCAGGTGGCCGGGCGCGATGCGAATTCGAAATCGGGTTCCCAATCCGGCAAACGCACGGAAGCGGTGACGCCGCCGCGCGAGCAGACCCAAGCGCGCACGTTCCCGGCCGGCAGTTACATCGTACGCATGGACCAGCCGTACTCGCGCATCGCCGACGCCCTGCTGGACCGGCAGTACTGGTCGCCCGACGATCCGCAGAAGCACCCCTATGACGACACCGGCTGGTCGTTCGGCGACCTGTTCGGCGTGGATGTCGCGCGCGTGACCGATGCCTCGCTGCTTGCGGTGCCGATGCAGCCGGTTGCCGACCTGTCGGCGCCCGCGCTCGACCTCGCCTCGCTGGGCGTGCACGGCAAGCTTCCGCGCATCGCATTGATGCATACCTGGCTTTCCACCCAGACCGAAGGCTGGTGGCGGATGGCCCTGGACAAGCTGCACGTGCCTTACAGCTACATCAGCACGCAGGATGTCGCGCGCGAATCCAACCTGCGCGGCAAGTACGACGTGATCCTGTTCGGGCCGGTGGGGTATTCGTCCACGCGGCTGATCATTGACGGCTTGCCGATGTATGGCAATGCGCTGCCGTGGAAGAAGACCGCCCTTACGCCGAACCTCGGCGCGATTGATTCCACCGACGACATGCGCCCGGGGCTGGGCGAAACGGGCTTGTCCAACCTCAAGCGCTTCGTCGCGCAGGGCGGCTTGCTGGTGACGTCGGAAGACACCGCGAAATTCGCGATCGAGACGGGGCTCGCGCCGGGCGTTTCGGTGGCGCCCGCGAAGGGCGCGCGCGTGGTCGGCAGCGTGCTGCGCGCGGATCTGGTGGACAAGGACTCACCGATCGCCCGGGGTTACGACGACAGCTTCGCGCTTTACAGCTCCAGCGGACTGGCCTTCGATGTCAGCAGCCAGACGATCGGCAACCGTGGCATCCCGGCTGCGCAGGATTATCAGAAGCCGACCGGCCGCGGCGGTCCGGACGAGCCGGATATCCCGGAAGGGCGGCCCTACCAGGCGCCGCCCGCGTTGCCGAGCGCGAAACCCTGGCAGGCCATGCCGCTGAATGCGGAACAGAAGCGCAACAACCTGTTCCTGATCCCGTCCGACCAGCGCCCCGACGTGATCGTGCGCTGGGCCGACGCGAACCAACTGCTGATTTCGGGCCTGCTAGACAACGGCGGCTCGATCGCGCAGCACGCGGCGGTGGTGGATGCGCATTACGGCAAGGGCAACGTGCTGCTGTTCGCCAACAACCCGATGTGGCGGGGCGAAACGGTCGGCAGTTACGCATTGTTGTTGAATGCGATCGTGAATTACGATCGCCTGCATTGAGGACAGGCAAGGAGCGCACATGAAACCGAGGCGTTGGCTGCCTTACGGATCGCTGCAGACGCGGCACCTGCGCCTGGTGCTTGCGACGGCACGGGTGATCGCCATGATCGGCGTGCTGCTGATCGCCGGCGGGATTGCCTGGGGCATCACCGCGCTGTGGCTGCACGCCGGCGGGGGTGCCGCGGCAGCGGGGCCCTACGCGATGATGGCCGCGTCTTCGGTGATCGGCCTGATCGGCTACGGCCTGCTGGCGCTGGCGCTGAGCGGCGTGCTCGCCGCCCTGGTCGGCATCGAGGAAAGCCAGCGGCGGCGCGTCGAGCGCGAATGACCCGCAAGCAAAAAGGGCCTCGCGGCCCTTTTTGCCCCGCAGTGCGCGCCTTCAGTCGTTCCAGGCTTCGTACTGCGCCTTGGTGATGCTGCCCGCATGGTGCGCGACGTGCAGCCAATCGTTCACCAGCGGAACGTACCCCTGCGCCTCGGATTCGCTGATCCGGCCGTCATGGTTCGTGTCCAGTTGTGCGAACGGCGGCTTGGGACCGTAGTCGGTGGGGGGAGGCATGCCGTAATTCACGGTGACCGTCGCGCCCTGCTCGTTCTGGAATTGCACCGAGCGCTGGTTGGTCATCCCTCCGGTCGTCGAGGGCGGTGTCGTGCCCTGATCGGCCGGCATTGCGGAACCCTCCGCGGAATCCGCCGGCGGCGGGGGTGGCGGGGCGGGGAGCGCCTGCTGTTCGGCTGGGGCCGTAGGGGCGACGGGTGCGGCCGGCGGCGGTGGCGGCGGTGGCGGAATGGCGCCCTGGGCGGCCGGCGGTGGAGGCGGCGGCGGAGGCGGCGCGTACTGGGCCATGGCCGCGGTCGCGAACAACGAGGCAACCGCGAGCGCCAGCAGGCGGGAAGACGTGGTCATGGGGCTCTCCTTGATCATCCTGAGCGGGGAGAAGGCACGCACCGGCGGCACGGCCGGTCTGCGACGAATCCAAATTACGTCCGGGGCGATTAATCCCAGCGGAATGGCCGGGCCGGCGGGGCCTCCCGCGCGTGCCCCGGATGCACTGGCATTTGCCTTTGGGCTTGCAGTACGATCCGCCCGCTGAGTTAGCCGGACCGCGGGGGACTAGCGGTCCGATGGGGCCGGTTGCTGACCGTTGAACGATCGCATCGCTGTCTTCACACTCGCTAGTCAGTGCAACAAGGCGCGCGGTTTTCGCGCTGTGTCAACCAATCCATCGAGTAGCAAGGAGTCAGTTATGTCGGATCGTCAGACCGGCACCGTCAAATGGTTCAACGATGCCAAAGGCTTCGGCTTCATCAGCCGCGAGAACGGCGAAGACGTGTTCGTGCACTTCCGCGCCATCCAGGGCACCGGCTTCAAGTCGTTGCAGGAAGGCCAGAAGGTCACCTTCACCGTGGTCAAGGGTCCCAAGGGCCTGCAGGCCGACCAGGTGATGCCGGCCTGAGCCGGGTCACCCACGGGTGAACTTCGAAGCCCCGGCCACTGGCCGGGGCTTTTTTTTGCAAAAGTGTCCGAACGCAAATTCGCGGGATTTGCGGGACTGGTTCGCACTTTTGCCTCCCTGGCTGGCCCCGCCCATGCAGGCTGCACGACAGGCGGGCGCAATTGCCCGCGCGGGGAATCGCGATGGGCGATATGGCATCGGGTTGGCAGAGGTTGCTGCGGAGCTCGCGGGGCATCGCCCAGGCCGACGAGATCTCGTGGCGCGGGCTGATCGAGCGCAGCCACGACGGGGTGATGGTGGTCGGGGCGGAAGGGCGGGTCTGCTACGTCAATCCGGCCGCCGCGGCGCTCCTGGGCTGGACCGCCGGGCAACTGGTGGGCTCGATGTTCGGCTATCCGCTTTGCGAAGGCGCCCCCACGCAAGTCGAAATTGCGCGCGCCAGCGCGCCTGCCCTGGTGGTCGAGATGCGGATGGCACGAACCCGGTGGAACGACGCGCCGGCCTGGTTCGTCAGCCTGCAGGACATCACCGAACGCAAGCGGGTGGCCGCGCTGGAAAAGGAACGCGTGGCGCTGCTGGCAACCATGGCCGAGGGCGCATCCCTCCAGGAGGTCCTGGACGCAACCGTGCGCTTGATCGAGTCGCAGCACCGGCAGGCGATCTGTACCGTATTGTTGCTGGACGAGGCGGGGGTGCATCTGCGCCACGCTGCTTCCGGTGGATTTCCGGCGGAACTGGTGCACGCCATCGAGCACGCGCCTATCGGCCCGGGCCAGGGCTGTTGCGGTACCGCCGCCCACGAGGGCCGTACGGTGATCAGCGCCGATATCGCCAGCGATCCGGACTGGCTGGACTGGCGCGACCAGATGCTGCGCTATGGCCTTCGCGCGTGCTGGGCGGTGCCGATTCTTTCCAGCGCGCAGCGCGTGCTTGGCACGGTGGCGGTGTACTACCGCACCACGTGGACGCCTTCGCAGGCGGAACTGGATCTGGCCAATGCCTGCGTGCAGATCGTGGGCATTGCGATCGAGAAGCGGGACTCCGACGAGCAGGTGCGCGCGCTGGAGCTGGGACGGCGTCGCATGCTCGAGCAGTTGCAGGCATCCGAGGCGCAGTACCGGCTGTTGTTCGAGGGCAACCCGCATCCGATGTGGGTGTTCGATCGCGAGTCGCTGCGCTTCCTGGCGGTCAACGACGCGGCCGTCCGGCATTACGGTTACGCGAGGGAGGAGTTCCTCGCCATGAGCGTGCTGGACCTGCGGCCCGAGGAGGATTTCGCGCGTTTCAGCCAGGTCGTCCG
>DASVDY010000134.1:0-3567 GCA_036380855.1 Rhodanobacteraceae bacterium
TGGTGCTGGAGCGCAGCTTCGGCGGCCCGACCGTGACCAAGGACGGCGTGTCCGTGGCCAAGGAAATCGAGCTGAAGGACAAGCTGCAGAACATGGGCGCCCAGATGGTCAAGGAAGTGGCTTCCAAGACCAGCGACAACGCCGGTGACGGTACCACCACCGCCACGGTGCTGGCCCAGTCGATCGTGCGCGAAGGCATGAAGTACGTGGCCGCCGGCATGAACCCGATGGACCTGAAGCGCGGCATCGACAAGGCCGTGACCGCGGCGGTCGACCAGCTGAAGAAAATTTCCAAGCCGTCGGCCGATTCCAAGTCCATCGCGCAGGTGGGCACCATCTCCGCCAACGGCGACGAGGTGATCGGCAACCTGATCTCGCAGGCGATGGACAAGGTCGGCAAGGAAGGCGTGATCACGGTCGAGGACGGCTCGGGCCTCGAGAACGAACTGGACGTCGTGGAAGGCATGCAGTTCGACCGCGGTTATCTCTCGCCGTACTTCATCAACAACCAGCAGAGCATGCAGTGCGAGCTGGAAGATCCGTACGTGCTGCTGCACGACAAGAAAATCTCCAACGTGCGCGACCTGCTGCCGGTGCTGGAGGGCGTTGCCAAGTCCGGCAAGCCGCTGCTGATCGTGGCGGAAGAAGTCGAAGGCGAGGCGCTGGCGACGCTGGTTGTCAACACCATCCGCGGCATCGTCAAGGTCTGCGCGGTGAAGGCGCCGGGCTTCGGCGACCGCCGCAAGGCGATGCTGGAAGACATGGCGATCCTGACCGCCGGCACCGTGATCTCCGAGGAGGTCGGCCTGTCGCTGGAGAAGGCGACGGTCAAGGATCTGGGCCGCGCCAAGAAGATCGTGGTCAGCAAGGAAAACACCACCATCATTGACGGCGCCGGCGACACCAAGGCCATCGAGGGCCGCATCAAGCAGATCAAGGCGCAGATCGAGGAGACCTCCTCCGACTACGACCGCGAGAAGCTGCAGGAGCGCGTGGCCAAGCTCGCCGGCGGCGTGGCGGTGATCAAGGTCGGCGCCGCGACCGAAGTCGAGATGAAGGAAAAGAAGGCGCGCGTGGAAGACGCGCTGCACGCCACCCGCGCGGCGGTCGAGGAAGGCGTGGTGCCGGGCGGCGGCGTGGCGCTGGTGCGCTCGCTGGCGGCGATCGGCTCGCTGAAGGGCGACAACGAAGACCAGAACCACGGCATCGTGATCGCCAAGCGCGCGATGGAAGCGCCGCTGCGCGAAATCGTCACCAATGCCGGCGAAGAGCCGTCGGTGGTGCTGAACAAGGTCGCCGAAGGCAAGGGCAACTTCGGCTACAACGCCGCGACCGGCGCCTACGGCGACATGGTCGAGATGGGCATCCTGGATCCGACCAAGGTGACCCGCACCGCGCTGCAGAACGCGGCGTCCATCGCCGGCCTGATGATCACCACCGAGGCGATGGTGGGCGAGGCGCCGAAGAAGGAAGAGCACAACCACGGCGCCGGCGGCGGCATGGGCGGCGGCATGGGGGGCATGGGAGGTATGGATTTCTGATCCATCCTTGGCCCAGAGCAGAAACAAAAAGCCCCGCTTCGGCGGGGCTTTTTTTTGTTCGCGCGAGCGGCCATCCACGCAACCACTTTCGCGCCCGCACGTCCTTGCATGCGCATTCGTCGCCGCGAAATGCGATCCGAAACAGCTCGCTCATCCACAGCGATGCGGAGCCTGTGCGGGTGTACGGCCTGCTACTGCATTACCCCATCCGGACGCGCCACTGCCTGCGGACGCGTTGCGCGCGCGGCGACGGCCGCGGCGGCCTCGGTTGGCGGCAGCAGGTTGTCGAGCTTGCCCTTGAGGCGGAGCTGGGCGACGTTGGTCATGCCATGGTCGAGCAGGCGCTGCTCGACGGTTTCGGGCGGAGGCGGCGCATCGGGTGCGCGGGTGAGGTCGGACAACTGCGGCGCCAGCACGTCGGTCAGCGCGAACCACGCGTCGTCGCGGATGCCGGCGCGCTCCAGCAATTGACCGGGCAGCGCCCATGAGGCGAGCGCCTGAGTCGGTTGTTCGTGCGGATGCGCGGGATCCACGATCAACCATGAGCCGGTCTGCTCCAGCTGGTCGCCACCGTCCTTGAAACCGTTGATCTCGAACGCCTGACCCAATGCCGGCAGGTGGTCGCCGTAGAACATCAGCAGGGTCGGTCGGGCGCGATGCGAAAGCGCTTCGGCCAGCCGCCCCAGTTGTGCGTCGGCGTGGCGCAAGTGGTACAGGTAGGTCTGCAGCATCGTTTTGGCGACGCCGGTAACGCCGGCGGGAACCGGGATCGCGTCGCGCTCGGCGACGTTGATCGGTCCCGGGTTGCCGTCGTACGGGCCGTGCGCCTCCATGCTGATCGCGAAGATCAGTTGCGGCGGTCCGCTGTCGCGCAACTGCGCGAGGATCTCGTCGGTCAGCGCGCTGTCGGCGACGTAATGGCCGTCATGCGGCACGTGCTTCGGGAAATCGTTGATGGCGATGAAACGGTCGAAGCCCAACCGCTGCAGGGCGCTGGCACGGTTCCAGAAACTGCGGTTGTTGTCGTGGATGGCGACTGTGGTGTAGCCGTTGGAGCGCAGGGTGCGCGGCAGGCCCGGGATCACCTTCGCCTCGATCTGCAGGTACGGGAACTGGACCTGCGGGAAATAGCGCAGCGGCAGGCCGGTCAGCACTTCGAATTCGGTGCGGATGGTGCCGCCGCCGAAAGTCGGCACGTGCAGCGGACCGGACTCGCCTTCCGCCGCCAGCCGCTCGAAATTCGGGATGAACTGGTACGGCGCGTAGCCGACCATCCGGCCCGGATTGAAGAACGACTCGCTCTGCACGATCACGATGTCCGGGCGTACCCCGTCATTGCCCGTGGACATCGCCGCGCGCACGGCGGGTTCGGTGTCGCCAAGCAATGCCCGCGCCGCCTGCTTGTCAATCTTCGGATGCTGGCCGGCGTAGTCCAGTCGGTACAGCGCGAGCATGCTGATCACGCCGCTGCGCTTGGCGGTTTCCTGCGCCGACCATGGCTGGAACCGCAGCGCCTGCCGGCTGTAGATCACCCGCCAGCCCGGCATGCCCGCGCACAGCGAGAGCAGCGCCGCGGCCGAGCAGGCCGCGATGCCGGTGCGCGGCGGTGCGCGACGCGGGATCAGCGGCGGCTCGTACAGTGCCAACAGGACCAGCGCGACCAGCCCGGCGACCGTCGCGGCCATCAGCCAGCCGCCGAGGTGCGCGTATCCGCTCAGCAGGTGTGCGCCGCCGTGGTTGAGCTGGCCCAGCATGTGGAAGTCCGCAGGCACCACCGGCGAGGCGAGGTTCGAAATCTTCTGCGCATTGATCCAATAGAGCAGCGATTCCACCCCGAACGCGATCAGCAACGAGAACAGCCAGCGGCGCGTGAAGGCGAGCAGTACGAGCGCCAGCAGCAGGCCCGGCAGCGCATTCGTGAACAGCGCCCAGGGCGCCTGGAACAGCGCAGCGGGTGCCACGCCGGGATTGCCGTCCAGCAGGCCGGTCGCCAGCGCGAACAAAAGTGCGAGCGCGATGGCCGGCA
>DASVDY010000135.1:0-34636 GCA_036380855.1 Rhodanobacteraceae bacterium
GGAACGTGATGGCCGGTCCTCGACGCTTCGGCTGCGAAATCCGCAGGACCTCGAGTGTCAGCTCTGGTGCGGGCAGGGAGCGGCCCCGACACGATTCGAACGTGCGACCACGCCTGTGGGAACGTGATGGCCGGTCCTCGACGCTTCGGCTGCGAAATCCGCAGGACCTCGAGCGTCAGCTCTGGTGCTGGCAGGGAGCGGCCCCGACACGATTCGAACGTGCGACCTTCCCCTTAGGAGGGGGACGCTCTATCCAGCTGAGCTACGGGGCCAGCTCGCGCATTGTAATGCTTCTGCTCAGATGTTCGTCCCGATCCGCCACATCACGCCGGTGGGGTCGGTCAGCACGAAATCGCGGATGCGCCACGGACGGTCCTCCGGCCTGCCCAGGCGCACGCCGAACTTCTGCACCACGCCGGACGCCAGCACGTTCGCATGCCAGTCGTCCACGTTCTCCACCAGCATGTGCATCATGAAGTTGTTGGCGTGTTCGCGGACGTAGAACTTCTGCAGCAGGAAACTGGTCTCGCCGTGGCGGACATAAGCCAGCGTTTCATCGGAAAACGGAATCTCGAAGCCGATTGCCTGGTAGAACGCCAGCGACAACTCCATGTCGCGGGCGGGGACGAACGCCTTGATCTCGACGGTGTTGAGATTCACATGGCCCTCCGAAGTTGAACTCAGGATGCGGCGGAAGCGACAGGCAAATCCAGTTGGGCGACAAAGCCGCCGCCGTCGCGGTTGCGCAAACGCAGCGCGCCGCCGTGCAATTCCGCGGCGCGCGCGGCGATGCTCAATCCCAGTCCGCTGCCGCCCCTGCCGCCGCGTGCGGCGTCGCCGCGCACGAACGGCTTGCCGAGCCCGGGCAGCACGTCCTCGCGCACGCCCGGTCCGCGGTCTTCCACGATCAGGCGAGTGCCTTGCGGATCCCGCGAGAGCGCGATGCGATACGGCGCGGCGCCATAGCGCTCCGCGTTGTCCAGCAGGTTGCCGAGCGCGCGCCGCAGCAGGGTGGGGCGCACGTTCGCATCCAGGGAAGCCGGACCGTCGTACTGCCAGTGATCCGGCTGGGCGCGCAACGCCAGCAACTGCCCGACCAGGGTGGCGAGATCGAGTTCGCGAAGCGCCTCGTCGCGGCCGTCGCGAACGAAGGCGAGGCACTGCTCCAGCGCGTCGTCCAGTTGCTGGAGGTCGGACACCATCGCTTCGCGCCGCTGCGGATCGTCGGCATCGCCCAGTTCCAGCGCGATGCGCAGCCGCGCCAGCGGCGTGCGCAGGTCGTGCGAGATGCCGGCCAGCATCAGCTCGCGTTCGCGCGAGGCCTCGCGCAACTTCTCGCCCGCGCCGGCGATCGCACCCGCGAGCTTCCGCACTTCCCGCGGCGCGCCACGCAGGTGCGCGTCCACCGATTCGCCGGCCAGCAATTCGCCGGCATGCGAAGACAACCGTTCCAGCGGGCGCGTCAGCAGGCGCGCGACCCAGGCGGCGAAGACCAGCGCGATCAGGCCGGCGAGGGCGGCGAGCAGGATGCTCGAATCAACCACCTGGCTGCGATAGCTGGCCGCGTGCAGCACGATCCAGCGATCCGGATCTTGCGCGCTGCGTATCCATATCTGCGGGTCCGCTTCTTGCGTTACCGCCACGCGCGAAGGATCGCCAAGCAGGCGGCCGGCCACTTCGCCGGTTTCGCGCAGCGCCCGCGTAACGCGTTTGTGTGCCAGCGGCGGAGCTCCGGTCTCGATGCGCACGCCCATTGATTCCAGTTCCGCGCGCGTACGTTGCGACGGCACGTCGTTGCGCGAAGACACGTCGTCCACCGCGACCGCCGCGGCGGCTGCGAGGTGGCCGTACATGTCGCCGGTCACGCGCCGGCCCATGCGCGCCGACAGCACCGCGACCACGGTCAGCGCCAGCGCGAGCGCAAGCGCGACCAGGACCAGCACCAGCGAAAAGGTTTTCGGTGCGCGCTTCATGCCGCCTCGCTGCCGTCGGGCACGAACACGTAACCCTTGCCCCACACGGTTTGCAACCAGCGTGGCTGGCGCGCATCGTCCTCCACGCAACGGCGCAGGCGCGACACCATCACGTCAATGCTGCGATCGAACGCATCGTGTTCGCGGCCGCGCGCCAGCGCGATCAGGCGTTCGCGCGAGAGCGTCTCGAACGGATGGGCCAGCAGTGCCGCGAGCACCGCGAATTCGCCGCTGGTCAACTTCACCGGGGTGTCGTTGTCCAGCAACCGCCGCGTGGCCGGATCGAACGTGAAGCGGCCGAAACGCACGGCGGCCTGCTCGGGTTGCGGCGCGCCGACCGTCGGCTTCTGCTGTCGGCGCAACACCGCGCGGATGCGCGCGACCAGCTCGCGCGGATTGCACGGCTTGGGCAGGTAATCATCGGCGCCGATTTCCAGCCCGACGATGCGATCCACCTCGTCGCCTTTGGCGGTCAGCATGATCACCGGCGTCGTGACCCCCTCCGCGCGCAAGGCGCGGCACAGGTCGAGCCCATCCGCGTCGGGCAGCATCAGGTCGAGCACGATCAGGTCGAAATGGTGCGCGGCCAGTTCGCGGCGCATCGCCGCGCCGTGCGCCGCGCCATGGGTGCGGAAACCCTGCTGCACCAGATAGCGCTCCAGCAGGTCGCGCAGGCGCAGGTCGTCGTCAACGACGAGGATGTGGGGAGATTCCATGGGCGCGCACTATGCGCGGCGCCATGGGGCCCGGCAAGCGGGCCGGGACGCCATGTGTAAGCAGATGTTTCCGGGCGTCCATTCGGCAAAACCTCCTGACATCCGCGCGTGGGCCGGAAACACCTCGCGGCGCGGGGAGCGCGACAGTTGGGTCCCACCGCAGCCCTGCGGTCCCCTCATGCAAGGAGTCGAGCCATGAACATGAAATTCCCGCGCACGGCAGCGCTGGCACTGGCCTGCGCCGCCGCTTTCGGCGTCAGCCTGCAGGCGCAGGCGCGCGAGCACGGCTGGCGCGGTGCGCATGCCGGGCATGTCGGCGCGACCTACGGCGACGGCAGCGGCGGCGTCACCCACGTACGCGGCACGCGCGTGCACGGCGCACGCGGAACCGCCGGTCACGCCAGCAAGACGACGTACGGTCCGGACGGCAGCATCAACCACAAGGGCGGCACCAACATCACCGGCGCGAACGGCGGCAGCTTCACCGGACGCAACAGTTATACGCGCAACCCAGACGGTTCTTCGAGCTGGAGCGACACCGCTTCCAAGAACGCCCACGGCGACAGCTACGATCACGGCGGCAACTGGTCGCGTGGCAGCGACGGTTCGCTCAGCGGGAGTTCGCAGACCAGCGCGAGCGGCGCCAGGGGCACCTACGACGCCAGCAGCAATGCCGCGGACGGCACGTTCACCCACGACACCACCGCGACCAATGCCGCGGGCGTCACCTACACCGGCCAGAGCAGTTACACCAAGGGCGAGGGCTGGACGCACACCGGCACTTGCACGGACGCGCAGGGCAACGTGATTGCCTGCGGACATTGAGGCGCGTGCCTGCGGGCCGCATCCGCATCGTCGAGATGTACCGATCATCGCCGCTTGCGTGTTGCCGGACGCCCGTGGCGACGCGTCCTCCGGTGCGCGCGCTCGTCACGCGCCTTCAACGGGAAGCACACAATGATGATTCGCGTTCCGTTCCACTGCCAAGGAGGGTCGAGCCATGCCACGTGGCGACAAGTCCAGCTATACCAGCAAGCAGAAGCGCAAGGCCGAGCACATCGAGGAGGGCTACGAGAAGCGCGGTGTTTCCAGGGATGAAGCCGAGGAGCGCGCCTGGCGCACCGTCAACAAGCAGGACCACGGTGGCAAGAAATCCGGCAGCGGCCGCAAGCATGGCGGCGCGAAGAAGTCCTCGGCCAGGAAATCTTCCGCCCGCAAGAGCGCGAAAAAGACCGGCGGCAAGCATGCCCGCAAGTCGTCGGCCCGCAAGGGCAGCAGTCGCAAGAGCAGCGCGGGAAGCAGGAGCCGCAGTGGCAGGAAATCCGCTTCCGCGAGCAAGTCTTCCGCGCGCAAATCCTCCTCCGGCCGCAAACCGGCTTCGAAGAGATCGGGCGCCTCGCGCAAGCGTGCAAGCGGGGCGCGTGCGGGCGGCGCCATGGTGAAGCGCGGCGCGGCAAAGGTCGGGTCGAGGAGAACCGGCAGCAAGCGGGCGGGCGCGCGCAAGGGATCCCGCTCCCGCAGTTAGGCCCCTTCGGCAATTGCGGTGCACTCGACTGGGTGCGTGGATGATCGAGGAGACCCGCCATGCATGAGATGTTCACCCTGGGCGTGCCGGCATGGGAGCTGGTGTGCCGCGCAGTCATCGTCTATTTCGCGCTGCTGGTCATGCTGCGACTTTCAGGCAAGCGCACCGTCGGCGAATTGAGCATCTTCGACCTGATCGTGATCATCGTGCTCGGCAGCGCGGTGCGCGCCGCGCTGCTCGGCAACGACAAATCGGTGCTCGGCGGACTGCTGGTGGTCGCCGTATTGTTGTTGCTGGATTTCGTCGGTGCCTTCCTCTCGGCGCGCTACAAGCCGGTCGAGCGGCTGCTGGACGGGAAACCCGTGCTGGTCGCGCGCGACGGCGTGGTGTTCCACGACGTGTTGAAGAAGTGCAACGTGCCGGCCGGCACCTTCGAGGGGGTGCTGCGCAAGCACAGCATGACCACGGCAGAGATCGGCCAGGCCATCCTCGAGGCCAATGGCAACATCACCCTGTGCAAGCGGGGGTGATCGTGCGCGCACCCGAACCCGAGCGTCCGAGCATGAAACATCCGTCGCCGTTCTCGCGTTTCGCGCAGTGGGTGGCGCGCGTTTCCGGCACGCCAGTCATCTTTGCCGTGGCGGCGCTGATCATCGTGGGTTGGGGTGCGAGCGGGCCGCTGTTCCATTTCAGCGACACCTGGCAACTGGTGATCAACACCGGCACCACCATCGTGACCTTCCTGATGGTGTTCCTGATCCAGAACACCCAGAACCGCGATACCGCCGCCATGCAGGCCAAACTGGACGAACTGATCCGCGCGACCAGGATGGCGAACAACGTGATGCTCGACCTGGAAGACGTGGACGACAAGACGCTGGAAAGGCTGCGCGAGCATTATCGCAAGCTGGCCGCGCAGGCGCCCGGCGACATCAACAAGATGCTGGACGAATACGAACGCCACCTGGGGCGCGAGGGCAGCCAGGAACAGGCCCGGCAGGAGATCGGGCGACAGCAGCACTGAACGCGCATCGTCCACGGGCTCGTGACGGCGAACCGCACAGACTGCGGGCAGTCGCACACGCACGGAAAGCACATGAACAAGCAAGGCGCCAAGGCCACGCTGGCGAGGCAACGCAAGGTCCAGTCCGAAACCGACCGCGCCGACCGCCGGCGCAACGCGCGCAAGCCGGCCGGTTCCGGCGCATCGCACAAGAGCGCGAAGACCGGCACGCGCCGGCATCCGCGCAATCCGCTGCCGGAGCAGCATCAACGCAAACCCGGGCTCGAGCGCGAACTGGAACCGCGCCCGGAATACCTCGCGCCCGATTACGAAGGCAGCGGCAAGCTGGCCGGCATGACCGCGCTGATCACCGGTGCCGATTCCGGCATCGGCCGCGCGGTCGCGGTGCTGTATGCGCGCGAAGGCGCCGACGTCGCGATCGTGTATCTCAGCTCGGACGGGGACGCGCTCGAGACGAAAACCGCCGTCGAGAACGAAGGCCGCCGCTGCCTGCTGATCAAGGGCGACGTCACCGACCCGCAGTTCTGCAGCCGGGCGGTGAAGCGGGTCGTTGAGGAATTCGGCAAGCTTTCGATCCTGGTCAACAACGCCGCGTTCCAGAGCCACGCCGAAAAACTGGAAGACATCTCCGAGGAACATTTCGACGAGACGCTGCACACCAATCTCTACGGTTACTTCCACATGGCCAAGGCCGCGCTGCCGCATCTGCACGAAGGCGACAGCATCATCAATACCGGTTCCGAAACCGGCCTGTTCGGCAATCCGCACCTGCTCGATTACTCCATGACCAAAGGCGGCATCCATGCCTTCACCAAGTCGCTTGCCGCCAACCTCGTTGACCAGGGCATCCGCGTGAACGCGGTCGCGCCGGGCCCGGTGTGGACGCCGCTGAATCCGGCCGATCAGCCGGCGGAAAAGGTGGCGCAGTTCGGCAGCAAGAGCGCGATGGGCCGCCCGGCGCAGCCGGAAGAGATCGCGCCGGCGTACGTGTTCCTCGCCGCGCCGGTGTGCGCGAGCTACATCAGTGGCGCGATATTGCCGGTGCTGGGTGGGCCGACGGGATAGAAATTGTCCGAACCGCATCCCGAACGCGCCGCCAACCTCAACGACGCCGAGCGCAGCGAAGTCGAATACCGCAAGCCGCCGCGCGCGGCGGTGCTGCACGAGACCGTCGGCAAGATCGGTGAAGAGGAGCTGGATCGCAATGTCTCCTCGCTGGCGTGGTCGGGCGCGGCGGCAGGGCTCTCGATGGGATTTTCGATGGTGGCGAGCGGTGCCATGCTCGCGCACCTGCCCGATTCGCCCATCGGCCATTTCATCGCCGACGCCGGCTACAGCGCCGGCTTCGTGATCGTGATCCTGGCGCGCCAGCAATTGTTCACCGAGAACACGCTCACCGTGGTGCTGCCGCTGATGAGCGCGCCGAGCCTGCACACGTTTGCGAAGGTGCTGCGCTTGTGGGGCATCGTGCTCGTCTGCAACCTGATCGGCATCGCCGCGTTCGCTTGCGGCGTGGCTTACCTGCCCCTGTTCGACCCGGGGATTTATCACGCGATCGCGCGGATGGGCGGCACGATCATGGCGTATTCGGTGTTCTCGATGTTTCTGAAAGCCATCCTCGGCGGCTGGCTGATCGCGATGATGGTATGGCTGATGGCGGCGGTGGATGCCACACGGCTGTGGATCATCATCGGCCTGACCTGGCTGATCGCATTGGCCGGCCTGGTGCACGTGATCGGTTCGGCCGGCGAGGTGTTCTTCCTCGCGTTTCGCAGCCAGGTCACGTGGGCCGACGCGCTCGGCCATTTCGTCGGCCCGACGCTCGCCGGCAACATCGTCGGCGGCAGCCTGATCTTTGCGATGATCAGCCACGCGCAGGTTCGCAGCGAGATCTAGGGCCTGAACGAGCCGCCGCGTTCGGCCAGATTCGAAACAGAAGGTCGCGCCGGCCGTGCGTGCTCCGGCTTGTAAGCGGATGTTGCCGCGCGCCATCCCGGAAACAGGCGCTGACAATCGCGCCCGGCGCGGAAACATGCGGCCGCACGGCTTGCGCGACACTGCGCATCCCTGGCTTGCCCGGAGTCTCCCATGAGCGGCACGCGGATCAAAATCGCATTGGCGCTGGCTTGCGCCACCCTCGTCCTCGGCGGTGGCGCCCAGGCGGGCCGGTTGCGCGACCTGCTGATGCAGCGGCGCGCGGGCATGTCGCAGCGCTACAGCCACGACATCACCCTGCCGCCGGACGTGCGGGTGCAGCGCGACGTCGCCTACGGCAGCGATCCGCAACAGCGCTTCGACGTCTATACCCCTGCCGGTGCGCACGGCGCGCCGGTGATCCTGATGGTCCACGGCGGCGGCTGGCGGCGCGGCGATAAGGCCATGAACAACTTGGTGCAAAACAAGCTCGCGCGCTGGGTGCCCCGCGGCTTCGTGCTGATATCGGCGGATTACCCGATGCTGCCGCAAACCGATCCGGTGCAGCAGGCGCGCAGCGTGGCCCAGGCCCTCGCCTTCGCGCAGCAGCACGCGGCGGAGTGGGGTGGCGATCCGCGCAAGTTCATCCTGATGGGCCATTCGGCCGGCGCGCACCTGGTTTCGCTGATCAGCGCCGAACCTTCAATGGCGCTTTCGCTCGGGGCGCAGCCATGGCTCGGTACCGTGGCGCTTGACAGTGCGGCCTACGACGCCCCGAAGATCATGCGTGGCCGCCACTTGCCGCTGTACGACCGCGCCTTCGGCAACGATCCGGCATTCTGGGACGCCGCTTCGCCGATCATGCAATTGCACGGAAAGATCGCGCCGTTCCTCGCCGTGTGCTCGTCGCAACGCCAGGACTCCTGCCCGCAGGCGCAGGGCTTCGTGGACAAGGCGCGCGGCTACGGAGCGCAAGCCCGCGTGCTGCCGGAAGACCTGACCCACGAGCAAATCAACGAACAGCTCGGGACGCCTTCCGCTTACACCACCCACGTGGAGGCGTTCATGGCCAGCCTCGATCCGGCGGTGGCGAAGGCGCTGCGGCAGCAATGACCGATCCCGGTCGCTGCAGGGGCTTCGCCGGCTGCCGGTGAGCAGCGTTTTCCCTGGGCCGCGAACCCCCGCCCGACAGCCAGCGATTCCTGAAATCGGGAGGCCGCGTGGGGTTCGTCCGGCCGGAAATGGAAGCCCCGGCTGCATACCACAACGCCGCCGTATGAATTGTTGACACAAGTAGAATCTTCGGCGTAGGGTTCGCTCTCATTTCTTGTTCGGGCCGGTTGCGCCGCGTCGAGCCAGAGGGACTGGCTGGCGCGGTTCGGCGGCAGTGGGGTGTGTTCGCTTCAACTGCTGGTCGAGCAGTCGCAGGAAGCGCTCGGTGCCGCTGGCACCAAGGGGGAAACAAAGGGCTCTTGTTCGCTGCCGGCGACGCGATGCAGTGCGGCGTCGCGCGAGCGCTCGCCACGCGAGAGCCGGGTAGTCCTTATCAGTAATTGAACGACGGCGCAGGATCGGCGCCGACAATTTTTGCGCGTTGCGGTGCGGGGGCCGGCAACGGCCACCGTCAGATTCCATTTTCGGAGGAGGCGCGGTATGGCCAAGCAGAGCAGTCAGAAGTTCATTGCGCGCAACCGCGCGCCGCGTGTGCAGATCGAGTACGACGTCGAGGTTTACGGCGCGCAGAAAAAGGTGCAGGTGCCGTTCGTGATGGGCGTGATGTCGGACCTGTCCGGCGCCAACAATGCCGAGTTGCCGGCCATCGAGGATCGCAAGGCGCTCGAGATTGACGTGGACAACTTCGACAGCCGCCTCCAGTCCATGAAGCCGCGCGTGTCCTTCGCCGTGCCGAATACGCTGACGGGCGAAGGCAACCTCAACGTGGACATCACCTTCGAGAGCATGGACGACTTCTCGCCCGCGGCCGTGGCGCGCAAGGTCGGTGCGCTGCAGAAGCTGCTGGAAGCCCGCACGCAGTTGTCCAACCTCGCCACTTACCTCGACGGCAAGGCCGGTGCCGAGAAGCTGATCGCGCAGGCGATCAACGACCCGGCGTTGCTGCAGTCGCTGGCGTCCGCGCCCAAACCGGAAGAGACCAAGGAGTAAGCAGCCATGGCAGAGACAGTGCTCGAAAAGGCGGGGGCTGCGGCACAGACCGCGGAAGCCGGGGATTTTGCCGCGCTGCTGAACAAGGAATTCAAGCCCAAGAGCGAACGCGCGCGCGAGGAGGTCGAGTCGGCCGTACGCACGCTCGCGGAACAGGTGTTGCAGAAGTCCGACATCGTTTCCGAGGACGTCACCCAGACCATCAACGCCTATGTTGCCGAGATTGACCGCAAGATCTCCGAGCAGCTCAACCTGGTGATGCACCACGAAGACTTCCAGAAGCTGGAAAGCGCCTGGCGCGGCCTGCATTACCTGGTCAACAACACCGAGACGGATCAGTTGCTGAAGATCCGGGTGATGAACATCTCCAAGAAGGAACTGGGCAAGACGCTCAAGCGCTACAAGGGCACGGCCTGGGACCAGAGCCCGATCTTCAAGAAGATGTACGAGGAAGAGTACGGCCAGCTCGGCGGCGAACCGTATGGTTGCCTGGTCGGCGACTACTACTTCGACCACAGCCCGCAGGACGTCGAGATGCTGGGCGGCATCGCCCAGGTCGCGGCGGCGGCGCACGCGCCCTTCATCTCGGCGGCGAACTGCACGCTGATGGGCATGGACAACTGGAACGAACTGGCCAACCCGCGCGACCTCGCCAAGATCTTCTCCACGCCCGAATACGCGGCATGGCGTTCGCTGCGTGAGTCGGACGATTCGAAGTACCTGGGCCTGACCATGCCGCGCACTCTGGCGCGCCTGCCGTACGGCGCCAAGACCGATCCGGTCGAGGAGTTCGACTTCGAGGAAGACACGGCCGGCGCGGATTCGTCGAAGTACTGCTGGCAGAACGCCGCGTACGCGATGGCGGTGAACATCAACCGCTCCTTCAAGATGTACGGCTGGTGCTCGCGCATCCGCGGCATCGAGTCGGGCGGCGCGGTCGAAGGCCTGCCGGTGCACACCTTCCCGAGCGACGACGGCGGCGTGGACATGAAGTGTCCGACCGAGATCGCGATCACCGACCGCCGCTCGGCCGAGCTGGACAAGATGGGCCTGATGCCGCTGGTGCATCGCAAGAACTCGGACATGGCGGCATTCATCAGCGCGCAATCGCTGAACAAGCCCGAGGAATACGACAACCCCGACGCCACCGCCAACGCGGCGCTGGCTGCGCGGCTGCCGTACATGTTCGCCTGCTGCCGCTTCGCGCATTACCTGAAGTGCATCGTGCGCGACAAGATCGGTTCGTTCAGCAGCCGCGAGCAGATGCAGGGCTGGTTGACCAACTGGATCCTGCAGTACGTGGACGGCGATCCGGTCAACTCCAGCGAGGAAACCAAGGCGCGCAAGCCGCTCGCCGCGGCCGAGGTGGTGGTGGAAGAGGTGGAAGGCGCGCCGGGGTACTACACGTCGAAGTTCTTCCTGCGCCCGCATTACCAGCTCGAAGGCCTGACGGTATCCCTGCGGCTGGTTTCGCGCCTGCCTTCGGCTGCCAAGGCGTGAGGGAGGCAGGGCCGGCTGCATAGGCCGTTGCGAAAAGCGGAAACGGCGACGCCGGGCGAACCCGGCAGAGCCGGTGTCAACATCAATCGGCTCAATCAAGGAGACGTTTCATGGCTTTCGACATGCATATCAAGTTCGGCTCCGGCAAGGTCGAGATCAAGGGTGCGTCCAAGCACAAGGCGCACAAGGACGAGATCCCGATCCTGGCGTGGTCGTGGGGGGTGTCCAATACCGGCGACCTGCACTCCGGCGCCGGAGCGATCGGCGGCGGCAAGGCGAACGTGCAGGACATTTCGTTCACCAAGTTCGTGGATGGCGCTTCCCCCGCCCTGCTCAATGCCTGCTGCACGGGCGGACGGGTCGAACAGGCATGGCTGTATGTCACCAATGCCACCGGCGACCAGACCGACTTCCTGACGCTCGAGTTGAGCGAGGGCGTGCTGGTCACCTCACTGTCCACCGGCGGTTCCGGCGGCGAGGACAGGCTGACGGAAAACGTGACCTTGCATTTCGGCAAGTTCAAGTACTCGTTCCAGCCGCAGAAGCCCGACGGCGCCAAGGATGGTGGAACCAAGGACTTCACCTTCAACATGCAGGAAGTGGCGAAGGGCTGATCTCGAGGGGTTTCGCAACGGCTTCGTCCCAACCGCTTCCGGATGCTCGACGTGGATACCACTCCCGAAAACATGTTGAAGGAAGGCCGGCTGGACGATGCGCTGCAAGGCCTGACCGCACGCGTCCGCGGCAACCCCGCGGACGCGAAGGCGCGCGTGTTCCTGTTCCAGTTGCTGGCCGTGCTTGGGCAATGGGAGCGCGCGGCCAACCAGTTGCAGGTGAGCGGCGAACTCGATCCGCTCAACAACCTGATGGTGGCCGCGTACGAACAGGCGCTGCGCGGCGAGCGCGAACGTGCCGAAGTGATGGCCGGAAAACGCCAGCCCACGATCATCGGCGAACCCGACCCGTGGCTGGCCTTGCTGCTGCAATCGCTGAAGCTGGCGGCGGAAGGGCATTACCCTGCGGCGCTGTCCTCGCGCGAGGAAGCATTCGAGCAGGCCGAGCCGATCGCGGGGCAAATTGACGGCGAGCCGTTCGAGTGGCTGGCGGATGCGGATCCGCGCTTCGGTCCGTGCCTGGAGATCATCCTCAACGGCGGCTACGCCTGGGTGCCGTTCGCGCGCATCGCCAGGCTGAAGTTCGAGCAGCCGAGCGACCTGCGCGACAAGGTGTGGACGCCGGTGCAGGTGACCTGGAACAACGGCGGCGAGGCGCTCGGCTTCGTGCCCACCCGTTATCCCGGTTCCGAGCGGTCCGCGGATGCCGATGCGGTGCTGGCGCGCAAGACCGATTGGATCGACGAGGGCGGCGAGTTCATGGTGGGCTGCGGCCAGCGCATGTTCGCAACCGATGCTGGCGAATATCCGCTGCTGGACATTCGCAGCATCACCTTCGGCGTGACTTGAGCGAGGCCGGCCATGGCCGAGCTGACCACCCAGGAAAGGCTGCAGCCCTCGCTGCTCGACCGATTGACCGACGACGAGCCGGACAAGGCGGTCGAGAGCCGCGAGAAACGGGTGATTTCCGCGTCGCGCCTGCGCGAGTGCGTGGCGCGCGACATCGCCTGGCTGCTTAATTGCGTGAACCTGGGCGAAGACGAAACCCTCGCCGCCTGCCCGGACGTCGCGCGATCGGTGCTGAACTTCGGTATTCCCGACCTGACTGGCGCGACGGTTTCCGGCATCGAGTCGGGCGCTCTCCAGCGCAAGTTGCGCGAAGCCATCCTGGCGTTCGAACCGCGCCTCACCCCGGCCACGTTGCAGGTCACGGTGAGCACCGACAGCCAGCGCATGGACGGGCGTTCGCTGACCTTCAGCATCGCTTCCGAGATGTGGGCGCAGCCGATTCCGCTGAACCTTTATCTGAAGACCGACGTGGACCTCGAAACCGGCCGCTTCAATGTCGCGGAGAGCTTCGGCTGACGACCATGGATCCGCGCCTGCTCCGATACTACGACCGGGAATTGCAGCACGTGCGCGGGATGGGCGCGGAGTTCGCGCGCGAATACCCCAAAATTGCGGGACGGCTCGGGCTGGAAGGTTTCGAGTGCGCCGATCCCTATGTCGAACGCCTGCTCGAAGGCTTGGCGTTCCTCGCCGCGCGCGTGCAGCTGAAGCTGGATGCGCAGTATCCGGTTTTCACGCAGCACCTGATGGAGATGGTGTATCCGCACTATCTCGCGCCGGTGCCGTCCATGGCGGTGGTGCAGTTGCATCCGGACCCGAAGGAAAGCGCGCTGGCGACCGGTTACACGGTGGCGCGGCAGACGGCGCTGCGCGGCACCGCCGCGCGCGACGAGCGCACGGCTTGCGAGTACCGCACCGCGCACGACGTCACCTTGTGGCCGCTGGAACTGGCCGAGGCCAAGTATTTCGACACGCCCGCGGCGCTCGCCGCGGCCGAAGTGCCGGTTCCGGACGATCGCGCCGTGCGCGCGGGCCTGAGCCTGCGCTTCAACGTGCTCGCCGGCGCGCAGGCCAACATGCTGCCGATCGAAGAGCTGCCGGTGTTCATCGCCGGCGCCGACGAATTGCCCAAGCGCCTGTACGAGCAGTTGCTCGGCAATGCGGTCGGGTTCGTGGTGCGCGCCAAGTGCAAGAGCGGCGTGGTCAGCGAGTTCCTCGACGCCGGCCACATCCGCGACAAGGGCTTCGCAGACGACGAGTCGCTGCTGCCGTACACCGATCGTTCCTTCAGCGGGTACCGCCTGCTGCAGGAATACTTCGCCTGCCCGGAGCGCTACCTGTTCGCGGTCTTCGCGGGTCTGCGGCGGGTGCTGGCGCGCATGCCCAGCGGCAGTTTCGAGATCGTCGCCTTGTTCGACCGCAGCGTGGCGCGCCTGCACAACGCGGTGGACGCCGGCAACTTCCGGTTGTTCTGCACGCCGGCGATCAACCTGTTTCCGCGGCGCGCGGATCGCATCCACCTGCAGCAGGGCAAGACCGAGTACCACGTCCTCGCCGACCGCGCGCGACCGATGGATTTCGAGGTGCACTCGCTCGGCAACGTCGAGGGTTTCGGCGACCGCCAGGATCCGGAGCAGCGTTTCCAGCCTTTCTACGGCTGCGATCAGCGCGTGTGGCACATGGGCGGCGGCGCGTTCTACACGTTGCGGCGCGAACCGCGGCTGCTGTCGGATCGCCAGCGGCGGGTCGGCGCGCGCTCGAGTTACGTGGGCAGTGAGGTGTTCATCGCGCTGGTGGATTCCAACGACGCGCCGTACTCCACGCAGTTGCGCCAGGTCGGCATGCAGTTGCTGTGCACCAACCGCGACCTGCCGTTGCAGATGCCGGTCGGCAAGTCGCATACGGACTTCACGCTCGACACCGGCGCGCCGGTCACTTCGATCCGCTGCGTGGCCGGGCCGACCAAGCCGCGTGCCTCCAGCGCGAGCGGGGAAACCGCGTGGCGATTGATCAGCCACCTGCAACTCAATTACGTGTCGCTGCTGGGCGAGGGCAACGAACAGGGCGCGGCGGCGCTGCGCGAGATGCTGACGCTGTACTGCGACGAGTTCGACGCGGGTGCGCGCCGCCAGATCGAAGGGGTGAAGGCGGTCAGCGCGCAACCGGTGGTGCGGCGCATCCCGGTGCCCGGTCCGATCAGTTTCGGGCGCGGGCTGGAGATCACGCTCACTTGCGACGATGGCGCCTTCGAGGGCACCGGTGCGTTCCTGCTCGGCTCGGTGATGCAGCATTTCTTCACGCGCTACGTTTCGGTGAATTCGTTCATCGAAACCGTGCTGCGCACGCTCGAACGCAACGAGGTGGCCCGATGGCCGGCACGGCTCGGCAAACGCCAGATCCTCTAGCGCTGCAACGCGCGCTGCAGGAATCGCCGGAAGCCTTCGAACTGTTCGAGGCGCTGCGCCGGATCGAGTGCGCGCATCCGGACCGGCCGCGCCTGGGCAGATCCGCGCGTCCGTCGGAAGACCCGGTGCGCCTGGGCGCGACGCCTTCGCTGGCCTTCGCGCCGAGGGACATCGACCGCGTCGAGCCCGGCGCGGATGGCAAGCCAGCGCGGCTGAAAAACCTGGTGTTCGGCCTGTTCGGGGTGAATGCGCCGATGCCGTTGCACCTCACCGAATACGCGCTGGAGCGCGCGCGCGCCAAGGATGCGACGCTGGTCGCGTTCGCCGATCTCTTCCATCACCGCCTCACCAGCCTGTTCTACCGCGCCTGGGCCGATGCGCAGCCGACCGTGCAATCCGACCGGCCGGACGAGGACCGCTTCAATCTGTACCTGGGCGCGCTGGTCGGGTTGTCCACGCCCGGGCTCGCCGGTCGCGACGCGCTGCCGGACCAGTACAAGCGCTTCTTCGCCGGCCGCCTGCTCGCGCAGGCGCGCAACGCGGAAGGCCTGCAGAAGCTGCTCGAACATTTTTTCCGGATCCCGGTGCGGGTGATCGAATTCGTGGCCGACTGGATGCGACTTCCGGATAACGCGCACCTGCGCCTGGGCAGCTCGGAGACCGTCGCGGGGCTGGGTCGCACCGCGGTGCTTGGCGAATACGTGTGGGGTGCGCAGCAGCGCTTCCGCCTGCGGATCGGTCCGTTGTCGCTGGAGCGGTTCAACGGCTTCCTGCCGGGAGGCGAAACCCTGCGGCAACTGGTCGCCGCGGTGAAGACATACGTCGGCGAAGAGAAGGCGTGGGACGTGCAGCTCGTGCTCAAGCGCGCGGAAGTGCCGGCCATCCAGCTCGGCAGGACCGGGCGCATGGGCCTGTCCACCTGGATGGGTTCGCCGCGGCAGGACGCCGATGCGGATCAGGTCGTGCTGAAGGCGGTGGCCTGAAAGCGGTTGCGATAGAAGACAGAGGATTCGGAATCGGGGTTCGGCATTCAACATCACCGACGCGCGGCAGAGCCGTCGTCGTCGCACATACGGGGTGGTTTCAATGGCAGAGATCAGTCGCGGCGCGTTGTTCGGCAAGCTCAACAAACTCGCCTATCGGGGCATCGAAAGCGCCACGGTGTTCTGCAAGCTGCGGGGCAACCCGTACGTCGAGCTGGTGCACTGGATCCACCAGATCCTGCAACTGCAGGATTCGGACCTGCACCGCATCGTCAAGCAGTTCAACATCAATCCGTCCAACCTCGCGCGCGACGTCACCGATGCGCTGGACAAGCTGCCGCGCGGTTCCACCACGATCACCGACCTGTCTTCCAATGTCGAGGAAGCGGTCGAGCGCGGCTGGGTGTTCGCCACGCTGATGTTCGGCGAGGCGCAGGTGCGCACCGGATATCTCATGGTGGGCGTGCTGCGCACGCGCCACCTGCGCAATGCGCTGGTCGGCATCTCCGCCGAATTCGACAAGATCAAGCCCGAGGCGCTGGTGGAGAAATTCGCCGAAGTGGTCGCAGGCTCGCCCGAGGACGGCCAGAGCGCGAGCGACGGCTTCAGGATGGGCGGCGCGGCGCCGGGCGAAGCCAGCGGCGCGATGGGTCCTGCGCAGATGGGCAAGCAGGAGGCGCTCAAGCAGTTCACCGTGGACCTCACCGCTCAGGCGCGCGACGGCAAGATCGACCCGATCGTCGGCCGCGACGAGGAGATCCGCCAGGTCGTGGACATCCTGATGCGCCGCCGCCAGAACAACCCGATGCTGGTCGGCGAGGCGGGCGTGGGCAAGACCGCGGTGGTGGAAGGTTTCGCGCTGCGCATCGCGCGTGGCGACGTGCCGCCGCAGTTGCGGGACGTCGAACTGCGCACGCTGGACGTGGGCCTGCTGCAGGCCGGCGCCAGCATGAAGGGCGAATTCGAGAACCGGCTGCGGCAGGTGATCGAGGAAGTGCAGGCCTCGCCCAAGCCGATCATCCTGTTCATTGACGAGGCGCACACGCTGGTGGGCGCCGGCGGCGCGGCCGGCACCGGCGATGCGGCCAACCTCCTGAAGCCTGCGCTGGCGCGCGGCAACCTGCGCACGGTCGGCGCCACCACCTGGGCCGAATACAAGAAGCACATCGAGAAGGATCCCGCGCTCACCCGCCGCTTCCAGACCGTGCAGGTGGACGAGCCGAGCGAGGAGAAGGGCATCCTGATGATGCGCGGCGTGGCCAGCGTGATGGAGAAACACCATCGCGTGCAGATCCTGGACGAAGCGCTGGAGGCCGCGGTCAAGCTTTCGCATCGCTACATCCCCGCGCGGCAATTGCCGGACAAGGCCGTGAGCCTGCTCGACACCGCGTGCGCGCGGGTGGCGGTCAGCCAGCACGCGGTGCCGCCGGAGGTGGACGACACTCGCAAGCGCATCGAGGCGCTCGAAACCGAACTTGCGATCATCGCCCGCGAGAAGACCGTCGGCATTGACGTCGCCGAGCGCGAGGCATCCGCCGGCGAGAAGCTCGCCGAAGCCAGGGCGCGGCTGGAGACCCTGGAGATCAACTGGCAGGTCGAGAAAGGGCTGGTCGAAAAAATCCTCGCCATCCGCGCGCGCCTGCGCGGCGACGGCGAGCCGGTCGAAGGCACCGGCAGCGCGCTGGAGCAGGCGGCCAGTGCCGAGGAGGGCGAAGTTGCGGTGACGAGCGCCGCGCTCACCGATGTCGAGCGTGCCGCCGCGCTGGAGGAACTGAAGGCGCTGCAGGCCCAGCTCGCCGAGCTGCAGGGCGAAAATCCCCTGATCCTGCCGACCGTGGATTACGTGGCGGTCGGTTCGGTGGTGTCCGACTGGACGGGCATCCCGGTCGGCCGCATGGTCCGCAGCGAACTCGAGACCGTGATGAACCTGGCCTCGATCATGGGCAAGCGCGTGATAGGCCAGGACCACGCGATGGAAATGATCGCCAAGCGCATCCAGACCTCGCGCGCGGGCCTCGACAACCCGAGCAAGCCGATCGGCGTGTTCATGCTGGCCGGCACCTCGGGCGTGGGCAAGACCGAGACCGCGCTGGCGCTGGCCGAAGCGCTGTACGGCGGCGAGCAGAACCTGATCACCATCAACATGAGCGAGTTCCAGGAGGCGCACACCGTCTCCACGCTCAAGGGCGCGCCTCCCGGTTACGTGGGTTACGGCGAGGGCGGGGTGCTGACCGAGGCCGTGCGCCGCAAGCCGTACTCGGTGGTGCTGCTGGACGAAGTGGAGAAGGCCCACCCCGACGTGCATGAAATCTTCTTCCAGGTGTTCGACAAGGGCGAGATGGAAGATGGCGAGGGCCGCCGGATCGATTTCCGCAACACGCTGATCCTGCTCACCACCAACGCCGGCACCGAGATGATCGCCGGCCTGTGCAAGGACCCGGAGCTGATGCCCGAACCCGAAGGCATCGCCAAGGCGCTGCGCGAACCGCTGCTGAAGATCTTCCCGCCCGCATTGCTCGGGCGGCTGGTGACGATCCCGTACTACCCGCTGAGCGAAAAGATGCTGGGCGAAATCGTCAAGCTGCAACTGAACCGCATCAAGAAGCGCATCGAGGCGCGCTACAAGATCCCGTTCGACTACGACGATGACGTCGTCAAGCTGGTCGTGTCGCGTTGCACCGAGAGCGAATCCGGCGGCCGCATGATCGACGCGATCCTGACCAACACGATGCTGCCCGACGTCAGCCGCGAGTTCCTGACGCGGATGATCGAGGGCAAGCCGGTGGCGGGAGCCCGCGTGGGCGCGAAGGACGGCAGTTTTTCCTATGAGTTCGCTTGAACCGCCGCGGTTGAACGCGGCGTTCCGTCCTGACCGGATTTTTTCCACACCTGGCGCGAGAGGAATCTCATGACGATGACATTCACCCCGACGTGGAACCAGCCCAAGCTCGGTACGGTTCCCGTGCTCGGGCCCAATCCCACCAACAAGCAAGTGAAAAACAAGCAGTACATCGAAAGCAACAATCAGAAAAGGCTGGATGGAGCGATTTTTCTGAGCGTGTTCAACGAGACGGACGTGCGGAATGCCGTCCAGAAGGCACAGGGGAAATTCTGCGGCGCGGACAACGAGATCAAGACGTTATTGACCAGCATGATCGGGAGTACGGTCAACATCACGATTGACCAGGGCACCCACCAGGCGGAAGACGTCTCCACGGGCGGCTTCAAGCTGCACTTCGACGCACGCCGTCCCGACAATCTCTGCTTTCACCTGTACGTCGGCCAGGAAAACAACGGCGAACTGAAGCTGACCGAGGTGTCGTTCATGCGTGGAGGAACCAAGGTGGAAGCCCATCCGGCCTGAGTGGCTGCATGGGGCTCGGGATCTGCAGGTTTCGTGATCATTTTCCGGACGGAGACGCGACATGACATTGGGAGCGCAGGAGGAATACAACTGGGGCGCCAATGCCAATTGCTATGCCTATGCATGCGGGTGCGCCAATCCTGCGGTGGGCAACCCGCCCCGTCAGGCGCGCCCCGGTGTCGCCGGCGGTGCCGCCGTCGTCAACAACGGCAATGTGCAGCAACTGGTCGCGGGGGTGCTGGCAGACGGCGGAGCGCTTGTGCAGCAATTGAACGGAACGCCCGATGCGCTCCCGCAGGTGCCTGTCAACAGCTACCTCGTTGCCATGCTGACGAGTGCCGGGGGCTTCCACTTCATGCGCCGGGACGAGCACACCCGGCGCTGGAGCTGGAAGGATGCCAATCATGGTTCCGTCAAACTCAACGTCCTGCATTTCCCAAGCGACCACTACGTGTATGTCAATGACGCCAATCTCAACGACATCCTGGTCACCCATTCCGGGAACTACGTCTGGGCGTACAACCAGATGGTATTCCGGGGGTTTTTCGCCATCGTCAACGGCGGATTTGCGGTAGCAGGCTGAGCGGAACAACAGGACTCACCTTGGAGGCACGACATGCAGCCCGCAGCACGCCTGACCGACATGCACACCTGCCCGATGTCCACCGGACCGGTACCGCACGTGGGCGGCCCGATCTCGGCGCCCGGTGCGCCGACCGTGCTGATCGGCGGCCTGCCGGCGGCGTGCGTGGGCGACGTGGCCATTTGCGTGGGGCCGCCGGATACGATCGTGAAAGGTTCGCCGACGGTGCTGATCGGCGGCCGGCCCGCCGCGCGCATGGGCGACAGCACGGCGCATGGCGGAGTGATCGTGCTGGGATGCCCCACGGTGCTGATCGCTTGAAGGTGCGGACGTGAACGAAATGGCTGCCGCGAATACGGCGCGCGACTCGCAGTCCGCAGCGCCGGAAGCCGATTCCGGCGCGATGCTGGAGCGGGCGATCGCCGCGCACCGCGCCGGCGACCTGGACGCCGCCGAGCCGCTGTATCGCGAAGTGCTCGCGCGCGATGCCGCGCAGCCCGACGCGCTGCATTACCTTGGCGTGTTGTGCCATCAGCGCGATCGCGGCCACGAGGCCGTGGAACTGGTGACGGCTGCGCTGAAGGTCGCGCCGGGCTATCCCGACGCGCACAACAACCTCGGCAACATCCACAAGGAATGCGGGCGGCTTGCCGAGGCGGAGGCCTGCTACCGGCGTGCGCTGGCGTGCGACGGACGGCACGTGAATGCGCTCGCCAACCTCGCGATCGTGCTGGAAGCGCAGCAGCGCCCGCATGAAGCGTTCGTGGCCTACATGGCGCTGCTGAAGCACGCGCCGGACTACGCCCTGGGCCATTATCTGCTGGGCATCTTCCTGCGCCGGCACGCGCAAGGCACCGAGCACATGGAACAATCGGTCGAATGCCTGCGCGCAGCGTACGCGCTCGACCCTGGCGACACGCGGGCATTGTCGGCGCTGGGCGTTTCCCTTTACGCGCTCGGCCGCAGCGACGAGGCCGTGCAGGTTTATCGCGACTGGATCGAGCGGGAACCGGAGCATCCGGTGCCGCGCCACATGCTGGCGGCGTGCGGCGGCGCGGAAGCTCCCGCACGCGCGGATGACGCCTACGTGCGCGGGCTTTTCGACCATTTCGCCGACAGCTTCGACGAGCAGTTGCTGCAGAACCTGAATTACCGCGCGCCGCACGTTCTGGCCGCGGCGCTGGCCCCGGCGCTCGGCGCGCCGAAAGCGGCGCTCGACATCCTGGATGCCGGCTGCGGTACGGGGCTGTGCGGACCGCTGCTGCGGCCGTGGTGCCGGGAGCTGACGGGCGTGGACCTGTCCGGCGGCATGATCGCCAAGGCGCGGCAGCGGGGCGACTACGACAAGCTCGAAACCGGCGAACTCACAGCTTTCCTGCAATCGCATCGGTGCGCGTGGGACGCGGTGGTTTCGGCCGACACGCTGGTTTACTTCGGGGACCTGGGACCGGTGCTGGCAGCCGCGGCCGAGGCGCTGCGCCCATCGGGCTGGCTGGCCTTTTCGCTGGAGTCCATGCCCCATGCGGACGACCGGGTGGAACTCACGCCCAGCGGCCGCTATCGTCACTCGCTGGCGCACGTTCGCGATCGGCTCGAGCGCGCCGGATTCGGGGAGATCGCCATCGTGGCGGACAGCCTGCGCAAGGAATGCGGCCGGGACGTGGCGAGCTGGGTGGTGCGGGCACGAAGCGCGGAAACGCGCCGGTCCGGGTGAACGCGACGATCGAGGGCATCGGCATGTTCGGAATCCATGACATGGCATCGCACGGCGCGGGCAGCGCGCGCTGCACGGGATCGCCAGTGTCGAAGGCGCGCGCAACCCGCGCGCCGGCGGGGGCGCCATGACGGCACAGATCGGCATTTCCGGCGCCAAGCTCAAGGATGCCCTGTTCACCCGCATGCGGGCGGACGAGCGTCTCGGGGATCTGTTCGCATACGAGGTCGAATTCCAGAGCGAGGACACCCGGATTGACCTGAGCGGCCTGCTCGGTTCCTCGGCGACCGTGACGCTGCAGACCCAGGACGGTTACAAGCGCCATTTCAACGGCATCGTGTGCGAGGCCGAGCAACTTTCGGTGGAACACGTCGAGCGGCTGGTGTTCGCCAGGTACCGCGCGCGCCTGGTGCCCAAGCCGTGGCTGCTGGGCCGCGTGGTGGATTGCCGCATCTTCAAGAACCAGAGCGTCACCGACATCGTCAAGACGCTCCTGGGCGAGGTGGGCTACACCGACGTGAAGGTGAGCCTGAGCGGCGCTTATCCATCGCGCGAATACTGCGTGCAGTACCGCGAGGACGGGCTCAACTTCATCAACCGCCTGATGCAGCAGGAAGGCATCTACTACTACTTCACCCACAGCGACAGCGCGCACACCATGGTGCTCGCCGACGGCGTGGGCTCGCACGACCAGGCGCCGCAATTCGCCAGCGTGGAATATTCCCCGACCACGGACAGCGTGCTGCGGTCGCACTCGACCATTTCCGACTGGATGTCGCTGCGCGGCGTGGACGGTGCGAGCTACCAGCTGACCGATTACAACCCGCTCAAGCCCAAGGCGTCGCTGTTGTCCAGCGCCGACAGCGAAGGCCACGGCGCATCCGGCATCAAGGTCTTCGACTATCCCGGCACGCACGAAGAGGCCGATCGCGGCAAGCACTTCGCGCAGGTACTGGCCGAGGCGCTGAGCGCGTCGCGTTCGCGCTACGCAGGCCACACCGACGCATGCGGGATCCTGATCGGCGGCTTGTTCAACCTCAAGAGTTATCCGCGCAGCGAACTCAACCAGGAATATCTCGTCACGGCCACCGCCATGCACCTGGAAGGGCAGGACTATGCCTCCGGCGCGGGCGGCGGCGAACCGGCCTTCTCCTGCCGGTTCGAGGCGCTGGAGAGCAAGCAGCCCTGGCGGAGCATGCCGAGCGCGCGCAAGCCGACGGTGGTCGGGTTGCAGACGGCCGTGGTCACGGGCAGCGACACCGACGAAGACATCGCGGTGGACAAGTACGGCCGCGTGCAGGTGAATTTCCACTGGAACATGCCGGGCAAGCCCAAGGCCGACTGTTCGTGTCCCGTGCGCGTCGCCTCGCCGTGGGCGGGCAAGAGCTGGGGCGCGGTGAGCCTGCCGCGGGTCGGCCAGGAAGTGGTGGTGAGTTTCATCGAGGGCGATCCGGACCGGCCGCTGATCGTCGCCAGCGTCTACAACGCCGACAACATGCCGCCGTACGCGCTGCCCGACAACAAGACCCAGAGCGGGATCAAGAGCCGCAGCCTGCTCGGCGGCACCGATGACTTCAACGAATTGCGGATGGAGGACAAGAAGGGCTCGGAGGATTTCTTCATCCACGCGCAGAAGGACATGCACGAGGAAGTGGAGAACGACCACGTGGTCGCGATTGACCACGACGAGACCTTCACCATCAAGAACGACCAGACCGGGACGATCAAGCACGACCAGACCCTCACCGTCGAGAACGACCAGACCGAGACGATCAAGCACGATCGCAAGGTCGCCGTGCAGAACGACGACAAGCTCGACGTCACCCAGAACGGCACCACCAGCATCGGCCAGAACTTCAAGCTGAGCGCCGGCCAGGAGATCAAGCTGGTGTGCGGCGCGACCAGCATCACCATGAGCAGCGACGGAACCATCCAGATCAAGGGGATGAACATCAAGATCAACGCCGACATGGCTGTGGAGATCAACGGCAACACCGAAGCCAAGCTGCAGTCGTCCGCGACCACCGAGGTCAAGGGCACCATGGTCAACGTGAGCGGAACCGCCGTGACCTCCGTGGCCGGCGCGCTCGTCAAGATCGGTTGAGGCGGAAATCCAATGTCCCTCATCATGCAGGCGTCGGCGCAGATGGAGTTGTCGGGGGAGGCCAATGCCCGGCTGCGCGATGCCATGACGCCGCGGGCGGCGGTGCAGTCGCTGCTGGACGGCGGCGAAGCGGGCGACGCGCTGAAGTTGCTGGCGCGCCTGCTGCCCAAGCGCTATGTTGTGGCCTGGTTGTGCCAGTGCGCGCGCGAGCAGCAGTTGTCCGTGGAGGATCGGGCGGGCGCGTCGCTGGCCGAGAAATGGGCGCGCGAGCCCAACGAGGCGAACCGGCGTGCGGCATTCGAGTTCGCCAATGCGGGGGGCTACAAGTCTCTGGGGGCATGGATCGCGGCGGCTGCCGGCTGGGCGGATGGCAGTCTTGCGCCGGCCAGGCAGGAGACGCCGGTTCCGCCGCCCGAACACCTCACCGCGTGCGCGGCTGTGGCTGCGGTAAACATGATGGCCGCGCTGGCACCGGGGGAGTTCGCCACGCGCCGTATCGCTTTCATCCAACGGGCAATGGATCTGCTCGGCACACAGGGCCCGCAGGGAGCGCCCGCCAAGCAAGCATGAGCACACCCGAACCGCAAATCCTCACCCTGAGCGTGACCGGTGCGCAAGCCGCGCAACTCGGCACGCGCAGCCGCAAGATGTTCGTCGGCAAGGACGGCAGCATCGGCCGTGCCGAGGACTGCGACTGGGTGCTGAGCGCAGCCGGCGTCTCGCGCGTGCACGCCATGATCCGCTACGTCAACGGCATCTATTTCGTCGAGGACCGCAGCACCAACGGACTGCTCCTGAACGGCGCGCCGCTGATCAAGGGCGACCCGGCGGCGCTGAAGGACGGCGACAAGCTGCGCATTGACAACTTCGAGATCGTCGTGCGCCTGCAGCAGGACAGCGAAACCATCGTGCAGGTCGTGCCGCGCGACGCGCAGCCCGCTGCGTCGGTTGCCGCGCCCGCTGCCGTCGCGCCCGCAGCTCCGGTGGCGCCCATCCCGGCGAGCGGGGGCGACCTGCTGGATTTCGACCTCGGCGGCCCGGCCCCTGCGCCGGCGCGCACCGCCGCGCCCACGGCATCATCGGTGGAAAGCCTTATTCCCGGGGCACAGCCGGCCGATCCTGCCAGCCTGGATCCGCTCAGCTTCCTGGATGCGCCGTTCGCGCCGGCGCCCGCGCCGGCCGACCCCGCGCCGCCGGTGAGCTGGAACCACTCGCCGGGCATGGAGGATCACTTCCGTCCGCCGGCAACCGACGTGCAGCGCCGGGCCGGCCCGCTTCCCGACGACTGGGACCTCCTGGGCGAGGACGCGCCACCCGCCGTGCCGGCCGCCCCGCCCGCGGCTGCGAAACCCGTGCCGCCGCCGCAGGCGCCGGTACCGCCGCGGCAACCTGCGCCGGCGGCGCAGGCGCTGCAGGGGGACGTGGATGCAATGCTGCGCGTCGTCGTGGACGGCGTGATGGACGTGCTGCGCGCGCGCGCGGAGATCAAGAACAACTTCCGGTTGCCGATGACGATCATCCAGCGATCGGAAAACAACCCGCTGAAGTTCGCGCTGAGCGTGGACGAGGCGCTGCAGAAAATCATGGCTGCGCCGAATCCGGCGTTCCTTTCCGGCGCGGCGGCTTTCGACGATGCCTTCGATGACATCCGCTGCCACCAGATGGCGATGCTCGCCGGCGTGCGCGCGGGCTTCGACGCGCTGCTGCGCCATTTCGATCCCGATCGCTTCGAGCAGGAGTTCGAAGGCGGCGGCGGGGTATTCGCCGGCAAGGGCAAGCATTGGGCGCGCTATCGCGACCACTATCAATCGCTGGCGGGCGACCCGGACGAGTGTTTCCGCCGGCTGTTCGGCGACGAGTTCGCGCGCGCCTACGAGGATCAGCTTGCGCGATTGAAATCGGCGCGTCGCGTACAACAGGCCAGATCCGTTCGCTAGCCAATGCATTCCCCGGCTCCGCGGCCGGGCACAACCGTTCAGAACAGGCGCAGGGCATGGCACGAAACAACAAGGTCATCTGGAGCGAAGGGCTGTTCCTGCGGCCCCAGCACATGCAGCAGCAGGAACGCTATCTCGAGCGCTACGTGGAATTGCGCGCCGGCGAAATGCAGCCGTACGCGTGGGGGTTCCACGAGCTGGAGATCGAAGGCGACCTGCTGGCGGTGGGCAAGCTCGGGATCAAGCGTGCGCGCGGCGTGTTCCCTGACGGCACGCCTTTCGACATGCCCGGCGACGATCCGCTGCCGCCGCCGCTGGACATCGCGCCCGACTGGCGGGACCAGACGGTTTTCCTCACCTTGCCGTTGCGGTCGCCGACGCAACCCGACAGCGGCCGGCCGGAAGCGCCGGCCGAGCAGTTGTTCCGTTTCCGCGTGCGCGAGACGGAAGTGCGCGACGCGTCCGGCAGCGTGGACGGCCTGACGCCGCTGGAAGTGGGCGGCATGGCCTGCCGGCTGTTGCCGCAGTCGCAGCCGATGGAGGGGCTGACGCGCATCCCGCTGGCGCGCGTGGTGGAATGCCGCGCCGATCGGCGCGTGATGCTGGAAGAGGCTTTCATCCCCAGCGCCAAGAGCTGCCAGGCCGCGCCGCGGCTGGTGACGTTCCTCACCGAACTGCTGGGCCTGCTGCACCAGCGCGGCGAAGCCCTCGCCAATCGCGTTGCGCTGACCGATCGCGGCGGCGCCGCGGAGATCGCGGACTTCCTGCTGCTGCAGGTGGTGAACCGCTGGCAGCCGCTGGTCGCGCACCTGTCTCAGGCGCCGACCATCCATCCGGAAATCTTCTATCGGATGCTGGTGGCGATGGCCGGCGAGCTGGCCACGTTCACGGCGGCGGGCAAGCGCGCGCCCCAGTTTCCGCCGTACCGCCACGAGGCGCTGCGCGAGAGTTTCGATCCGGTGATCCTGGCCTTGCGCAACAGCCTGAGCGCGGTAATGGAACAGACCGCGATGCCGATCCCGATCCAGCAGCGCCGCTACGGCGTGTGGGTCGCGGTGGTGGCCGATCGCACGCTGCTCGACAACGCGGTGTTCGTGCTCGCCGCCAAGGCCGACATGAAATCGGAAGAATTGCGCAGGCAGCTTCCGGCGCAATCAAAGATCGGTTCGGTGGAGAAGATCCGGGACCTTGTGAACCTGCAACTGCCCGGCATCACGGTCAATCCGATGCCGGTGGCGCCGCGCCAGATCCCGTACAACTCCGGCTACCTGTATTTCGAGTTCGACAAGCATTCGGCGATGTGGGGAGAACTGAAAGGCTCCGGCGGCATCGCCTTCCATTTCGGCAACGAATTCTCCGGTCTCGACCTGCAGCTGTGGGCGATCAGGGGAGGCTGACATGAACACCCCGAGGGGTCCCTTCGACGACATGCAGGACGACCGCACGGTAGTGCTGCCGCAGCAGCGCCCGGGGTCGCCTGCACCCGCGCCCGCGCCCCCGCGCGCGGGCGCGCCCGCAACCTCGCCCGGCGTTCCGGCGGACGTGAACGCGATGCTCGGCAGCGGCATGAACCCGCTGGTGCGCGCAGCCGCGCCGCTGCTGCTGCTGGGCGTGCAATTGCGCCACAGCGTGACGCCGCCCGACGCTTCGCACCTGCGCGAGCAGGTGGTCGCGCAGATCCGCAGGTTCGAAAGCCGCGTGCAGTCGGCCAACGTTCCCGCGCAGACCATCACCGCGGCGCGCTATGTGCTGTGCACGATGCTGGACGAGGCGGTGCTCAACGCACCCTGGGGCGAGCAGAGCGGCTGGTCGCAGAAGACGCTGCTGGTGATGTTCCACGGCGAATCCTACGGCGGCGCCAAGTTCTTCCAGATCCTCGAGCGCCTGTGCGCGGACGCCTCGAAGCACATTGACCTGATCGAGCTGATGTACATCTGTCTCGCGCTGGGATTCGCCGGCCGCTACCAGATCGAGGCCGGCGGCCGCGCCAGGCTGGCCGACATCCAGGAAGACCTTTACCAACGCATCAGGTCGCAGCGCACGGCCGCGCCCGCCGAACTGTCGCCGCACTGGCGCGGCATCGAGGATCGTCGCAACCCGGTCGTGCGGTACGTGCCGCTGTGGGTGATCGTGGCCGCCGCGGCGTGCATCCTGCTCGGCGTGTTCCTGTTCTTCTTTACCCGGCTCAACACGTTCTCCGCGCCGATCAGCGAACAGGCGGCGAAGATCGGGCTGGAAAACGTGGTGTTCCCCGAGAAGGCGAACCTGCCGCCGCCGCCGGCGCAGAAGACGCTGCGGGAACTGCTGGCGCCGCAGGCGCAGGCGGGGCAATTGCAGATCATCGAACAGGGCAACGGCCGCGAACTGGTGCGCCTGAGCGGGTCCGGCATGTTCGCCTCCGGCGGCGTTGACCTTGCGGCGCAGGAGATCCCGCTGCTGCATGCCATCACCGCCGCGCTCAACCAGGTATCCGGGCGCGTGATCGTGGTCGGCCACACCGACGACCAGCCGATCCATTCGCTGCGATTCAAGGACAACTTCGCGCTCTCCGCGGCGCGCGCAAAGGCGGTGGTGAAGATTCTCGAGGACGGCCTGAGCGATCCGGGACGGATCGAATCCAGCGGCGCGGGCTCCTCGCAGCCGATCGCGCTCCCGGCGGACACGCCGGCCAATCGCGCCCGCAACCGGCGCGTGGACCTGATCTACATTCCTTGAGGGGTGCGTGCGGTGAAGAAGCTTCTGGACTTGCTCAAGGCGGGATGGTTCATCGCCCTGGTCGGCATCGCCCTGCTGTCGGTGCTGATCTGGTTCGGCGGCCCGTACCTGGGGATCGGCGATTCGCAACCGCTCGCCGGCGCCACCGCGCGGCTGGTGCTGATCATCGTGATCCTCGCGATCTGGGCGATCTGGTTGCAGGTCGCGCAATTGCGCGCGCGCGGCAAGGCGAAGCAGATGGCGGGCGACGTGGCCGGCCAGTCCGCGGCACCGGCCGGCGATCGCGACGAGCGTGGCGCCGATGAGCGCGCGCTCTTGCAGGGACGTTTCCAGGAAGCCGTTGACATGCTGCGCAAGCGGCGCGGCGGCGGCAACCTGTATACGTTGCCGTGGTACGTGGTGATCGGTCCGCCGGGCTCGGGCAAGAGCACGCTGCTGCAGAATTCCGGCCTGCACTTCCCGCTGTCGGATCGCTTCGGCAAGGAGGCACTGCGCGGCGTCGGCGGCACCCGCAATTGCGACTGGTGGTTCACCGACGAGGCGGTGTTCCTCGACACCGCCGGGCGCTATACCACCCAGGATTCCGACCGCGCCGCCGACGCCGGCGCGTGGGCCGAGTTCCTTTCGCTGCTGCGCAAATACCGCAAGCGGCGCCCGATCAACGGCGTGCTGGTCGCGATGAGCCTGTCCGACCTGCTGATGCTGGACGCGAACGGATTGCGCGACCACATCGCGGCGGTGCGCCGGCGGCTGGATGAACTCGGCGAGCAGTTGCGCATCCGCGTGCCGGTGTATCTGGTGCTGACCAAGTCCGACCTGGTCGCGGGATTCGAGGAGTTCTTCGACGATCTCGACGCCGACCAGCGCGCGCAGGTCTGGGGCATGTCGTTCCCGTCGCAGCAGACCATGGACGGCAGCGCGGCAGCGGCGCTCCCCGCCGAATTCGACCTGCTGCTGGACCGCTTGAATGCGCGCGTGCTCGACCGCCTGCACGGCGAACGCGACCGCACCCGCCGGGCGAACCTGCTGTCGTTCCCGCTGCAGTTGGGTTCGCTGCGCGAGATCGTGCGGCAATTCGTGGAGGGCGTGTTCAGCGGCGGCCAGCAGTACGGCATGTCGGCGCTGCTGCGCGGCGTGTACCTGACCTCGGGCACGCAGGAAGGCATGCCCATTGACCGCATGATGGGCGCGGTCGCGCGCACCTTCGGGCTGGATCCGGCGCGCGTGCAGGCGCCGGGCGCGAAGCAGCGCACCTTCTTCGTCGAGCGGTTGCTGAAGGACGTGTTGTTCCGCGAATCGGGTTTCGCGGGCACCAACCCCGCGCTGGAGCGCAAGAAGGCGCTGGTGCAGGTGGCGGCCTACGCCGGGATCGCCGCCGCGACCGTCCTCCTGATTGCGGCATTCGTGACAAGTTACGGGCGCAACCGCGGCTACATCGCGCAGGTTCAGCAGGCCATCACCCAGTATCCGGCGCAGGCCGACCTCACCGGCGCGACCACGCCGGAACAGTATTTCGCCGAAGCGTTGCAGCGGCTCGAAGCGCTCGCTTCGGTACAGCAAGTCGCGCGGCAATACGACGGCGACGTGCCGCTGCTGATGCGCTTCGGTCTGTACCAGGGCAACGCCGTGGGCGGCGAAGTGCACGATGCCTACCTGCGCGAACTCAACGGCCTGTTGCTGCCGGGCGTGGCGGCGCAGTTTCGCGCCGGGCTCGACGGCAACGCCGGCGATCCGCAGGCACTGTATTACTACCTCAAGGGTTACCTGATGCTGGGCGAGCCGCAGCATCGCAACGTGGATCAACTGATCGCGCTCACCAACATCGAGTGGAGCAGGCTGTTCCCGGATGGGCCGGTGTTGCAGCAGGCGCTGACCAGGCACTTCACCGCGCTGGTGGACGATCCGGTCAAGTTGCGCGCGATCCCGCTGGACCAGAACCTCGTCGCGCAGGCGCGCAGCACCTTGCAGACCGCCGACCTTGCGACCCTGGTCTACGGCAGCCTCAAGCTCGACGAGGCCAGTTCCGGCGACCAGCCGTTGCAACTGGACAAGGACCTGGGCCTGCTCGGCAACGTATTCCGGCGCAGGAGCGGCGCGCCGCTGTCGCAACCGTTTCCGGCGCTGTACACCCAAGCGGTGTTCCAGCGCGAAGCCGACAAGGGCATCGCCGACGCGGTGAAGCAATTCGCGCAGGACGACTGGGTATTCGGTGCGGGCAAGATGGATGCGCTTGCGCAGTCGCGACTGCAGCAGCAGGTGCTGGCGCTGTACGAACAGGACTACATCAAGGCCTGGGACGGGTTGCTGAACGATTTCGAATTGCAGCCGATCGCCAGCATCCAGGATGCGAGCGCGGTGGCGGCGAAGTTGTCCGGGCCGAGCTCGCCGCTAAAGGCCTTGCTCAAGGTGGTCAGCGACAACACCTCCGACATGCTGCGCGCGCCGCCTGAATCCGCCGGAGAGAAGACGGCCGCGGCGGCCGAAAAGGCGCTGGAGCAGAAGGCCATGCAGCGGGCCACCCAGAATGCGCTGGCGCGCGCGCTGGCCGGTTCCAACGGCGGGGAGGCCGCACCGGCGGTCGCGCCGCCGGGTGCGGCGATCAGCGCGCATTTCGACGCGCTCGACAAGCTCACGGCGGGAGCCCCCGGCGCCGCGCCGCTTGACCAGACGCTCGCGTCCCTCGACCAGCTCAGCAAGACCTTGCTGACGATGACCGACTTCACCGATTCGGCCGGCCAGCCGAACCCGCAACTGCTGCTGGCGCAGCAGCAGGTCGCGCAATTGCCGCAACCTGCGGCTGGCTGGCTGGGCGTGCTGACCGGCGCCAGCCAGAGCCTGGTCGCCAGCGGCACCAAGAGCGCGCTGGGCGACCAGTTCCAGCAGGCGGTCGGCAAGGATTGCGCGTCCTACACCAATGGCCGCTATCCGTTCTTCCCGGCCAGCCGCAGCGACATCCCGCTGCAGAATTTTTCCGAACTGTTCGGTTACGGCGGCCGCTTCGACGGGTTCTACAAGCAGACGCTCGCCAAGCTGGTGGATGCCAGCGGCAGCGTGTGGCAGTGGAAGACGGGTCCGGGCGCGGTGGCGGGTCCGCCGGGCATGCTTGCGCAGATGCAGCTCGCCGACAGCATCAAGCAGATGTATTTCCACGATGGCGCGAACGTACCGGAGGTGGACTTCAGCATCGGCTCACCGCAACTGGACAGCGGCATCGGCAAGCTGGCGATTGACGTGGAAGGGCAGACCTTCACCTGGCAGCCCGGCGCCCCATCCAGCATGGCGATGAAATGGCCGGGGCCGAAACCCGGCAGCGTCACCGTGTCGGCGTGGGATCCGAGCGGCACGTTGCTGAGCGCATTCAATTACCAGGGCGACTGGGCCTTTTTCCGCGCGCTGCAGGCGGCCAACCTGCAAAAGGAATCCAGCCTGCGCTACGTGGCGAATTTCGACTTCGGCGGCCATGTTGCCAAGGTCACGATCCAGGCGGGCAACCTCAGGAATCCGTTTCTCGATACCGTCGTGCAGCGCTTCCGGTGCGGGAGGTAGCGGATGTCCGAGCCGACGGGGGTGGGATATTTCGGCAAGCTTCCCGGGGCGGGGGATTTCGTGCGTCGCCGGTTGCCGCCGGACTTCATTGACCGCTGGGACCGCTGCTTCGAGGCGGCGCTGTGCGCCAGCCGCGGCGTGTTCGGCGCGAACTGGCGGGCGGGTTGGCGCGCCAGCCCGGTCTGGCGCTTTGCCTTGGCGCCGGGCGTATGCGGCGCTTCGGCGTGGGTGGGCCTGATGGGGCCGAGCATGGATCGGGTCGGCCGCGGGTTCCCGATGGTGCTGGCCGCGCCCCTGGACGATGCGAATGCCGTGGCGCGGGTATTGCGCGGTGGCGCGCGCTGGTTCGCCGCGTTGCAGTGCGTGCACGCGGAAGCGCAGGCCGACGATGCGAGCGATGCCGCCGCGTTCGAGGCGAAGATGCTGCAGTTGCCCGGACCGCTGAATGTGTTGGCGAACGCTCCGGCGGAACCCGGCGCAACCGACTGGGCGTTCGCGGATCACTGGCGCGTGCCGTGGTTGCGCACCGCCGGCGAGGAACTGCTCCGCCGCTGGAGCGATTGCGTCGCGGCGCGCGACGGCTGCCTCTGGTGGACGCACGGCGGTGCGCGGGTGCCGCCGACGATACTGATGACGCGCGGCCTGCCGGAGCCGGCTGCGTACGCGGGGTTCCTGGATGCCGCCTATGCACCGACGCCCTGGCAGAATGCGGCCGGATTCGACGCACCGGCAACGCCGGCCCCGTCGCCGCCGCCGCCAGGCGCGTCGAGGCAAGTTCATGTGCTGCCCGCCGACATGGACGACGTGCTGGGCGACCTGCTGCCCCCGACGTCGCCGGTGGGGGATCTTGTCCCCCCGGCGCCGACGCAGGACTTTCGCGCGCCCGAACCCCTGATGGCCGACACCGTGGCCGGCGCCACGGTTGTCGCCGAGGCGCCGTCATCGTCGCCCGTGGCGGTGACCAGGCGCGGCGCGCTGACCCTGATCGCCGCCGACGATGGCCCGCCAGACCCGCGGCGTCAGGCCGCGGTGGCGGTGCGAGCCGCCATCGCGGACCTGCCCGACGGGCTGCCCGCGCTCGACATGCACGCGCTCCGAGCGCGGCTGCTGGCGATCCATCCGCGCCTGCTGGAACGGCGCGAAGACCTGATCAATCCGGTGGCCGAGGATGGCGCCGTCATTGCGGCCTGCGTCGCCGCCGATCGCGTGGACGTGCTGCGCATCGGCAATGCGGCCGGCTGGCACTGGCGGCGCGGGCAACTGCGCCCGATGTTCGTCGCCGCACCGTCGCCCTCGTCGGATGACGACACCGAACGCAAGGATGCGTTCGGCAATCTTGTCGCCCCACAGGCGTACCGCCCGGTTGCGGGGCTCGGCGCGGCGGAAACTCCCGGGAGCGATGCGGTCGCCTGCGCCGTGGAACCCGGCGATCGCCTTCTGCTTGCGGCGACGGAGAAGCTGGCGCGGCTCTCCGAGGCGGTGCTCGCCAGCGCACTGGCGCTGCCAACATGCGAGGATGCGCACGCACACGTCGCCATGGCCGCCCGTCTGGAGGACGAGCCTGCGGCCTGGCCGTTCACCGTCATCGAGGTCGGCACATGAGCATGCGCTTTCAAGCTGCGGGGCGTTCGGATTCGGGCAAGGTCCGGCGTCGCAACGAAGACGCCATCCTGTTGCGGGACGACATCGGCCTGTGGGTGGTGGCCGACGGCATGGGCGGCCATGCGGCGGGCGACTACGCCAGCAACCTGATCGTGCAGCGGTTGGGGGCGTTGCCGCGGTCGGGAAGCACCTTCGACTTCATCGAATCCATCGAGGACGCGCTGGCCGGGATCAACGCCGAGCTGCGCCGGCTGGCAGCCGAGCGCGGCGTGGACATCATCGGCTCCACGGTCGTGGTGCTGGTGCACGATCGCGATTTCGTGCTGTGCGGATGGATCGGCGACAGCCGGGCCTACTGCTACCAGGACGGGCAATTGCGACAGATCAGCCGCGACCACGTGCACGGCGTGAAGGACGACGTCACCCAGTTCGGCGGCGGGCCGGCGCAGCAGGCCAACGCCGGCGTGCTGACCCGTGCGATCGGCGCGGAGGACGCGATGTTCGTGGACTGGGTGGTGGCCGACAGCAGGCCCGGCACCCGCTTCGTGCTTTGCACCGACGGCATCAACAAGGAAATGGCCGACATCGAAATTGACGATGTCTGTCGCCGCAATCCCTCGCCCGAGGGGGCACTCGCGGAGCTGTTCGAGGTTTCGCTCAACCGCGCCGCGCGCGACAACCTCTCCGCGATCGTGGTGCGACTGGAAGATTGAGGCCGCATGAATTCCCTGGGCGAGCTGATTGCGGCCTTTCGCAGCGACGAGCTGAAGCTCCCCGCGTTGTTCGACGCGCTGGTCGCGCGCGGCCCGATTTCCGACGATGTATACGCCCGCGAGCGCGCCGTGCTCGAGCGGCTGAAAAAGGACCGGGGCTTCAACCCGGAAATCGCACAGGCACTGCTGGCGAAGCTGGAGTCGTTGCGCGCGCAGGCGGGCGCGGGCTGCGCCGCCGACCAGGACCTGACCGCGGTGCGACCCGCGGGCGCGCGGATCGCGCAGGGCGATGCGACCGTGGTCCAGCCGGTTTCGAAGCCGCAGCCGCAGGAGGACGAGCCGCAACAGGAAGGCGCCACGGTGGTGTGCCCGGCATCCCAAACGATGCCGGTGCAGCAGGAGGACGCGGATACGCGGGCGCGTTCTTCGCTGCCGCCGATACCGGATGCTCCCGCGGTCGGCGATGCCGGCCCGGACACCGGTGGGTCTTCGACCAGCGGCAGCGGATCTTCTGGATGGGAGCGCGTCGCGACCGCCACCCAGGGCGAAAGCGCCACGGTGGGCATGCTGCTGAAGGGGCGGTTCCTGCTTGAGCGGGAGATCGGGCGGGGCGGGATGGGCGTGGTGTTCGTGGCGCGCGACGAGCGCAAGGTGGAAGCGCGCGACCGCGATCCGTACGTTGCGGTGAAGGT